>JAKANP010000012.1 GCA_021812345.1 bacterium | reverse complement strand
TATATTGTCTTGAGTCAAAATCGGCGGGTCGTCATATCCTACATAAGAATGTGAAGAGCCGGTCAAGCTGGTAATTAAATGATCTTCCGAAAAATCAGGCCCCATAATTTTTGTCATTCCCTCTTTTTTACCGGAGAAGAATTCTGCCACCAATTCGGCGGTGTATGTTTTTCCCGTGCCTGTTCCGCCCAAAAACAATCCGACAAAAATCGGCGTTTGCGGGTCTTTTAGCGGAGACAGCGACAAATTAAAAGATGAAACAATTCTATCAATGGCAAGTTGTTGTCCAACCAACCGTTCCAATAGGAATCTTTTTAATTCCATGGCTCTTGGATGAATTCTATCGGTTTTTATGTTTATCATCGCCGACATTTTCTCCCCCCTTCTTTTCAAAAAGCTTTTGATATTCTAAATCGTTTTCATTTTTAATGTCAATTGTTTTAATTTTCGCCGGCTGTTATATTTTATTTTATGAAAGAGTTCTATTCCAAAGCCATTGTTTTAGGCAGAAAAGATTCCGGCGAAGTTGACGGAATAATTGATTTATTTACAGAGGATTTTGGGAAAATATCCGCTTGGGCAAAAAGCATTAAAAAGATAAAATCAAAACTTTCAGGCCATTTACAGCCGATGTCTTTTGTGAAGGCGCGTTTTATTCAACGCGCAGGCCCAAGAGACGGCTGGTCTATGATTGATTGCATAAGCGACGACGATTTTTTGGATTTTAAAACTAAAGAACGTTATGACCTCTTGCCTTTAATAAATTTTTTGAATAAATATCTTTTTGAATTTCAGTCCGATAGAAAGCTGTGGGCTTTTTTGTCCCAGATTTTTATAAAAAAATATGATGCCAATCAGGTATCCAAGGCGCTTTTAAAAATAATAGGTTTTGACTCGGATAAATCATCTTGCGCCGTGTGTCATTCCAAGTCGGTGGAAGCATTTAAAGCCGACAGCCAGATATTTTTATGTGGAAGATGCGCTTTAAAATTTTCTCCGGATGAGTTATTATTATTCAAATAGTCGCCAAAATTAAAAATTGGCAAAATATATTTATGTCGCTTGAAGACTTAGAAAAAGAGCTTTATTCCCAAAAAGAAGTAAAAAGAGAACAATCAAAAATTGTTTCCGACGATTTTAATAAAAGCAATAACGACCGTCCCGTTTTAAATCCTTGGAAAAATCCTGAAAATGGAAAAAAAGAAACAAATTTTACCGGCAAGACCGTTTCTAAATATGGAAAGACTTTGATTATTTCTCTCATCTCCATAATTTTGATTTTAGTCGGATTTTCCGGATTTTATCTTTATCAATATTTTTCAACCAAAGATGTTTCGGTTGATATTTCCGGACCGACAGAAGCCAATGTTGGCAGTCCGTTTACTCTTTCTGTTATTTTTAACAACGTTTCAAAAAGAACGCTTGGTTCTCCCAGTGTTTCTCTTTCTTTGCCCGATGGCGTTATTTATGTTCAAGACCCGTCAAAAAGAGTGATTACTTATAATGTGGACCCGATAACCGCCGGCGCCTCCATAAAAGAGGATTACCAGGTGGCAATTGTAGGAAGTTCTTTACAAACTTATCAATTTGTCGGAACCGTTTCTTACGCGTATGACGCCAATACTTTTTCCAGTCGATTTGAAAAAACAAAAACTTTCGGCGTTTTGGCACGAGACCCGATCATTGCTCTTGATTTAAGCACTCCGGACAAGGTTCTAAACGGTCAAGATTTTGAAATCGATTTGCAATATCAAAATATTTCAAATTCTCCGATAGATGTGGCAAAAATTCAGTTTAAAGTTCCAGATAATTTTCATTTGAATAATTCCAGTCCGACTTTAAACAGCGACTATTCATTAAATTTAACCAATGTTCCGCCATCTACCCAAACGCCGGTGATTTTTTCCGGAACGGTGACAGGCAAAGAATCCTCGTTTTTTAATATTGAAGCTCATGCCCAGGTTCAAATCGGCGGGCAATATTATGATGTCAATGTTAAAACCGCTTCTATTTCCATAGAGCCGTCTCCTCTTTCTTTGCAAATTCAATTAAACAGCCAGAATCAAATTGTTAACCCCGGAGATCAGTTAAGTTATCAAATAAATTTTGCCAATAATTCCAGTATTAATTTATCGGATGTGGTTTTGACTGCCACACTGCAAGGAGCGATGTTTGATTATTCTTCAGTTTCAAGTGACGGCTATTTTAACAGTTCTAATAATTCCATTACTTGGACGGCTGCCAATTTGTCGATGTTAAAAGAACTGACTTCTAACGCTCAAGGAAGCGCTTCATTTAAAGTGAAACTGCTTCCCGATTTTCCGATCAATCTTTTGAGTGACAAAAATTTTACCATCAAAGTTGTAGGCCAAATATCGTCGCCGACCGTCCCTTATAATGTTACCGCTTCCAAAACTGTCGGATTTGACGAATTGGATAACCAAGTTTCGGGATATTTAACGGTTTATCAAAGCGCTTTTCACAAAGAGCCATCTTCCGATATTGTAAATTCCGGACCGCTTCCTCCTGTTGTCGGACAAGCCACCGAATATACCGTTCATTGGAATCTTGCTTCTTTCGCCGATGACCTCACTGATGTAAAAATAACCGCTTTCCTGGGGCCCGGAGTTTCTTGGACCGGAAAATTTACTGCCAACACTCAATCTGTCCCAACTTACGACCCGCGAACTCAGGAAGTTACTTGGAATGTCGGCTCTGTTTCGGCAAATCAGGGAGTTATCGGGCAGGGGCCTCAGGCAATTTTTCAGATTTCGCTCACGCCTTCAATCAATCAAGTAGGCTCAAGACCGCTTTTAGTCAGTCAAATTAATGTTTCCGGAAACGATTCTTTTACCAATCAACCCGTACAATTGTCGTTAAATCAAATTGAAGCCAAAGACATTTCCGATTCGTCATTGCCTATGAAATTTGACACCGTTATGTCTCAATAGGTAATCTCTTAAGATATATTTTATAAAATGAAAAACGAAAAAAAATCAGAGTCCGACTTAATGGAAAAAATTATCAGTCTTTGTAAAAGAAGGGGGTTTATTTTTGCCGGCTCAGAAATATACGGCGGACTTGCCAATGCCTGGGACTTTGGGCCGCTTGGGGTTGAGTTGAAAAATAATATAAAAAAATCGTGGTGGAATTATTTTGTTCATCAGAGAAGCGATATGTACGGAATAGATGCCGCTATTTTAATGAACCCAAAAACATGGGAAGCGAGCGGGCACTTAAAAGGTTTTTCGGACGCATTGGTTGAATGTAAAAATTGTCACGAAAGATTCAGAGCCGATATGCTTGAAAAAGATAAAGAAGAAAAATATATCTGTCCTTCATGCGGGAAGAAAGAATTTACCGATGCCAAACAATTTAATTTAATGCTCAAAACTTTTTTGGGACCAGCAGAAGACGAATCGCACGTTGTTTATTTTCGTCCCGAAACGGCACAAGCGATGTTTGTTGATTTCAAACAAGTAATGTCGTCGATGTCTCCAAAAATTCCTTTTGGCATAGCTCAAATCGGAAAATCATTCAGAAACGAAATCACTCCGGGAAATTTTATTTTCAGAACCAGAGAATTTGAACAGATGGAAATTGAATATTTCATTTCCAAAAATTCTTGGCAGGATCAATTTGAGTATTGGCTTGGTGAATTAAAAAAATGGATGAAATCCATCGGACTCGACGAATCAAAAATTTTTTATTACGAAGTTCCCGAAAGCGACAGAGCCCATTATTCAAAACGAACCGTTGATATAGAATTTGAATTTCCTTTCGGGAGAAAAGAACTTTACGGCCTGGCTTATCGCGGAGATTTTGATTTGTCCAGCCACCAAAAATCAAGCGGACAAAGCATGGAATATTTTGACGAGAAAACCGGAGAAAAATTTATTCCTCACGTTATTGAGCCGTCGCTTGGAGTTGAGCGCACAGCATTGGCGATTTTATCCTCCGCTTACAAAGAGGAAAAATTGGAAAAAGATACCAGAGTTTATCTTGATTTGAATATTAATTTGGCTCCCTACAAAGCCGCCGTTTTTCCGTTAATGGCAAATAAGCCGGAATTGGTTAATAAAGCAAAAGAAATATATTCCAAAATAAAATCAGCCAAAGTGGCGCCAATAGCATTTGACGACAGCGGAAATGTCGGCAAAAGATACCGCCGTCAGGACGAAATCGGAACACCATATTGTTTTACTGTTGATTTTCAAACTCTTGAAGATGGCACTGTTACCGTAAGAGACAGAAATACAATGAAACAGGAAAGAATCGCTTCAGATTCAATTCCTGATTTTATAAATCAAAAAATGGAATTTTAATATTTTCACCGACTGATTTATTCCAGTCGGTTTTTATTTGACGAATAAAAATAAAAAATTTACAATTCTTCCAGTTCTTAAGGGAGAAAAAATGAAACCCGTCCGATTGAAATTGATTTTGTTTATTTCGTTGATTGTTGTTGTTTCTGTTTCTGTTTACGGAATCTGCCTCTGGCAAGAAATTATTTTCTTAAAGCCGGTAATTCAAAAAAATTATCGCGCTCTATGGATTTTCGGTCATAGCATGGAGCCGAACTTTCACAATAATGATGTTATCATTCTGAAAAACATCGACAAAAACTACAGAATCAAAAGATGGGACGTGGTCTCCGTCACTCATACCGGATTTTATTGGGATAAAAATCTCACAATGCCCGAAGATTTTTTAAAAAGGGTTGTGGGACTTCCAAAGGAGGAAGTGATATTTGACGACGGAAGATTATTTATCAGAACGCCGCTTGAACATCTTGAAAAAGTGTCCGGAAATTTTAATCGCCTGGGGAACACAAAATCATTCAGGATTTATCTTGGTAATAATCAGTATTTTGTTATGGGGGACAATCGTCAATTTTCTCTGGACTCAAGATATTTTGGACCGGTTTCGGTCTATCAAATAAACGGAGTGGAAATTTTTAGGACATCGAATAAAACGTTGTCCAATATCATCTTTAACGCGATTAATTAATCGCGTTTTTATTTTAGGAAGTATTGTTTTTAAAGGCGGAGAGAAAGTTTTTGTTTTAATAAGAGCAGAAATGAATCACGGTTTCAATATTGAAACCGTGATGAAAGTGAAATTTTTAGTATGTGGCCTTTCGTGAAATATTTTTTATCAGTCGTTTAAATATTTATTTATGTTAGTGCTCATTTTCACAAAAACATCATAAGCCGATTTTATATTTGTATAAGCATTTGAAACTAAATTGGCTAAATAATTATCTATATCCCGGGGGGTTGCGGATAAATTCTGAGTGGAACTGGAAGTGGAATCGGGAGAAGTTATGTCGGACAAGGCGTTAGCGGCAACCTCTTTGCTTTTTGATATTTTATCTTTAAGCGATGCTACGTAATCTTTGGTCGAGGTGGTGCTGGAAGCGGTAAATGTGTTTAATATCATATCCAGCGCTTGATTGTTATAATCGTGGGCGTCTGATAAATATTTTGACGCCTGATTATAAAGATCTTTTAGAGTCTGATTCTTGGTCATATTTCTGTCATATATTTTTTTGACATCCGATGAAACTTTTACGAGTCTGTCATCCGCAATTGATAAAATGTCCGGCGTATTCAAAGCGGCGATTATAATATTTATTCTTTGGAGATCTTCGTCCGTTTGATTTGTTTTTTTATCGTTTAAATCTTTGGCAAAAGATTTTAATTGATCCAAGGTCATCACGGTGGAAGAGGCGCTAAATTCATCTTGGGCGGTTTGATAATATTGATAATCGTTATTGAGCAAATTATTCACATAAGCATAAACACCGGTCCAGTCTTCTCCTTGAGGAGCGGTAGTGCTGGAAAATTGTCCAATAGTAGAACTTACTTGAGATAATGAAATATTTAAAACATTTGAAATTATTTTTATATTCAAATCGGTTTCTTGTTGCTGTTTTTGATCGGAAGGCAAAGTTGTATTGTCTTTAAGGTTCAATAATTGGGTTACCTCGTCTTTAGTTTGAGATATCAAATCAGAGAGAGAATCGCCTTGTTGCTCTTGAGCGTTTGCTTTCAAAATATTAAAAAAGAATGCCGCCGATAACAATCCGCAGAAAATAATTGAAAAAAATATTTTTTTAATGTTTGTTGTCTTCATTTTATTTTATTGAGAAATAGTTTTTAATATATTATTTATATCTTGATTGTTTTGCGATTGCGGATCGGCATTAAAAGCGGAATCTATCTGAGATTGTTCGGCTTGAATTATGGAAGAATTGATATGACTGGGAGTAGTGGCGGCCACTTCTTTTAATGCGGTAGTGCTTGCTTTGGCGGTCTGTTCAAATTTGGTTATGTGAGAAAGTTGAATGTCAATAGTGTTGTTTACCATATTCGCTTCGGCAACAACCTTACTCTGATTTAATCCCGGTAAAAAAAGAGGTGATAATTGAGATGTGGCAAAATAGATCCCGATTAAAATAATAGCTGTTGCCACTGCCACGGAAATCACCCTGCCACTGCTGGAGAAAATATTTTTTAAAGAATAACTTCTTAATTTTGCCGGAGCGGTTTCCAGCGCCGACAAAATCGACTCTCCTTGAAAATCTTTTTTAGAAACAAAGGGCGTTTGTAAAATAGCCAATCTGGACTTTTTAGAAAAGTCATTTTCGGGATTGATTTCTTTTAATACTTTTAATTTGTTGATTATTTGTTTTTTATTCATTTTCTTCCAGTATTTTTTTAAGCCGTCTTAGAGCTCTAAATTGCAAAACCCTTATTGCTCCGCTTTTTTTGCCGGTTATTTTTGATATTTCCCGAGGCGATAATTCTTCCACAAATCTCATTATTATTATTTCCTGATATTCGGCAGAAAGTTTTTTTAAAGCTTTGTATATTCCTTCCGTTTCTATTTTGTTTCCTATTTGTTCCATGCCGCCATCTTGTGAGGTTTCAAAATAATCTTCGGGGACATTTTCTATGCTGGCGATGCTTTTTTTGGTTCGATAATAGTCAATGACTTTGTTTCTGGCGATTTTATAAAGCCAGCTCGATAACGGTAATCCCTGATCTTCAAAGGCCTCTATATTTTGCCAAGCGTTCAAAAATACCTGATGGGTGAGGTCCTCGGCTTCCTCACGTCGGCTTACTTTTAAGAATATAAACCGAAAAATATTCGGTTGATATTTGTCGTAAAGCAAGCCAAAAGCCGAGGCCTCACCCCGGATAGCGCTTTCTAAAAGCTGTTTTTCATTGTTTTCGCGCTCATCTGCCATATAAAACGAATTTAATACCATCGCGTTTCACCCTGTTTCAGGAATGAAATGCTATGTAAATGCTTGGTGTTTTAATTTAAACCCCCGAATATGGGGGAATGTATCATAATTATGGCACAATATTTGATAAATTCCAAGTTTTTATCGGATTTAATTTATTAAAATCCGTTATTAAGTCGTTATTTTGGGATTTAGTTGTTGTACAGAAACATCTTTAATGTTTTTAATATTATCAAAACATCCAAGGTGAGTGAGCGTTCTTTTATATAGTAGAGGTCATATTGGAACTTTTCGTAAGCTTCTTCTATGGAGGCGCTGGGTTTATAGTTTATTTGAGCCCAGCCGGATATCCCCGGTTTGATTATATGGCGGACGTCATAATACGGTATTTTTTTTCTGAAACTTTCAACCAAAGGAACGCTTTCCGGGCGAGGCCCGACAAAAGACATATCTCCTCTTAAAACATTGAAAAGTTGAGGGGCTTCATCAAAATGAGTAAATCGGAGTATTCTTCCAAAACCGGTAATTCTCGGATCGTGATTTTCGGTCCAATCGGGGCCGTTGTGGTCGGCATTGTTTATCATGGTTCTGAATTTGTATATCGTAAAAATCTTTTGCTTTTTGCCGATTCTGGGCTGAGTATAAAAAACCGGCCCTTTTGAATTTAATTTTATTCCGATAGCGGCAAACAGTATAAACGGAGAGAGTATAATAATTAAAATGAGGGAAAGCAGTATCTCAAAAGGTCTTTTTATTGTTTCATAAATTCTTTGGCTTTTTGAAACGTTCGTGCTTACCCATAAATAATGAATCGCCGAGAGAGGAACTTTTTTATAAAAAAGTTCGTAAGCTGAAGTAAAATCCATAACTTCAATCCCTTTATCTAAATTTTTATAAACCGATTCAAGTATTTCTTGGGAATGCTCCGCTTGAGGGCCGATAATTATGGTATCGATTTTGTAGTCTTCTATGATTTTCAAAAAATATTCATCGTTTGATTGGTGTACGTCGCTCATTTGAAAAGCTATTTTATAGCCCAGCTGAGGATTTTCAAAAAGATATTCATTCATTGAATTTTCTTCTTTCCCTCCGCCAACCGTAAGGACTCTTTTTTGAGGAATTTTTGACCATAATCCGAATAATTCTCTCCATCCATAAGCAAAAACAAAAAAGATTGCCGAAAAAATCACCAGATTTCTTTTAGGAGCGATATTAAAAGCAGGAATGGAATAAAAGGCGATTATAGAAACGATTAAACTTGCGATAGTTGCCGCCAGAAGTTGTTGAATCATATCAACCCTATTTTTTACAGCCCTTAAATCATAAAGTCCGGCGATGTAAAAAACTGCGACCCATAAAATAAAAACTATCGAGAAAGGAACAAAATGGGCGTCAAATAGAAATTTGCTTATATTTCCGTAACGGACCAAAATCATCAAAAAAAGCGACGCATATAGAAAAATTATATCGCCAATAACCAATATCGCCTGTTTGATTTTTATCAACATATTAAAATAGTATAGTTTATATTTGCTTAATCTCAAGATTAATGTCAATAGGGGAAAATAAATTTTTTTGTCCGGTTTTAATATTTGACCGTGGATATTGTTTTAGTTTATACTTGTAAAACATTTAATTAATAAAATAAAAAATATGCAAAACAACAACAAGTTGACTGTTTATTTAATCATTGTCATTGCCGTTCTCGTGGTGGGAATGGGGCTGATGTATTTTTTTCCTAAAAATTCAGGAAATAATGCAAGCACTCAAACACCGGCGGCGCCTTTATCTTTAGCAGACCAAGGGCTTTCGGTTCAGGGATTGCCTCTTTTAGGAAAAGCCGACGCTCCGGCGACTATTTTGGAATTCGGTGATTTTCAATGTTCCGCTTGCACTCAGTTTTTCGGGACGGCAGAACCGCAAATCAGAAAAGATTTAATTGATACCGGCAAAGCGAATATGGCTTTTAAAATCCTTACCTTTATTGACGATTATGCTCAAAAAGGAGGAAGCGGGGAATCGTGGCATGCGGCTCAAGCGGCTGAGTGCGCCAATGATCAGGGAAAATTTTGGGATATGTATGATGCAATTTATACCGCCGAGCTTAATGAAATTAAAAACGGCAAGAGCAATGAAAATTCGGGAAATCTGACGCGTGACTTTTTTGTAAGTTCAGCCAAGAAAATCGGAATGGATGTCAATCAGTTTTCTTCCTGCTACGATGCTCAAAAATATTCCAATCAAATAAATGGATTTATGGCGGATGCGCAAAAGGCGATGGGACAAAATATTTCCACACCGACTCTTTACGTTATTAAAAATGGAAAAGCTCAACAGGTATACAATCCGTTTGATGTGAAAACCCTCGAGTCTATGATCACGGGAACCAGCACAGGAAATTAAATCATTTTTTTGAATTGATAATCTAAAAAATCCGCGATTAGCGCGGATTTTTCTATTCCAGTCCAGAAAACCATGCCCCTCAGAGCGGGGAAGATATTATTATTCCAAGTATTTTATTTTAATATGACGATAAAAATATTGATTTTTTTATAAGAATATTCTTATTATCACGGTTTCAATATTGAAACCGTGATACAAGTGAGGTTTCTTTAAATATGTATGTTGTTGTTTTAATTTTAAAAAAGCGAAGGATTTATTGTTTAAATTTTTAATATTGACAATCTGTATTTATCTGGTATAATATAAAACAGGTTTTTGAAAAGTGATAAAAATTCACTGTAAATTAAATTGGAAGTGGACGGCTCGCACAGCGAGCGGAAAGGATTTTTACTATGTTCAATCGGTGGATTTATCTGGGGGTGGCGGCGGTGTTTGTTGCCGTCGCCGCGTTTCTGGTTTCATTTCTTTTCGGGTTTGCCGGATTTCTGGTGGACCTGAACTTCGGTCTCGGGACGGCGCTTGCGTCGTCCGGGACCGAACGGCTCTGGACCCTGATGATGGCGTTTGGCGCCATCGTCGGGGCTCTCTGTTGTGGATGGGCGGCGCGTCGCGCTGTCCATCGCGCTGTTCGCCGGCAGAAGTTTTTTCTGCTGGCGGACTGGATGACTGCGGCAGTGGTCCTTGCCGCTGCGGTCGCGCTCTTTGTGTTCGGTCGCGCTTGAAGCGTGACCGAACAATTCTTGCCGCGTTTGGTCTTTGCCAGACGCGGCTTTTTATATCTGGGAAACATCGTCTTTAAGAGTTAGGAAGAAGTCATTATTTTGATGCGATTGCGATTATGATTGAGATATGTGGTAAAAATGGACCGTCATCACAGTTTCAATATTGAAACCGTGATGATAATAAGGTTTTTAATATGCGCCAGCTATTTTTTGGTTTTAATTTTTAAAAAAATAAATAATTTGGCATTTTTTTATTTTGGGACGGAAAGAAAATCATTCTTTTATTTAAATATTTTTTAGATTAGAATCAATTGGTAATGAAAAAATCCTTAATTATTCTATTAGTCATACTTTTTGTCGGCGGATTTTTTATATTTAAAAATAATATCTTTTTGAAAAATAAACTGTCAAACCTAATGGCTTCCGAGGCAATTTATTATCCGAAAGATTCCAATGAATCGTCGACGCTTTCTGTCCCCGGTGGAGATGTTTCTACATCCGGCTTCAGTCAATTAGATTCAGCTTCTTCTTCCGACTCATCAACCGCTTTGGTGGTGATAAAAAACAATCCGATAAATTATTGCGGGAACAATATAGCATCTTTAAGTTCCGAAGATCAAAAATATTGTTTCAGGCCGCCGAAAGAAAATGCTTTTCGTCTTTTTGAAATTAATTTGACCGATAATAAAATTCTGTTTTATGAAAACGGAGTTGTCCAAAAAATATTTCCCATTGCCTACCAGGCGCCTTATGGAATCTGGTTTGAAACTCCAACCGGATATTTTGATATCGGAGTTAAAACCAGAAAATTAAAATCGTCGGTAGTTCCGGTTTATATGGAAGACGCCGTCCAATTTTATGAAGATTTTTTTATACACAATATTCCTTATTGGGGAGACGGTTCCAAGGTCACCAGTCAGTTTTCGGGAGGATGCATCCGGTTGAACGACGATATCGCCAAAACTTTTTATGATTCCGCCAAAACCGGAGATGCGGTTGTTTCTTATGTGACATTAGATAACGCCAAATTGAAAGACAATTTTTTTGCTCCAGTTAATCTGTCTCAATTCTGGGTTCGCCAGCGATATAATTCTCCCATAAGATCGGGAGGTGTTTGGAGCCAAGACAAAAAAGACGAATATATCCAGCATGCCGGATTGGATTTGGCGCCTTATAAAGACGCCACCGATCTGGGAGTTTACGCTATTTATCCGGGTACTGTTAAAAATATAGTTTTAAACGGAGCTGGCGATGCCGGTTTGGGAAACACTATAATTTTAGAACATGAAATAAATGGAGAGAAAATTTATTCTTTGTATGGACATTTGAAATCGATTGAGTTGGGTTTGAGAATCGGTGATGCGGTATCCGGCGGACAAAAGATAGCGACCGTCGGCAATACCGGATACGGGTGCGATTATTGGAAAATAGGTAAAGACGGATGCGACCAAACCGGAGAAAGCGACACTCATCTTCATTTGGAAATAAAAAGCGAGCCGGTTATCGGTTCGCCCAAGAGCGATATTTGTATCAATCCTGATGGTAAAAAAACAAATTGTGTCGGTTACGCTTCGGACAATCCGTGGCTCTTTGGATATCAAGATCCGATGAATTTTTTGTTCAGTAGTTTCTAATTTGTATTAATTAAAAATATTTGTTTATGTTTTTGAGAATCAGAAAATCGGATATTATAATTTTTTTAGCGGTTTTTTTAGTTGTCGGGATTTTGTTTGTCGTCAAAGAAGCTCCCAACATTGAAAACAAAGATTATACCGTCGTGAACGACTCATCGTTGCCGAAGGTGCAAGTGGCAACTTCGTTTCCGATGATTGCCGATTGGATAAACGCCGTCGGAAAAGATAAGGTTGAAGTTAAGGTTTTTGCTTCTCCGTCCGATAATTCTTTGACCGATTGGATAAACCAAATTGGAAAAAACAGAAGAGGATTTTCTCAAGGAATATTTTTTGCCATGGGAAATGGGTTTGATGACTGGACAAAAAACCTGTCCTCTTCATCAAATAAAAAAGTTATAGTCGTTCCGTTGGACCAATTTATCTCGTCGTCCAGTTCAATTGCTTATCCGAATGTTTTTGATTCCAAAAAAACAATTTCTTCCAATCAAATTTATTATTGGCTTTCCTTGCAGGACGTAAGACAGGTTATTCAAGGCATAGGCAGACAACTGGGGAAATTTGATGTCGGCAACAAAGAAGATTATATTAACAACGCTTACGACTATTCAATTCAATTGGATACATTATTAAGATCAACTCTGGATGTCTTAAAAAATTTTCATTCAGAAAGCGTTGCCTTGGATGGAGCAATTTGGTCTCCATTAGTGGACAGTCTTCAGGTTCATACCGTCGGGGCTTTTGATTTATCATCAACTTCATATAGCGCGGACAAATTGGGAACTGTTTTTAGGACTGATTTGAAAAAAATAGGAGCCAAAACAATCATTACCGACAACAGTTCTGATCCGCAGAGCGCATCCGCTTTGCTTGAAAATTCATCGTTTAGGGTGGTAAATATAGACCCATGGGGGATTGATTCCACCGACTATGTCGGTTATATAAGGGGCGTTATCTCCGATTTGATAAGATCCTTGTAGTGTCGTTTACTTCATTTTCCAATAACAATTTCGGCTTTAACCCGTTAATATGGAAGAGATAAAAAGCAAAAAAAATTTCAAAGATTATCTAAATCAGGCAAAAAATTTTGATAGAGAATCTTTTGAGTTGGTTTACTCAAAGTATCTTTCTCCGATTTACAGATATTTTATCATCAGAACTGCCGATGAAAATCTTTCGCGGGACTTAACCCAGGTAGTTTTTGTCAAAGCTTGGGAAAATTCGGCGGACAAAAAAGATTTTGATTTTCAAAAAGTCCTTCCTTGGCTGTTTGCTATCGCTAAAAATACTTTGATAGACCATTGGCGGAAGAAGAAGGAAATTTTAGTTGATGATTTGGAAATTTTGGAATCGTCGGGAGATAAGCAAGATATTGAAGAAGAGCGCGATTATTCGGAAAAATTAAAAAATGTAAAAAGCGCGCTTGTCGGATTGAGTGAAGAACAAAGAGAGGTGATAACTTTAAAATTTTTTGACGGATTGACCAATGATGAAATATGCCAAGTTCTGAAAAAATCATCTTCTGCCGTGAGAGCGCTTCAGTTCAGAGCCGTTCAATCTTTAAAAAATATTTTGTTGGAAAATAAAAAATGAAAAAAGAAAATTTAAAAAAAATAATAAACGAAGTGGAAGAAGAAAACAGTCGGCTTAAAATGTCCGAAATTTTTGATTCGGAAGGAGAAAAAGAGCTATCCGAATTTTTAAAAGTTGCCGATGAAATCGAAAATAAAATCGAACCGGATAAATCGATACTTTTAAATATTTTAAGCAATCTTCCCCAAGACAATAAATTACAGCCGGAACTTACCGCAAATAAAATAAAACTTCAGATTGGTTTTAATAAATGGATGAAATTCGCCATTCCCGCTTTTGTCGCCATTCTTGCCGTTGTTATATTTTTAGGAAATCCTTTTACAAAAGAACAATCTCAAATAACGGACATCAGCAAAATTTATAAAGAAGAAAGAACCGCCGATAAAGCCAGTAATCTTATTCAAAATTATATCGCCGGAGAAAAACAGTCGGTCCAAGTGGCTCAATCTTTATCAAAGACAGTCAATTCCTCCGCTTCAACATCAAGCTCTTCCGATGCTCTTCCTTTTGATAGCTCGTCGGTGGCGCTGGAGGCCAGTTCTTTGAGTTTTGATCCGAACTTAGCCAAATTTGTAAGTCAAGAAAATTCAATGAGCGCCATTGATGCCACTCTGGCGTCGTTTTGATAACATATGAAACAATTTTTTATTTTTTTAACAATATTTTATTTTATAGGGATTGGTTTTTTATCAAACAGAGCTCAAGCTAAAACCCAAAATCAATTTCCTCTGTTATCAAAGGGTTCAATTCAGCCCGCTAATCAGCTTGATAATTTAAGTTCCGGATACGGGAATAAAAAATATTTTACATCGGATCAATCAATTTCGTCATCGTCGCCATATTTGATAACCGAAACAACTTCCGATTCCCAAAACTTTTCCAAAGTTTATGGGCAATTTGAAAATGATGTGAATAATTTTCAGTCGGCTAAAAATTCATACGAACAAAAAGGGCATTTCGATAAATCGTTTGAAAATAATTATTTGCAACAGAGCCAAAAAATATTAAGCGACATCATCAATGTTTTAATCTTCAGAAATCAAGATTTGAGTGCCGAGATAAAAGAAAACTCCGATTATTACGGAGTTGCCGGAGAGAATATTTTGAAAATGATTGATAAAGACGATAAAGCATTAGGTAAGCTTATTTCCAAAACCAATTCTGTTTTGGATGCCAAATCTTTGGGAGCGGTTGCGGGTAATATAAAAAATATCCGGTTTAATCAGCAATCTTATTTGAAGAAGCTTATTTTTTCCGCTCATTTGGGATATTATCAAAACACTGTTATAAAAACCGCTCAGAAAAGAGAAAAAATTATCGGGCAAGAGATAGAGCGAGTCAAAGAGAAAGGAAAGGATACTACATCGCTTGAAAATATGCTAAATCAAGCCGATTATTTTGTTAATTTGGCGGCTTCAAGCACGGATTCGGCAAGTGCGCTAATTGGCGCTCAAAATATTGACGCCGAGACATTATCCCAGTTTCAGGATTTTCTTGATAACGCCGCCCAATCGGTGCAAAGCGCCTACAAGCTTTTTAAACAGATAGCTATTGATGGAAATGTTTTGTATTCAAAAAAATCTTCAACTAAAAAATCCGAATCTTTATTAAACACGACATCTACCAATATCTACTCCACCACTACCGCATCATCTTCAAATTAATAGATTTTTGACTGAATCAAATTATTGCTGTATCTTTACTATTTAGAACTTCGGGAGACGCAAAATGTCAAATAAGGAAATGATTATTTACGTTCCAATTTTTGAATCTTCGGATAAAAATATTTTTGATACCACTACTCAAAAAGCCGTTGAATTGCTGGAAGTGAACAGATTTGTTCCCGATATCAAATTTTCGGAAATTACCGATGACAAAGGAGTCAAAGTAAAAATATGGATTTGGAGAAAAAGAATGTAAATAATATAAATTCCGCTTTCAAAGCGGATTTTTTGTGTGGACTTTTTCAAAAAAACACTATAATATAAACAAATAATTTTGCGGGTGTCGTATAGTGGCTATTACACGGCCTTGCCAAGGCTGAGACGGCGGTCCGATTCCGCTCACCCGCTCACTTCTTCGCTCTGGCGAGCTACGAAGCGCAAGCCAGACGAAAAGTGCCCTTAGAAGCTTTATGTGAAGAAGGGCAAAACAAAACATCTTTTTCGGGTGTTTTTTGTTTGGGTGTTAAGGAGTCGGATTATGAGTCTCCCGACCCCTGCCTACCGGCAGGCAGGCCTTCCGATTCGATTCCTTCACTGACAAACATAAAACAAAAAAGCACCGCAAGAGTGCTTTTTGTTTTCTGTCCGCCCGGAAGGGATCGAACCTTCGACCATCTCCTTAAGAGGGAGCTGCTCTACCAGCTGAGCTACGGGCGGAAAATATAAAAAATATCTGATTTATTCTGCCATTTATTTTGTCACTTTTCAATTTTTATGGCTGGAAAATTGATTCGGTTTTGCCATCAATAGATAGAGTCACTTTTTGAATTGTCGGAAATTGCAATAAAGTTTGTTTTATTTGAGCGATTCTTTGAGTCATAGAACAGGAACCGCCTCCCGATTCGGTTGTTTGATTAAAATCGGCAAAAGCTGTTCCATTTGTTATTGAGACAGAATTTAATTCCGATCCGGCAGGAATGGCTGTTGTTAATCCGGATTCCTTTTCTTGAGTGTTCGGGCCATCAAGCAGGGTTTCTATGGCGGCTTGAGCGATTTTTGGAGTTTTTATTATCTGTCTTTCTGATGCGATTGTTTTGTCGCAATTAGTGTTTTGATTTTTAGAATCGGCAAAATATATTTTTATCAAAGAAAATTCAGGCGCCGAAGATTTTGAAACCGAGATTGAAATGGAAGAGAGAATTTTTTCCAATTCACTTGACGGTTTTTTTAAATCCGAGACAACAAATCCCGGAATTCGTGAAAAAATTATCCATGTATCTGTCGCGTTTTGGAACGTGGCAATATCGCTTGAAAGATAAGAAAAGCTGTTGTTTGTTTGAGCGCAATCGGGGCATTGTTGTTGAAATTGATTTTTCCAAAGATCTTTAGCCGAGGAAAATCCGGCCGCCCCGTTATAAAATATTTTTATAAAACTCATTTTTCCGGTTGAGAGTTCTTTGATGTTTATAATTGACGGGTCGATTATTCTTGAGCTGAGAGAAAAATCATTTTTCGGATACGATAATGAATAATCAATCGACTGAAAATCTCCTTCATAGCCGGCTATATAAGAATTTGAGAATGTGCCCAAAGCTTGCGGGGCGGTAGCGACTTCAACCGGTTTTTTCTTTACAAAGCCGAAATAAACGGCAATTACTGCTATTACAAAAATAATCAAAACTAAAATTTTTTTATTCATATATTTATTTTACTCAGGTGCCCTCGCCAGGATTTGAACCCGGAATTTTAGGTTCGAAGCCTAACGTGATATCCGTTTCACTACGAGGGCAAAAATAATTGGTTATAATCAAACGGAAATTTTTACCATTCATCGTTTGAGTGTATAATATAAGACAATTATTGACGAAATTGATTTTTATTGCTGTTATTACTCTATTATAAATAGAAAAAATGTCAAAAGAAATTTTATTTCAAAAAATACCAAAAGAAATTTTTGAGGTTGTGAAAACGCTACAAGAGGCGGGATTTAAGGCGCATCCGGTCGGCGGTTGTGTAAGAGATCTTATCCTTGGTCAGGAACCCAAAGATTGGGATGTTGCCACCGACGCTTTGCCTCAAGAAATCCAAAAAATATTTTTTAATTACAGAAAATCCGAACCTCAAAAGGAATCAACAATTTATGAAAATGATTTCGGAACGGTGGGATTAAAAACCGATTCTCAAAAAGATTCTTTGAAATTGATTGAAATAACAACTTTTAGAATTGAAAGCGATTACTCCGATAATCGGCATCCAAAAAATCTGAAGTTTGCCAAAACATTGGAAGAAGATTTGGCGCGAAGAGATTTTACGATTAATGCGATGGCTTTGGATATTGAAAGCGAACAATCAAATAAAAAAAACGGCAAGATTGAAATTATCGACATCTTCGGCGGTCTTGACGATTTGAATAATAAAAAAATAAAAACTGTAGGAAATCCTCAAGATAGGTTTGGAGAAGATGCGTTGAGAATGATGAGAGCGGTAAGATTTTTGTCTCAATTAAGCGATGTTGACTCCAATAGCGTCCGAACTTCCAACGGATGGGTAATTGAGGAAAATACCCAAAAAGCAATAAGAGATAACGCTCATCTGCTCGGAAAAATATCCAAAGAGAGAATCAGGGATGAATTTTCTAAAATTATTATGTCCGACAATGCCGAACAGGGAGTAAGGATTCTGCATAATTTGGGACTCATGAAATATATTGTTCCGGAATTAATAGAGGGCGTCGGCGTCGCTCAAAACAAGCATCATATTTATACCGTATGGGAGCACAATGTTTTGGCGTTGGGGTATTCCGTTTCAAAAAAATATTCTTTTGAAATAAGGTTGGCGTCATTGTTTCACGATGTCGGAAAACCGAGAACTAAAAAAGGAGAGGGCGCCAACTCCACTTTTTATCAACATGAATATGTCGGCGCAAAAATGACAAAAAAGATTTTGGAAAATCTAAAATTTTCAAAAGAAGTTATTGAAAAAGTCGTCCATTTGGTAAGGTATCATCTTTTTTATTATAACGTGGGAGAAGTTACCGAAGCCGGAGTGAGAAGATTTCTGGCTCGCGTGGGGACGGAAAATGTCGATGATTTGCTGAAAGTAAGGGAAGCCGACAGAATCGGTTCCGGAGTTCCCAAAGCATTCCCTTACAAATTAAGACACCTTCTTTTTATGATAGACAAAGTGAAGCGTGATCCGATTTCTCCAAAAATGCTAAAAATCAACGGCAATGAATTGATGAAAATTCTTTCGCTTGAACCCGGACCAAAAGTGGGGCACATTTTAAACGCTCTTTTGGAAATAGTGATAGAAGATCCTTTAAAAAATAAAAAAGATATATTGGAAAAAGAAGCTGTTGAATTGAACAAGCTTTCCATTAAAGATCTTGAAAATTTAAGAAAAAAGGCGGAGAATGCCAAAGAAGAATTTGAGGCGGATATTGAGAAAGAAATTAAGAAAAAACACAAGGTATGAAATACAAAAAACATTTTTTAGCTATATTCTTGATTTTTTTGGTGATTTTGGCGGTTGGCCTTCTTATTAGTAACCAGCCCTTTTGGGGAACTTCCTACGGAGGGTATGTTTATGTTCCATATTTTAAACCGGTGACGGTTGATGTTTGCAACCAAACTATTTCCGGAAGCTGGGGAGGAGAATACGCTTCGCAAGGATGCGCTACTGCGGTAAGCCACGATGCCAATTATTATTACTACGGGACAGTAAATAGCGGAACCGGACAATACGTTCCTTATTTTAAATAAAATAAAATTATTTTATATGTTGGGTTTTTTTGATTCGGGGCTGGGAGGGCTTTCGGTTTTGCGTGAAGTCCAAAAACAGATGCCTTCGTATTCCTATATTTATCTTGGAGATAATGCGCGAACTCCCTATGGCTCCCACAGCCACGAAACAATCTACCGTTTTACAAAACAGGGAGTTTCCTATTTATTTGATAAAGGAGCCGAGATGATTATCTTGGCCTGCAATACCGCTTCGTCATCGGCATTAAGAAGAATCCAAATGGAATTTCTTCCAAAATATTATCCCAAGAAAAAAGTTTTGGGAATAATTATCCCTACCGCTGAAGAGGTGATTGAACAAACAAAAACAAAAGAAGTCGGAATTTTGGCAACTGAAGCGACGGTCCAATCTTTTGCCTATCCGAAAGAAATAACCAAAATGGACAGTTCCATCAAAGTCCATCAACAAGCGGGGACATTGCTGGTGCCGATTATAGAAGCCGGAGAGTTTGAATGGGACGGGCTTGATTCAATATTAAAAAAATATTTAAAAGAACTTCTTGAACGCAGTAATAAAATAGACACTTTAGTTTTGGCTTGCACTCACTATGCGTTAATTGAAGACAAAATAAAAAAACGTGTTCCATCAAGAGTAAAAATTATTTCTCAAGGGGAAATAGTCGCCAAGAAATTAAAAAAATATCTTGAGCATCATCCGGAAATAGAATCGTCTTTGGATAAAACCGGAAAAAGAATTTTTTATTCCTCCGAGGATTCGTGGAGAGTAAAAAATTTATTCAATCAATTTTACGGCGAACCGGTGGAAGTAAAAAAAGTTTTCTTAAAATAATTATTTGACGATTTCAAATAATTCTGTCTTTATATTTTCTTGGGCTGGTATTGTGGACAATTTTCTGAAATAATAATTAGGACACTGTTGTGGGTGTTAAAGTTCTTTGCTTGAAGTTGTGCTTTCGGAAGAACCGAAGATGTCTTTTTAACGCCCAAATTTGCTTAATTAAAAATAGAAACTTTACTCCGCCATTTTTAGGGCGGATTTTTGTTGTGCTTATTCTCCCCTTTTCTAAAGGGAGTCCCCGCAAGGAGCTTGCTCTGAGCTTGTCGAAGGGGGATTTCATTCTCCCTTTTATAAAGGGAGTCCAGTCCGTAGGACGGGGAGGGATTTGTTTTAATAAATCCTCCGTCCTTCGACTTCGCTCAGGACAAGTCTCTTCGACAAAACTTGGGACACCTCCTTTATGAAAGGAGGAACTAAAACTATTCTCCCTTTTATAAAGGGAGTACCCGAAGGGGGCTCGCCCTGAGCTTGTCGAAGGGGAGGGATTTAACAAATCCTCCGGCGCTTCGCGCCACCTCCTTTATGAAAGGAGGAACTAAGACTATTCTCCCTTTTCTAAAGGGAGTCCCCGCAAGGAGCTTGCTCTGAGCTTGTCGAAGGGGGATTTCATTCCCCCCTTTTCTAAAGGGAGTACGCCGTTAGGCGGGAGGGATTTGTGTGAAAGTTATCCACAACCCCCCCTTAAAAAATATGTTATTATCTATAAATAAAATAAAAAAAATTCTTTTACGAAATTACAAAAATAATTGTATCATTTCATAAAAAAGTGTTATTATCTATAATAAGATAAATAAAATATAAAAAAATGTATCAAATAAGAAAGGAAGAATCTTTTACCCTTATTGAATTACTTGTCGTAATAGGCATTTTAGCTATTCTCACCGCAGCCGTCATTATCATCCTAAACCCCGCAGAATATCTCAAACAAACCAGAGATGTCACCAGAATGAATGACTTAGGTTCTATCAATCAGGCCTTATCCGTCTTAGAATCACAAGGAATAACCAACTTTGGACTGGCTAATACCGTCTATGTCTCAATTCCTGATTCCACCTCCACTTGCGCCAACTTAGGTCTTCCCACCCTCCCTTCCAATTATTCTTATCATTGTGTCTCCACCTCTACTCTCCAAAGTGTCAATGGATCAGGCTGGATACCTGTTGACTTTACCCAATCAGGAACCCTTTCTTTCTCCTCTCTACCCATAGACCCTATCAATACCACCTCTACCAATGAATACTATACCTATATCACCGGAGGTTCTTGGAAACTCTCTGCTATTATGGAATCCAATAAATACAAACCATTTGCCCAAAATGACGGAGGCACAGCTTCTGAAGCTTATGAAAAAGGAAATAATCTCACCTTAGGTTCTACCGTCTTTCCTTCCGGATGGATTAAAGTCCCCGGAAACTCCACCTTTGGCACCTCTGATTTCTGGGTTATGAAATATGACGCCAAATGCGCCTCTTCTGTTGATAATTCTCTTTACAACACCGTTGGAGCTCCTTATGACACAACATACAGAACTTATTCCAATTCTTATCCCTGCACATCCGCCAATTCAAAATATATTACTTCTGCCCCGACCGGATTTCCCATTGCCAACATTACTCAAACTGATGCTATCTCGTATTGCGCCTCAATCGGAGCTCATCTTTTGACCAATGATGAATATATGACTATTGCCACTAATGCCGCCAATCAAAATTCAAACTGGTCGACATCGGTTGGTGTGGGCTATCTTTATTCCGGTCATAACGACAACCAACCGGGTTACGCTCTAACTGCCGACTCCAACGACTCCAACGGTTATTTTGGCGAAACCAATACCGGAGGCAATCAAAGAAGAACTCTGACCCTCTCCAACGGCTCTGTCGTCTGGGATATGGCCGGAAATGTCTGGCAACAGGTTCAGCGAAGCGTCAACAATATTGGCAATCTGACAACAACTATGACTGTTCCAGCCTGTACCGGAGGAGCGGCAACCTGGCAGTGGTGTGAGTTTCCTAATATCTCCTCCTGGACATCCGACGTCGTCCAATCTAAAGTCGCTCCCCCAAATTCATCCTGGAACTCATCCCAAGGAGTTGGGCAAGTATTGACTTATGGCACCGGAGGAAATCAGGGGACAACCGCTTTCATTCGCGGCGCGAATTGGATCAGCGGCTCTGTTGCCGGGGCTTTCGCGCTCCACTTGTATTGGGGCACGGGCGGCACAGGCGACAGTGTCGGGTTTCGTTGCTCTCGGTAGTATTACCGTAGTTCACTGGCCCACTAAAACCACAACAGAGAGCGCTCGCTATTTAACATAATTATGGACTATCAAAAACTCGTCGCTTTCCAAAAATCCTACGATTTTACAATCTGGCTGGTGCCAATTCTTAATAAATTTCCCAAAAGCCAAAGATTCACCCTTGCTCAGCAGATTGAAAACGCTTTAATAAATCTTCTTAAATTTCTGCAAAACGGGGTTTTGTCGCAAGAACAAAAAAGATTAACCAACTGGCAGGAAGCCAGCCGTGAACTTGATGAAATCAGGTTATTTGTGAGAATTGCCAAAGATTTGCGTTTTTTAAGCATCAAGCAATACGGCTTGTGCGCCGAAAAAATAAATGAAATAGGCAAATATCTAAGCGGTCTTGTAAAAAGCGCGTCATAAAAAATTTGTTTTATTTGCGTGTTTTATCAACAGCGAGTTTAATTTTTGGTTGAGCCGGAATGAATCGGCATGTTTGGCATAGCCATGCCAGGCGGATGAATACGGAGTGGAAGCGGTTAATTTCATCCGTCTGAATGCCCGGGAAACGGTGCTTTTTCGCAGGTGGGTATGATCCTTAAAAAGAGTCAGACCGAGAAAATCAATTCTGTCTATCGGCTGGACCCCGCTTCTTTTTTGATGGAGAGTAAGCTTTAGTTCTCGCTCTAAAAATATTTTTATATCCGATTGCCACGTGAGCAATGTTTTGGGTTTTGCATGAAATAAAATAAAATCGTCCATATATCGGACATAATATCTGGCTTGCAGTTTTTCTTTGACAAAATGGTCCAGTTTATTGAGATAGATATTGGCAAAAAGTTGGCTGGTTAGATTGCCTATCGGCAGGCCTTTTTCTCCGCGCTTGCTTTCTATAATTTTTTTGATGACAGCCAATAGTGATTTGTCTTTTATCTTGTCTTGAATCAAGCTTATTAAAATTTTGTGGTCAACGGAGTCAAAATATTTTTTGATATCAAATTGCAGAAAATACGCCCGACTTTTGAAATTAAGAGAAACTCCTTGTCTGAATTTTTTTACTCTTTTTATGGCGGAATGAACGCCTTTTTCTTTCCGGCAGGCATAAGAATCGTAAATAAATGCTTTTTCAAAAATCGGGTCAATAATATTGC
>JAKANP010000011.1 GCA_021812345.1 bacterium | reverse complement strand
TCAATAATAAAAATTGTAAAATTGATAAATGGTTCATTTAATGTAAATTGAAAATTGTAAATTAAAAATTATTTATAACTATGGCAAATAAAAAAGAAAGGACATTGGTTGTTTTAAAGCCCGACGCCGTTCAAAGGAATTTAATAGGTGAAATAATTCAGAGATTTGAACGTATTGGTTTAAAACTGGTAGCTATGAAAATGGTTGTGGCTTCAGAAAATCATATCGAAAAACACTACACGCTTGATCCCGAGTGGCGCAGAAAAGTGGGCGAAAAAACAATTAAAGGATATAAAGAAAAAGGTCAAAGTCCGCCCTCCGAAGATCCGATTAAAATCTCCAAGCAGGTCTTGGAAGGATTGGTAAAATTTATGACTTCTGGTCCAATGATAGTAATGATTTGGGAAGGCGCGCACGCGGTAAAAATCGTCCGGAAATTAGTCGGCGGAACCGAACCGCTATCGTCGGATGTTGGCACAATCAGAGGGGATTATGTCTTAGATTCTTATGAGATGTCGGATACGGACGGCAGAGCGATAAGAAATTTAGTTCACGCCTCCGGTTCGGCTGAAGAAGCGGAAATAGAAGTGAATCACTGGTTTTCACCAGACGAAATTATTTCTTATCGTTTGGTCCAAGACGAAATTCTCTACGACGTAAATCTGGACGGAATTTTGGAGTAACTTCAAATAGATCATGAAAATATTAATTATCGGAGGAGCGGGCTTTATAGGATCTAATTTTATAAAATATATTTTGGATAAACATAAAAATGTTGAAATATTAAATTACGACAAACTTACTTATTCTGGTAATTTAGATAATTTGAAAGAAATCGAATCCGATAGAAGATATAGATTTATTAAGGGCGACGTTGCTGATAAAAAGAGACTAGAGAAAGTATTTATAAACTTCCGGCCGAATTACGTTATTAATTTTGCGGCCGAAACTCATGTTGATAAAAGTATTCATGTCGGCGCCAAAGAATTTATAGATACTAATATTATTGGTGTCTTTAATATTTTAGAATTAGTAAAAGCCAACTTTAAAATTAAAAAATATGTTCAGGTTTCAACCGATGAAGTCTATGGCAGTTTACCGTTGAATTCCAAAAACAAATTTAAAGAAATTACTGCTTTTGCACCAAACGTTCCTTATGCCGCGACAAAAGCAAGTGGAGATATGTTGTGCCGGGCTTATTATAACACTTTTAAAGTCCCGGTTGTTGTAACCCATTGTTCAAACAATTTCGGTCCTTATCAATACCCTGAGAAACTAATTCCATTTTTTATTTTGAGAATGTTAGAGAATAAGAAACTGCCAATTTATGGCGATGGCAAGAATGTTCGCGATTGGATTTATGTTTTAGATCATTGCGAAGCTTTGAGGCTGTGTTTATTAAATGGAAAAATAGGAGAGGTTTATAATATTGGTGCTGACAATGAAATGAATAATTTAGAAATAGCCGATTTGATTTTGAAGAACTTTAATAGGAATAAATCTTGGATAGAATTTATTTTTGATAGGCCCGGACATGACAGGCGCTACTCCGTTGATTCTTCAAAAATAAGAAAAGAACTCGAGTGGAAGCCGAAATACAATTTTAAAAAAACCTTTCAGTTTACAATAAAATGGTATCTTGAAAACAAAAAATGGGTTGATAAAGTTCGAAAAAAAACCGGCGTTTTTAATCCTCATATTGATTTGTGGAAAAAACACAAATTAAAAAAGTGAAACAAATGAAAGGAATTATCTTGGCGGGAGGGATTGGGACTAGATTGTATCCCTTGACGCTTATTACAAACAAGCATCTTTTGCCGGTTTACGACAGGCCAATGGTTTTGTATCCTTTGGAAACTCTTAAAAATTCCGGGATATCTGAAGTAATGATTGTGTGCGGGAAAGAGCACGCCGGTGATTTTATGAATTTTCTTGGTTCGGGCAAGCAATACGGCGTTAAATTATCTTATGCTCTACAAAGCGGCGCTGGAGGAATCGCAGAAGCGTTAAGTTTAGCCGAGGATTTTACCGACGAAGAAAAAGTTGCTGTGATATTGGGCGATAATATTTTTGAAGATAATTTTTTAAAAGATATTGAATTATTTAATAGGGGAGCAAAGGTATTTCTTAAAAAAGTTGAAGATCCTCAACGATTTGGGATTGCGGAAATTAAAAATAGTAAAATTATAGCCATTGAGGAAAAGCCTCAGAGCCCGAAATCAGATTATGCGACTACTGGGTTCTATCTTTACAACCATGATGTTTTTGATAAAATACGGAAGTTAACGCCGTCAAAAAGAGGCGAATTGGAAATTACGGACGTTCATAATATGTATATAAATGAAGGTGATTTGTTCCATGGGTTTATAAGCGGATTTTGGTCCGATACCGGAACGTTTGAGTCGCTTTTAAAAACTTCAAATTGGGTTGAAAAGAAGAAGAAATTAAAAAAATAATTATGGAAAATACATTATTTTCAAAAGTTTTAGTAACGGGCGCTGACGGCATGGCGGGGAATTATATCGATTTTGGTATTAAAACAAACAGGCGATCAATGGATATCACCGATTTAAGAGAGGTTTTGAGTGTTTGCAGAAAATATAAACCAGAAGCCATTTTGCATTTGGCGGCTGAAACTGATGTTGACAGATGTGAGCGCGATCCGGAATATGCTTATTTAGTTAACGGAATTGGAACTTATAATATGGCGATTGCGGCTAAGGAGCTGGGCGCGAAATTAGTTTACATTTCAACCGCCGGAGTTTTTGATGGCACCAAAGAAGGTTCTTATATTGAAGAAGATGTGCCTAATCCGCAAAACTATTACGGTCATTCCAAATTTTTGGGAGAATTAGCTGTAAAAGGAACGTTGAGTAATTACTTGATTTTAAGAGTTTGCTGGATGATGGGCGGAGGGCCGACCAAAGACCAAAAATTTGTAGCGAAGATTATTAATCAAATAAAGAATCCGAACGTGACCGAAATAAAGGCAGTGACCGACCAGATTGGATCGCCGACATTTGGTAAAGATTTGATTTCCGCGGTCAAAATTTTAATCGGAAAAAATGAAACTGGAATATTTCATGCTTCTAATACGGGTATAGTTTCGAGATATGACGTGGCAAAATTCATCGTTAATACATTGAGGCCGGAGGTTAAAGTTACTCCGGTTGAATCTTCGTATTTTAATTTAGACGCTAAAAGGACAAAAAACGAAGGATTAGTTTTGAAGAAAAATATTATGCGTCCGTGGGAAGAGGCATTAAAAGAATATTTGGAAACGGAATGGAAACCAGTTTTTAATAAAATTTAAATTTAGTATCATGCAGAATTTTTTCCATAGGGAGAATTGCCATAGTTGTAATCAATTTGATTTAATAAAAGTGTTGGATTTAGGAGAGATGCCTTTGGCAAATTCTTTTTTAAAAAAAGAAGAACTAAGCGGACAGGAGCAGAAATTTCCTCTAGTTGCTTATTTTTGTAATAATTGCGGGCTTTTGCAGTTGTCTGACATCGTTGACCCGGAATTAATTTTTAGGCAGTACAGCTATTTGACGTCGGCGAGTAAGCCGTTAGCCGATCATTTTGTTAAAGCCGGGAATAATTTTGCCGACAGATTTGTGGATTCAAAAGACGATTTGATTGTGGAAATAGGCGGGAATGATGCAGTATTGTTAAGCGCCATAAAAGATAGGTGTAAAGTGTTAAATATAGAGCCCGCTCGCAATATTGCAAAGATATCCATTGAAAAAGGAGTGGAGACTATTGATGAATTTTTTAACAAAAAATTGGCAGAAAAAATAATTGAAAATTACGGCCATGCAAAGATTGTGGTTGCCAACAACGTGATGGCGCATATCGCTGATATTAAAAGCGTGCTTGAGGGCGTGAAAATTTTGATTGGTGATGATGGGGTGTTTATTTTTGAAGTTCATTGGGTTGATAATTTACTAGGAGAAGGCGGTTTTGATCAGATTTATCACGAACATATTTTCTACCATTCATTATTCGCTTTGAATAATTTGGTTAAGCAATTCGGATTAAATATTTTTGACGTGGAATTGATTCCGATCCACGGACAGTCGATGCGCGTGTATGTTGGCAAAAACAAGCCGGTTGGTAACTCCGTTACGCAGTTTTTGGAAAAAGAAAAAAAATTAGGACTTGACAAAGCAAAGACATTTTTGAAATTTTCCAATAAGGTGGAAAACATTAAGGAGCAGCTGATTAATTTATTGAAAGAATTGAAAAAACAGAATAAAAAGATAGTAGGATATGGAGCGCCCGCAAAAGGCAACACGCTTCTTAATTACTTTGGGATTGGCTCTGATATTATTGATTACATTATTGATACGACTCCTTTAAAACAAGGAATGTATACTCCCGGGGCTCATATTCCTATCTATTCGCCTGAAAAGGCGAAAGAGGATATCCCAGATTATTTTTTGTTGCTGTCATGGAATTACGTGGACGCGATAGTTGAAAAGGAAAAAGAACTTAGAAGCCAAGGAGTAAAGTTTATCATACCGGTACCAGAGGTAAAAATTATCTAACATCTAATTGTATAAATAAAATGAAAATTTTAATTACAGGTGTAAAATGGCATTATGATTTGCCCGGGATTAATGCTTTGGGATTTCAAGAGATTGGGCATCAAACCGAAATTTTTTACGATAATCCATCGAATTGGCTGCTTAAAGGCTCAAAAATTTTAAGTAGAACCCCTTTTAGGAATTTTAATAATCAATTGAATAATAAATATCGTAAAGAAGTTGAAGGAAAATTTTTAGATAAAATTCAAGAATTTAAACCAGATTTTATTTTTGTCATTGGGGGAGCTCAGTTTTCTTACAAGATGATTAAAAAAATTAAAGATGGGTATAAGATCCCAATTGTAAACTTTGTTGTTGATGATCCGGCGTTTTATAGTAGGACGCTTTTTTATGACTTATCTGCTTATAGCGGACTTTTTGTTATTGATAGATCTTGGATGACGGTTTTAGAATTTTTTAATGCTAATCATGTTTATTATTTGCCTCATGCCGGTGACAGTTTGAATTTTAAAAAAATAGGCTTAAAAAAGGAAACGGATATCGCTTTTGCGGGATCTTTGGCGCTTAGAATGCCAAATGCTCCATCAGGTTATTTGCGGGCAGAGATATTAAACGCTTTAGCTGAGGCGGGTTTGAAAATTAAAACTTATTCTCCCGGTATTGCAGATACTTTCGAAGAATTCCCAGCCCTAAAAAATATTGAATACTACGATGAATATAAAAATCATGAAGAGGTGAATAAACTTTATAATGAAGCTCAAATTGTTTTAAGCGTCCACAGCCCCCAATTAAAAACCGGGATTTCTCCACGGGTCTTTGATGCCGCTCTTTCCGGCACCTTTCAGTTGGTGCAATATGAACCAGAACTTGATGAACTTTTTTCTAAAGGTACGATCAAATTTTTTAAAAACACAACTGAACTGGTCGATTTGGCCAATTATTATTTGAGGCATGGCAAAGAGCGTGAAGAAACAGCAAAAAAAACAATGGATTGGGTTTTGGAAAATCACCAACCCAAAAACAGAGCTAAATTAATTTTAAACATATGCAAAATTTAAACGATGTAGTAGTTTTGGCAAAAAATAGAAAATGAGCAAAAAAAAAGAAAAACGTATTATTATTTTGGGTGGAGGACCAGCTGGCATAGGGGCGGCTTATCGGCTCAAAGAGCTTGGCCATGAAAATTGGAAGTTATATGAAAAAGAAAATTTTTTAGGCGGTTTATCCGCCAGTTTTAATGATGATAAAGGCTTTATTTGGGATACGGGTGGGCATATTTATTTTAGTAAAAACGATATTTTTAATAAAGTTTTTAAAAAAATTCAAGGAAAAAATTATTTTGAAAAAGAAAGGCACCAATTTATTTTTTGGGGTAAAAACACTCTTATTCCTTATCCTTTTCAAAATAACATAAGACATCTTCCCGCCAATGAATTAATTAAATGTTTAAAGGATTTGGCTGACGTGAAATTTTTGAATCCCAAAAATTTTTTGGAATTTAATTTAGCTTCTTTTGGAGCAGGGATAACTGAGTATTTCATGGGACCGTATAATGAAAAAGTCTGGGCACATCCTTTAAAAAAAATATCTTTTAGTTGGATAGGAAATAGGGTAAGCAGAATTGATTTAGGTAAAATTTTGGAAAATGTAATTTTAAAAAAAGATGAAAAAAACTGGGGGCCGAATTTTAATTTTAAATATCCCAAAAAAGGAGGCTCGGGCGATTTTTGGCAGAGATTTAAGCCAATTTTGAAGGATAATATTATTTTCGGATCGGAATTTAAAAAGATAGACTTAAAAAAGAAAAAAATTTATTTTGTTGACGGCAAAATTTCAGATTATGACTTTCTAATTTCATCATTGCCTTTAGATTTTTTTATTAAAAATTCAAATGCTTCTCAAGATTCTAAAATGGCGGCAAAAAATTTAATACACAATTCGGGATTTGTTTTAGGGTTAGGGATAAAAGGAAACCAGCCCCTAGAATTAAAAAATAAGATTGCTTTCTATCTTCCTCAAAGAAATATTCTTTTTCAAAGAATGATAATTTTTAAAAATTTTACTCCGCATATTGCGCCGAAGGGGCACTGGTCTTTAATATTTGAAGCGTCTTTTTCAAAATATAAAAAATTAAACAAAGATAGGTTGGTTGAAAATGCTCTGTATTTTGTGAAAAAAATGGGATGGGTCAAAAGCAAGAAAGGGATAGTTAGTAAAAATTTAAGACGATTTGAGTATTTTTATCCTGTCCCAACCCTTGATCGCGATAAAAATTTAAATAAAATACAAAAAGAGTTAGGCAAGAAAAACATTCATTCAATTGGCCGTTTTGGCGCCTGGAAATACGAAAAAGGCAATATGGACCATGGTTTTGTAATGGGCGTGGAAGCGGTAAATAGTATTCTCAATTTAAAATAAATATTTTCATAAAATGAATATACGTCTAAAAAATTTAATCAAAAAAACATTAAAAAACATAGAAAAAATAAAAAGAGCAACTTTATTCCCTTATAAATTTTTTTATAGGATAAAATTTGGCGGGTTAATAAATTTAAATATAGGCGGCGGACCGGGAGTCTATACAGAAGGATGGAAAATTTTGGATTATAAAGGTGTTAATTGGGGGGAGGGTAAAAAATTATATGATATCAATTGGGATATAAGAAGAGGGATTCCCTTATTTGATTTTTCGTGTAAATATATTTATTGCTCCCATTTTTTAGAGCATTTAAATTGGTACGAGGGAAATGAATTTTTGGCAGAATGTTATAGAGTTTTAATCACCGGAGGGAAAATCAGGATACTTGTTCCTGATGGGGATTGTTTTATTAAAAAATTTATGGAAAAAAACGAAAGTTTTTTTAGGAATCCGGACTATTGTTTTAATCATTGGCTGGGTAATATAACAGATACTTTTTTATGGAATATTTTAGGCGCTTATTATTCCAGAAAAAGAGGTTTTGACCGGCATGCTATGTTTTATAATTATGAAAATTTAAGTTATCGGCTTAAAAATTTAGGTTTCAAAAATATAGCTCAATCCGAATTTAATACAAGCAAAGAAGCTGTTTTTACCGAAGAAAAGAAATTTTTTCCCAAAGAATTAAACCGTTATTTTGGAGAAAATAATTTGATTATTGAGGCGGAAAAATAATATCCCAAATCAATAATAAAAAAGTTCATGTGTGTGAAATCGGTGAAATGATTTCAAATTATTATTGATATGAGCGCAACGATAACATGTCCAAGATTTACTATCATAATTCCGACTCATAATCGGCCCTTTCTTTTAGGTAGGGCGATAACCAGTATTCTCAAACAGGATTTTTCAGATTTTGAAATTATAATTTCCGACAATAACTCAACTGATCAAAATCAGAAAATAGCCGCCGATTATGCAAAAAAAGATAGTCGTATTCGTTATGTTTATAATCCATTAGGCGGACTTGCGAGAGCCAGAAATTTTGGAGTTAAAAATTCGAATGGAGAAATAATTTCTTTTTTGGATGATGACGATTTATTCGCCTCTAATTATTTGAGCGAAGTAAATAAATTTTTAATTAATAATAATAGTGAAATTGTTCTGGTTGGTTTTCAGTACAATGATGGCGGCAAAAAAAAATATATACATCCTCAAATTTCGCCTCCATGGTTAGTTCTGGTAGGAAACGGCGCTTCATTGAGAAGAAATGTTTTTGATGATAAAAAACTATATTTTGATGATGAATTAGTTGTAATGGAGGATGTTATTTTTGGTTTTCTGACCGCTAGAAATTGTAGGATCGGTTTTATCAATAAACCGCTTCTTATTTATAATAGGATCGAGGGAGACTCTATTCATAATCAACTTACTAACCGATATAAATGGCTGGAAGAACAAAATCAAATTGTTTATAAGAAATATATTAAAGAATACATTGCTTATAATAATAAAGCCGGAGCCTGGTTTAATTTAAGCATCGGTAATTTATTGGCTGGTTATGGTAATATGGTTGGAGGAAGAAAATATTTACGACGAAGCCTCATGCTTCAATTTCGAATCAGCCACCTTTTTTACTATTTACTTAGTTTTTCCCCGAAAAAAATATTCTATTTTGGACATCACGTAAAATTATTTATCAGGCGCGTTTTAGACGGGTATTATTTAAAAAACATTAAAATGCGGAAAAGCGGAGATAGTTGAAGTCGAAAAATAGAACATTTTCGTATTTATTAGAGGGTTTTATTGATTGCAATATGAAGATAAATTATACAATGTACGGTTTTAATATTCTTTCTGGCGGAGCTAGGACTGTTTTGGAATTAGCCAATAAATTGGTTGAAAGGGGACATGAAGTAACGATAACTTCATTTAAACATGAAAGCGAATTAAGATTATTAAAAAAAATAAATTTTAAGGCATTATTTAAATTTAATTTTGCGCCTATCGGCGGCAGTTTTTCATATCGGGTAGTAAAACGATTATTAAGAGGTTCTGTTTTTTATCCATATCACTATGTTGATAACAGGATTTTAGTGAAGAAAATGCCCGAATGCGATATCAATGTGGGTACCATGAGTTTTACGGCCTCTGCTATTTATGAAAGCGGTAAAGGGAAGCCTTTTCATCATGCTATGCATTATGAGCCGATTTTATCCGATAATATCAATATACGCCATTTAATCGAAGAAACATATTATTTGCCCACCGTAAAGATAGTAAACAGTTCATGGCTTCAGAATGCGATAAAAAATTATTTGGACATTGAAGTTAGCGATGAAAATATAGTTCATCCCGGATTTCTAAACCAATATTTTTTTCCCAGACCGGAAATCAAAAAAAACCCCAATAAAAAAAGAATACTTTCTTTAGGTAAAAAAGGTACAAATAAAGGATTGGCTGATATTTTGGCAGCATTTAGAATGGTTTATGAAAAAAATAAAAACGTCGAGCTGGTTTTGTTTACGGGAGATAAGCTTATTAATCTGCCTGATGATTTGCCCATTGTTGTTATTAATTCTCCCATGGATGAGGAATTGGGCCGTCTTTATAATACCGCAGATGTTTTGGTATGCCCGTCTTGGCTTGAATCTTTTCCTGCCCCTCCAATTGAAGCGATGTTTTCTGGAGTGCCAGTAGTCACCACTCGTTTTGGAGTTGAGGATTTTGCGGTTAACGAAGAAAATGCTTTAGTTATTGATCCTAAAGTTCCTCAACAAATGGCCAACGCCATTATGAGAATTTTAGATGATTCGGTTCTGCGCGAAAAATTAATTGAAAACGGATTGAAAACACCTAATAAATTTACATACGATGCTATGGCCGATAAAGTGGAAAAAATATTTAAATCTAATATTTAGAAAAAGCAAAACAATGGTTTTTATTCGAATATAACGGGTTTTTATAAAATATAATGAATATAATAAATAGTTTTTTTTCTTTTGTTTATAACACTGGGGTAAAATTATTTGGAGGCAAAGGACTTAGAAAATTTCCCGTTTTTAATCTCATCTATATTTTTTTAGCTGGCAAAGTTAAGACAAGAATTATTGAAACAAATGGATTTTCACTCGAAATAGACGCTTTAGAAGGGGTGGATTTTAATAATTGGGAAAAAGAAGTTGCTGACGTTGTAAAAAAAAATTCCGAAGGGGCGATATTTTTAGATATCGGGGCTGAGTCGGGATATTATACGTGTTTGGCCGCAAAAAACGGCGCTAAAAAAGTTATGGCGTTTGAGCCTAATCCCAATAGCTTTAATCTGTTGAAAAAGAATATTGAAAGAAACAATCTGAAGAATGTGGAAATTTTTAATAAAGCTGTTTCCGATAAAAATGAAAAAGCGATTTTTTACCCCAATGGAGTATATAGCAGTCTTTATTATCGAGATATTTTCAAAGACGGCGAGTCGATGGTAGTTGAATGCGTCACCCTGGACGATTTTTTAAAGGATAATAAGATTGATTTTATTAAAATGGACATTGAGGGAGCTGAGCCAAAAGCGTTGAGGGGGATGAAAAAATTATTGCAAAAGAACAAAGATGTAAAGCTTGTAATTGAGTTTGCGCCAATTTATTTTGAAGCTGCCGGAGAAAGCTCTGATGATTTTTTATCTTCTTTGGCGCAAATGGGGTTTATATACAGGAATTTAGATGGCAGCAATTTATTTTTTACAAGAAACTAGTATTTTATGAATTGAAATTGTACATATGGTTAAAATTTTTAGTACCAAAACAATATCGGGAGAACCTTATGACGCAATGGACACCACTTTTTTTGCTATTTTTTCCCGTTTTGACGATAATGAAATAATTTATTATGCCGAATCGCCGGATAATTTTGTGGAAACAGGAGCGATGAAGAAAATTATATTAAACAATAAAAATATTTTTTTAAGATTGATAGAGAAAATAATATTTATGATAAAATTGAAGCCAGATTATTTATTTGGATACGGTTCCGTATTAGAGCTTCCTTATGTCATATTTAAACCAAAAACGACAAAATATATTATAAATTTTCATAGTATTTTAGTAAGAAAAGGAAGTAATAATTGGCCTGTTCGCACCCCGTGGTTTTTAAGAAAGTTTTTATTTGAAAAAGCGGAATTTATCGTTGCAATATCCGAATTCGCGAAAAAAACAATCACCAAATTTTTACCTAATAAAGAGGTAAAAATGATATATAGCGGCGCCGAATTAAAATTTTTTACACCGGAGAAAGAAAACAAAACAGCTTTGCGAAAAAAATTTAATATAAATTTTGATGCCCCTCTTGTGGCTTATGTGGGCACTCTTCAGCCAAGAAAGCGACCTGATATTTTTATTGAAGTAGCTAAACGTTGTAAAGAAGTAAACTTCGTGATGGTTGGCCGGGAAGACGGTGTTCACGATTACTTAAAAGAAGCAAAAAACTTGAAAAATTTTCAGTATGTTGAGGTGATGGGGCGTGATGAAGTGGCCCAGCTTTTTGCCTCAGCCGATATTTTTTTGTTTCCCTCAGTTCAGGAAACTTTTGGGGCGGTGGTTGTTGAAGCTATGGCGTCGGGTACTCCGGTAATAGTTTCTGATTCCGGAGCGTTTCCGGAACTCGTACGCAATAATTTTGATGGTTTTCTTGTGCCTGTTGATTCTAACGAGATAGATATTTTTGTATCCGATATAAGAAAAATATTGAAAGATAAGAATCTTTATAATTTTCTTTCAAATAACGCTATTCGCAACGCGGAAAGATTCAATTGGCAGTGGACATCTGATAATTATAAAAAAGTTTTACTTTCTGCTTAATTTATCGAATTTTTAGCATAACAGGAGATATTTAAAAATGGACCAAAAAAATTTTGTAAAACTAAAAATGAAGGATTCGTTAAAAAAGTTTTTACCCAAAGCGGTTATTAATTGTTTGCGTAAAACACAAAATTTTTTTTATTCACATCGCAAGTTTGATTACAATAAGGCCCAACAATACGAATTAGAGGGACAGATTTATTTTTTAGAGACCAATAGGGAAATCGTTAATAATTATTTTGAAGTATTTGAAGAATCCAAAAGGAATAATCAATTTAATGACCATGGTTTAATAGATTTTTTCGGTAGTGAAGAAAAATGGCGAAATTTCTGTTTAGATATTAGAGATAGAGAGAAAATCTGTTTAGAAATAGGCTCCGGTCCAATGGGGATTATTGCAAGGTGGTTTTGGGCTAAGAATAAAATACTTGTTGAGCCGCTACTTAATGAATACAAGAAAACGTCTTTAAAATTATTCGGTAAAACATTTTTAACCGATGATATAAAGCTATATTCCCAAAAAGCCGAAATTTTTATAAAAGATTTTGATAATAAAATTGATGGCTGCATTGTTTCGACTAATGCGTTGGATCACTCAGAGGATCCTTTAAAAATTTTGCAGAATATTTCTAAATACGCAAAAAAGGGCTGCCGTTTCATATTTTGGTCAACTTTGTATTATCCCTATGGTTATAACGAAGGCCATCGAAATATTGTTAAGACAAGAGAAGAATTTGAGAAAATACTTGAGGATTTGGGTTTTGTAATAGAGGCTGTGGTGCCAAGAGAATTTCTTCCTAATGATGGAAATTTAATCTATGGCTGCATTGCTGTAAAAGTTTAATAATTATGAAAATTGTTTACTCAGACCTTAAATATGCTAATTATGATCTTGATTCAGGGTTTAGTTTTGAACACAATAATTTTTATGAATCTTTGCGGAAATTGCCGGAAACGGAGGTTATTTATTTTTCTTATGAGCGGATTTTAGAGTTAGGACGTGACAAAGGAAACGAAGAGTTACTGAATCTTATTAGAAGCGAGAAGCCCGATTTGTTTTTTGCTTTTATGTTTACTGATGAATTAATTCCGGAAATTCTGGATGAAATTAAAAAATACACTAAAAGTATCGCTTGGTTTTCCGATGATCATTGGCGATTTGATAATTATTCTCGGTATTACGCCCCACATTTTTCTTGGGTAATTACTACTTATTCAAAAGCAGTTGATAGATATAAAAAAATCGGAATTAAAAATATTATCCATTCACAATGGGCCGTTAATGCTGATATTTATGGGTCAATTACAGAAAGTGTTAAAAAAGAGATTGATATCAGTTTTGTCGGGGCTTGGAGCCGGCCGCGGCAAAAAATAATTTCAGCTTTAAAAAATAAAGGAATTAATGTGGAGTGTTACGGAAGCGGATGGCCAAACGGCAGAATAAGTTTAGATAAAATGGTTGAAATTTTTTCTTCCAGCAAGATTAATTTAGCATTAAATCCAGCTCCGGGATATTTCAATAAAAACTCTTTGGGGCGGCTGTTATTTAAAAGGTTTATGAATAAAATTGTTCTGGATTTTCATATTTGGCGGAACTTTAAAAGCTTCTTACATAGGGGAATCGTCCAGATTAAAGCGCGACATTTTGAAATATCGGCTTGCGGGGGATTTTTGATGACCGCTATGGCTGATAATTTAGGGGATTATTATAAAATCGGAGAAGAAATTGTAGCTTATAAAAATACTAATGAATTGATTGAGAAGATTAAATATTATTTAAAAAACGATGAAGAGCGTAAAAAAATTGCCCAAGCCGGTTATTTAAGGACAATAAGAGATCATACCTATCAGAAACGATTTGCGGAGATGTTTAAAAAAATAACGGACGCCGGTTAAGACGTCCGTTGGCCTGAAGATTGTCTGCTGCGCCAGCCAATGAGTTTTTCTATCGCTTTTTTCTCAAAAGCGAAAAACTTGAAAAATTTCATTTGCCAGCGAAACTCTACAAGTGTTTGGAAGGGAAGGATCAAAATTCGCCAAAGTCTGGGAAAGTTCTGCCGGGTTTTGTGGTGCCAGTTGTGGTGCAGCCCGGCGATAAGATAGATGTTATTTACTTCCTTTGGAAGCGTCGGGTTGTAGGCTGCTGAAACTCGTGACCACTCTCCCATTGTTTCCGGAATCCACCACTTTGCTTTTTTGGCGTGGTCGAAGATGTCGGTTCCCGGAAGCGCTATTAAGACGTAAACAGTCGCGCGGCACTTACCCTTAGGGTGAAGCTTGCTTAACTTGTCGGAAAGTTCAAGCGTTTGGAGCATCTCCTGGCGAGTTTCGGTCGGAGCGCCGATCACATAGGTGTAAACACCCTCAATGCCGTATTTTGACATTAAAGACGCAGTCCGTAAGAAATGTTCTACCTTCTCTCCTTTATTGTAGATCTCGTTTCGTACGCGATCATTACCGGACTCCACTCCGATGTGGATTCGAGAGCACCCGGAAAGCGCCAGCTGTTTTACAACTTCTTCATTTTGGAGCTGATCGGCCCGAAGATGAAGGTGAAATTTCACACCCCGTTTGGCAAGTACTTCGGCAAATTGAGGGTTCTTTACGAGATAAGCGGAGTTTTCGTCTTCCATCTCAATAAGAGAAAACGGCTGAAGCGCGTAAATTCGTTCAAAGTCCTTGACCCATTTTCCAAAGGGCACGTATCGGTACGTTCCGATGTATTGGTCGCGGACCGAACAGAACGTGCAAGCGTGTCGTTTCGTTGCCCAGGGACAACCGCGAGATACCGGTAAAATAACCTCGTTGCGTTTTGCCGCATGAACGAAATACCGCTCGGTTCTTTCGGAGATTGGGCTGATATAATTCTGTTTTAAATCAACGAGTTGGGTTCGCGGATTGACGACGATTTCGCCGTTTTTCTTGTAACCGACACCATCAATTTCTTGAAGCTCTTCACCGGTTTTTATTGCGGTTAAAAGCGCGGGAAGTCGTTCTTCGCCTTCGCCAAGAACCACGTAATCAACAAACGATTCTTGAAGCGAGTTTTCCGGCAGAAAGGTTGCGTGCACTCCGCCGAGAATTGTGGGTTTGGCCGGAAAATTTTCCTTGAGCCATTTTAAAATCTTAATGGCTCGGCCAAGCATAGACCCGGATAGGGAACTGATGCCGAAAATTTCCGCCTTCTGGGATTTTTTCTTGAGATCATCCCATGAATCAATTCTTTCGTCCCAGTAGTCAACGTTGAAACCTTTTTTTGCCGCAGCTTCGCCCGGGTAGAAAATTGATATTGCCGGGTTTTTCTGCGGCGACGTTTCCGACGGCCGCGGGAAAATCAGAAGAACATCTGACATGGCGTTATCTCCTTCTCTATAAAAAGTTTTTATTATCAGAGAGCTTCTTATAATATACTGTAAAATAAAACCATTGTCAAATCTTATTTAAGGGGACTTAATAGCTTATAAGCTAACTTCAATGCGTTAGTAGGATCTTTCACTATAAAATTCGGAAAAACTTTGTATTTATTGTCTTTCCCAGCGTGGCCGGTTTTTACCAAAATGGTTTTTGTCCTCGCTCTTTTTCCAGCTAAAATATCCTGAGTCATATCGCCGACAGTTACGCTATGTGAAAGATTTATATTGAATTCCTTGGCGGCTTTTTTAAACAGCCCAATTTTTGGTTTCCGGCAACCACATTCTTTTTTGTATTTTTTTAACGTTGCTTTGGAATGGTGGGGACAAAAATAAAATTTATCAATAAACGCGCCATTTTTATTTAATCGCTTTTGGAGTATTTGATGCAATCTCTCCACGCCCTTTTCTGAAATCCATCCTCGGGCTACCACAGGTTGATTAGTAATGACAATTACTGGTATATTTTTATTATTGAATTTGCGGATCAAAGGAGCGATTTTTGGCGATAATTTTAATTGTTTTTTTTGCCAGGTAAGAAGATGGCGTTGAGTTAAGACCCCGTCCCTATCGAGAATAACAGCCGGTTTTGCTTTATTGATTTTTCTTTGGCCCATAAATTATGAAAAATTCTTTAGTTCCTATTATTATACAGGTTTATAGTGTTGTGTTTTATATTAAGAATGTCATTGAGTCGGCGTTAAAGCAAATATATAATTATATAAGCTCGAGCGTATTTTATTAATTTATGATTAAAAACCTCCCTGTTGTTTCCGTATTAATGGCGACATTTAATTCAGAAAAGTATATAGAAGCCGCTCTTAACTCGGTTTTCTCTCAGAGTTATGATAATTTTGAGATTGTTTTAGTAGATGATGGATCAACGGACAATACCAGAAAAATAGTTTCGAGATACAAAGATTCACGACTTCGTTGTTTCTGGGAAAAACATACAAGCATTCCTGTGGTTAGAAATAAACTTCTTTCTGAAGCAAGAGGAGATTTTTTAACCTTTCTTGATGGCGACGATTTATATTTTCCCGAAAAAATAGTCAAAGAAAAAGAATTTTTAGAAAAGAGGAAAGAATTCGCCGCTGTTTACTGCAATATTGTTTATTTTTATGATGATGATCTAAGTAAGTTTTATAAACATTCTTTTAAGCATTATTCTGGAAATGTTTTTGAGCCGCTTCTTCGCAATCAGTTTATTACTAATTCTGCCTTTATGATGCGAAGAGAAGTTATAGACAAGGTGGGATTCTACGATGTTAACGAGATTGTGGAAGATTGGAGATATTTTATAAAAATGGCTAAAAACGGATTGCTTGTCGGTTTTATTAACGAAAACCTAGTTAAGTTTAGGATTCATATTGATAACCACACAAATTTTACGAGGCAATTTTTAATTCAATCTTCGACCGTCAGACTATTTCAGGATATATATGCAAAAATGAATCAAAGCCAAAGAAATAAATATGGAATGAAGAAAATACTTTTTAACCGCAAATTCAGATTTTCATTAATTTGTATAGGAGATAATAGATTAAAAGAGCTTATTGATCTATGGAAAGAAGCGAAAGAATTTTTTGTGGTTAGATATTTGATGATTTTTTTGTTTCTTTTGTGTTTTATTATCCCGGCTTCGTTGCGCAGACGTTTTATGGAGTTTTTATGGAATTTTAATAAAAAAAGAAAATTTATATTAATTGACAAAAATGATGATGCGGAATAATATTTTTTTATGAATAAAAATTCCTGCGCGGTTATTACGGGAGTGGCGGGTTTTATTGGGAGCAATCTTGCCGATTCATTAATTAAGGAAGGATATAAGGTTATTGGGATTGATAATCTTTCTCATGGTATAAAAAGTCAAGTGCCTTCTGAGGTGGAATTTTATGATTTGGATATACGTTCAAAAGATATCTATCCACTTTTTCGAGAAGGTGATTTTGTATTTCATCTTGCGGCAATTAGTTCTATTTCAGACTGTCAAAAAGATCCTATTGAAGCTTCGGATATAAATATAACCGGCGCTATTAATGTATTTGAGGCGGCTTATCAAGCGGGGGTAAAAAAAGTTATTTATGCCGAAACATCGGCCTTATACGAAGGGATTGACGTGTTTCCAACTTCAGAGATGCGCATAGCGCCCAAAAGTTTTTATGCTTTCAGTAAGGCCTGTGAAAATCTTTTTGCGGAAGGGTATAAAAATTTTCGAGGGCTAACTATGATTGGTTTGCGTTATTTTAATGTGTATGGTTATAGACAGGATTACCGCCGCACTATCCCACCAGTAATCAGTTCTTTTATTATTAAACTTTTAAAGAAAGAAAGCCCAATTATTTATGGTGATGGGAGTAAAAAAAGGGATTTTATATACGTAGACGATGTTAACGATTTCCATTTACTATGCTTAAAAGATGACCGCGTAAATAATAAAATTTTTAATTTAGGAAGCGGTGAAAGCCACTCCGTATTAGAAGTATATGAAAAAATAAAAGAAATTCTTAAAGTTGATATAAAGCCAATTTTCCAAAAAGATTTAGAAGGAGATGAAATTAGGAAAACGCTCGCCGATATTACCGAAGCAAAAAAAATAGGATGGACACCAAAGAAAAACTTTACCGAAGGCCTTGAGGATATGGTGCGTTATATAAAGGCGGAAATAAAGAAGGGGAACATAGTATAACGCAGATATTATTAAGATTATTACAAGAAAAATATTAGTTTTGATTTATTTTTTAAACAATGGAACTCAATAAAAAAGTAGCTATTATCACTGGCGGATCTGGTGGCATTGGACGATCTATAGCAGAAATTTTTGCCAAAAACGGAGCGAAAGTTTTTATAGTTGATAGGAAATTATCGGATTTAAAAAAAGTTGCGTTTAATTTAAGGCAACGAGGCTTAAATATTTATTTTTTTAAAGGTGATATTTCGAAATTACCAGACATAAGGAGAGTAGTCGGCAATATTTTTAAATCAGAGAAAAAAATAGATTTATTGGTTAATTGTGCTGGAGTTCAGGCTCCAATCGGCCCATTTATTGGAACCAATTCCAAGGATTGGTTAAGGAATTTGAGTGTAAATCTTCTAGGAACAGTTTTAATGACCAAAGAAGTTTTACCTTTTATGATTAAACAAAAAAGCGGGTCAATAATAAATTTTTCTGGAGGTGGCGCTACTTCTTCTAGGCCGAATTTTTCCGCTTATGCTACATCCAAAATTGGCGTGGTAAAATTTACCGAAATTTTAGCTGAAGAAGTAAAAGAATATAGCGTAAGGATTAACGCTATTGCCCCAGGTGCAGTAAATACTAGCATGATTAAGGAAATTTTAAGTGCGGGCAAGAAGTCGGGCGATAAAGAAATTAGAAATGTAAAACAGCGTTTTAAAGAAGGATTTAACCCGCCGGAACTTGCTGCTCGACTCGCCCTTTTTTTGGCTTCAAGAAAATCTTATAATTTGACCGGCAGGCTCATAAGTGCTGAGTGGGATTCGTGGGATAAATGGAATAAAAAAGATATAGAGGAAATAATGAAAAGCGAAAAATATTTATTGAGAAGAGTTAAATAAATATGTCAAAAATAAATATAAAAAAAATAGGCGTTGGTATTGTAGGAGCCGGTCTTATTGGTTGGAAAAGGGCCGCAGCTATTGAAATTGCAAAAAAGGGTAAATTATTGGCTGTCGCAGATATTGATTTTTCCAAATCAAAGGAATTAGCCAAAAAATACAATTGTGAAGCATATAAGGATTGGCAGGTTCTTTTAGAGAGGAAAGATATAGACATTATTATTGTTTCTGTGCCAAACAATTTTTCTGTGCCGGTTGCAATCGCTGCGTTAAAAAATGGCAAACACGTTCTTTGTGAAAAACCATTAGGAAGAAATTCTAAGGAATCATTTGAAATTTTAAAGGTAACGCGAAATTGCGAAAAAGTTTTAAAGATTGGTTTTAATCATCGTTTTCATGCGTCAATCGCAAAGGCAAAAAAATTTTGCGATGAAGGTAAGATAGGTAAAGTCATGTTCATTCGTGCCCGTTATGGTTATGGTGGTAGATTTGATATAGAGAAAGAATGGAGAATGAATAAAAATATTGCGGGTGGAGGGGTGCTTTTAGATCTGGGTGTTCATATTATTGACTTGGCTAGATGGTTTGGTGGTGAGCCAAAGGAGGTTTATGGATTAACGAAAACTAAGTTTTGGAAAACAAAGGTAGATGACAACGCGTTTGTTTTAATGACTAATAAAAACGTAACAACTTCTTTTCATGTAAGCTCCACAAATTGGAAGAATATTTTTTCTTTTGAGGTTTTTGGAGAACTAGGATTTATTGAAATAAAAGGAAAAGGTGGAAGTTACGGAGAAGAAACACTGACTTTAGGAAAGAGAAAGCCCAGGTATGGAGTGCCCGATACGAAGGTTTTAAAATTCCAGAGAGATGTTAGTTGGCTAAAAGAATGGGAAAATTTTCTAAATGTTATTTTTAATAAATCGAAGATTAACGGCGATGTTTTCGATGGTTATAAAGCAAATTTATTAGTTGATGCCATTTATGGTTCGTCTAATAATGGAAAGATTATCAAACTTTAAATAGATTGATTTTTAAAGTAAATTCTTAATTAAGTTAGATGTTATTTTAAAGCGATTTCAAAACCACTTCATTTTTCGGAAATCCAGTCCTTAATGATTAAGGGTTGATTTATTGCCATAATTACTGGTATATTTTACTATATTGAAATAATAGATAAAGGAATGGTTTTTGGGAATGGTCTAATTTTATGATCATAACAAGAGCACCACTTAGAATAAGTTTTGTGGGAGGAGGAACTGATTTGCCTGATTTTTATAAACAATACCCAGGACGGGTAATTTCTGCCGCTATTAATAAATTTATTTATATTACCATTAATCATATTCCGCATACCAAAAAGGTGATGGTTAAATATAAAAAAACTGAAGTCGTTGATCATCCTTCTCAATTAGAACATACAAGAGTTAAAAGCGCTTTACTTGATTCGAGTATTTATAGAAACATTGAGATAGGGTCTTTTGCTGATATTCCCGCAAAATCTGGGCTTGGTTCTTCAAGCACCTTCTCGGTAGCTCTATTAAAAGGCCTCGATGCCTTTTTGGGTAAAAATCTTAGCAGACAAGAAGTGGCTGAAGCCGCGTCACGTTTAGAGATAGATATTCTAAAGGAGCCGATTGGGAAGCAGGATCAGTATGCCGCTGCTATGGGCGGCTTAAATGTGTTTCAGTTTAATTCTGATCATTCTGTTGACATTGCACCTGTTCTTTTGTCCCATGACGCCAAAAAAAGATTAGAGGATCATTTAATATTATTTTTTACCGGGACTACGCGTGACGCAGGAAAAATATTGAACGAACAAAGAAATAATATTAGTAATAAATTAGAAACTCTTAAACAAATGGCAGATTCTGTTTATGAATTTGAAAAACTCCTTTTAAAAAGTGATTTTGAAACGGCTGGTAAAATGCTTGATGAAGCGTGGAAAAGAAAAAAAAGTTTAGCCTCAGAAATTTCTAACAATTCATTTGATTCACTGTATGAAGAAGGAGTAAAATTAGGAGCGCATGGAGGTAAAATTTTAGGAGCCGGCGGCGGGGGTTGTATGCTTTTTATTGTGCCTCCGGAAAAAAGAGAAAGCGTTAAAAAAGCGGTTATAGAGATATCAAATAAGGAAAATCTGATTGGTTTTGAGGAGATACCGTTTAAATTTACGGAGTGCGGTGTTGATATAGTTTATAGAGATGATCGTTAAAAAAATATTATGGAGTTATTTATAACAAATTTTTTTAAGGAAATAAGCGAACATTTAAAGGAGATTTCGCCGATTGAAATCGCGAAAGCATTAAGAATTCTTGAGGCTACTTATGAACGTGACGGTAGGATTTACGTTATTGGAAATGGCGGATCTTTGGCAATTGCTCGGCATTTTGTCGGCGACTTGAACAAAACCGTTTTCAAGCAGCATATTGATAAGAAAATAAAAAGATTTCAAGCTATTGCTTTACCAAGTACCGACGCAGAACTAACAGCTTGGGCAAATGATATTGGGTATGATATGGTTTTCGCGGGCCCGTTAAAAAATTATATACAAGAAACCGATACTTTAATTGCTATCAGCAGTTCAGGTAATTCAGAAAATATCATTAAAGCAGTTGAAGTCGCTAAAGAGTTCATGATTCCGGTTATTGGTTTGTCTGGTTTTGATGGAGGGAAACTTAATGAAATGGCGGATGTAAAAATTTTAGTGACGTCAGAAAAAGGCAAGTACGATATCGTTGAAAGCATTCATGAAACGGTTTGCCATCTTATTACTAGATATTTTCAAGAATTAATTAACTATAAGGTTTAAAAATGCAGCAAGCATTAATTCTTTGCGCCGGCTTAGGCACTCGTCTTAGGCCTTTAACAGACACAATTCCTAAACCTATGGTTCCAATTGGCGGGAAACCTTTATTGGAACATCATATAGAGCGACTAAAAAAATACGGCGTAAATGATTTTTTAATCAACCCCCATTATTTACCGGATAAAATTACCGATTATTTTGGTGATGGCTCTAATTGGGGAGTTAAAATTACTTATAAATATGAGCCGGAACTTTTGGGTACTGCGGGAACAATAAAAAATTTTGAAAATGATATAAAAGGCAACTTTTTTTTGATTTACGGAGATGTTTTTAGTCTTTTAGATTATGGCAAGTTTGAAAAAAGTTTTTTAGAAAAAAAAGACACTATGGCGATGGCGATAATAGGTGATACCGACCATCCTTGGGATTCTGATTTGGCAGAAGTTGATAATAACTTACGCTTTTTAAAAATTTATCAAAAACCCCATAAAACTATTCCAGTAAATTGTAAAGCGATGAGGGCTTCTTTTTGTTTTGATAAAAAAATAATTGATTATATTCCAAGTGGGAAATATTATACAATAGATCACCAGCTTTTACCGGATATTTTGAATCAGGGATTAGCTATTTATGGTTATGAAACAACGGATTATCTAAAAGATATAGGCACGCTCGAACGTTATCAAAAATGCAATGAGGATTTCGAGAAATTAAGACTTCAATATAAATTATGAATCTTTCGGTGAGTGTAATAATGGCGACATATAACCGAGCCAGTTTAGTTACTCGAGCCATTAAAAGCGTTATTGATCAGAGTTTCAATGATTGGGAATTTATAATAGTCGATGACGCTTCAAACGATGAGACGTCTAGAATTTTAAGCGAATGGCAAAAAAAAGAAAAGAGAATTAAAATTATTAGAAATGAAATCAATCTTTGGCGGGATAAGGGTTTGGCAGGAAATTTAAACAAGGCAATAAAAGAAGCTCGCGGGAAATACATTGCTAGAATCGATGATGATGATCACTGGATAAATAGTGATAAATTGAAAAAGCAGGTCGAATTTTTGGAACAAAATCCTGATTATGTTTTATGCGGGGGCGGAGTGGTGGTTGAGGATAAATACCACAAAGAAACCTTCCGTTATTTGAAAGCCGAAAAAGACGAAGATATACGGAAAAAAGCGTTAATAGCCAATCCTTTTGCTCATGGCACCGTTCTTTATTCTAAAAGTTCTTTTGAAAAAGTCGGAGGTTACGAAAATTCTAAATATATTGAAGATTGGGAATTATGGTTGAAACTTGGAAAAATAGGAAAATTTTATAATTTCAACGAATATTTCTTACGGTATTTGGGGGGACAAGATAATTTGTCTTTTATCCACCAGAAGGAACAGTTTAAAACGGCACTTAAATTAATAAAAAAATACAGAAATAATTATCCTAATTGGGTCCCCGCTTATTTTTTTAATTTTTTACAGTATTTTTATGCCCTACTCCCTGTTTTTATAAAGAAATTTTTAAACCCAGTTTTGGCAAGGCTTAAGCAGAATTATTTTTGAAAAATGTTGCAAAGCGCAACATTTTTTCTTATAATCTACTTGCTTATCCGTAAACAAGGAGGACTTAAAAATTAATTTTTATTTGAGTTTTCGTTACCAAACACAATGTATTTAACAGTTTTCTGGATTCCTTGACTGAGCTTTGTTTTTGATTGCCAACCGATAATTTTTTTAGCTTTTCCGCCAGTAAGGGCAATTTTATGAGTTTCACCTTTTCGAAAAGGAGCATAGATTGGTTTTTCTTTGTAATTCATTGATCTGGCGATATTATCAAAAATCATTTGATCAGTCGTTTTTTTACTGGATCCTAAATTGATAATTTCATTTTTTCCGTTCTTAAGACCGAGAACATTGGCTCTGACTATATCTTGAATATAAACATAATCCCTGGCTTTGGTTCCGTCTCCGAAAATTGTCGGTTGTTTATTTTCTTTTATCAAGCCAGTGAAAATAGATATTACTCCGGCTTCGCCCTTAGGATTTTGTCTTTCTCCATAAATATTGGCGTAACGAAAGATAAGATAATCAAAGCCGTAATTTTTAGCGTAAAATTGGATGCAAATTTCTCCGAGATATTTAGAAAGACCGTATGGTGAGAGGGGAGCAATAGGCGTATTCTCGTCGGCAGGTATTTTTTTTGGTCCGCCGTAAGTTGCTCCTGATGAAGAAAATATCAACTTTTTTCTTCCTGTGGGGGCGCCATATTTGCTAAAGTTAATAAGTACGTTAACCGTTCCCAAAACATTAACATCCATCGTGGGGGCGGGATTTTTAAGTGATTTTACTACTTCAGCGATAGCGGCATGATGATTAACCACATTAGGTCTTTCTTTCTTGAAAATTTTTTCTATTACTTGGATATTTCTAATGTCTGCTTTATAAAATTTAGCTTTTTTATTAACATTTTTTTTAAAACCGGTTGAAAGATCGTCAATGACAATAACTTTATGGCCGAGAGAAACGTATTTATCAACGATATGAGAAGCGATGAATCCTGCGCCTCCTGTAACAATAATTTTCATGTTGTTTGGATTTTTATCGCACCTTTTATGTCCTTAATAAGCGGTTCTTTTAATAATATTAGTACGCAGAAATAACTTAATGCAGAAATTGTAACATTTAAAAATAGATTCATTGATAAATATTTTAGCACAAATGTGATGAAGGACATAATCGTGGCGGCAAGAACAATATTTTTTAAATAAGGAAGAGTTTTAAAGTTATTTATTTTTTTCATTTTAAGCCAGATAAATCCGGTTGATAATATTTGGGCACCAAGCGTGGCGATTGCCGAACCCTCTATTCCATATTTAGGTATTAATAAATAATTTAGAATTATGTTTCCTAAAGCGCCTAAAGCCAAAAAACTAATAAAGCTTTTTTGTTGGTCGTAGGCAAACACAGCGTTTCCTATTAAAGCGCCCGGAAATACTAATAAAATTGTTAAGAGTAGAATTTTAAAGCTGATTATTGCTGGGAAGTATTCTTTACCAAAAAGAGTGCTTATCAATTCGTTACCGACGATAAAGCCGCCCAAAATTATCGGTATGCCTATCAACATCATTATACTGATTGATTTTTCCAGGATATTTTTAAATTTATCATTTTCTTTTTTAGCTAGTTTGGCGAATGTAGGGAATGTAGATGTCGCTAATAGGACGGGTAGAAAATAAAAGATTTGAATTAATCGTTGGGATATCGCGTAAAAACCGATTTCTTGGGCACTGCGCCACCAACCGAGCATTATGGTATCAGTGTTTATCATAATTCCGCTTAAAAGTCCCGAGAGGGCAAAAGGCCAAGCCGCGGAAAAAATCGGCCACAATAAATTTTTTGAAAAGTTGGAAAAAATATTTTTAAAGTACGGCTTTAGAGTCCATATCATTATAAAAAATCCAATCGCACTTCCCAAAGTATAAGACCACGCCAAAGATTCGGCGGTTTTAGAAAGGGTCAAAAATAAAAATCCCAAAATAACAATCAAAACATTAGTTATGGCTTTGGTAAACGCCTCGCTTTCCATTTGTTCAAGGGCTCGGTTTAAAGAAAATCCGAATTCGCGCAGGCCGTCAAAAACTAAAATCATCGCGACTATTGGCAAAAGAGTTTTCGCGGCTGCTATTTTTGTAAATAAAGGCGCCACGAAGATAATTAATATCACGCTCAAAGTCATCAAAATTAATTTGAGGAAAAATGAAGTTGAG
>JAKANP010000010.1 GCA_021812345.1 bacterium | reverse complement strand
AATCATTTATTATTTTTTTTATTTTTTTGAAATCAAATTTATCAAAAAAAACTATTTTTTGTCCAATACCATTTGAGAGTATTTTCTCTATATTTTTTAAACTTAGTTTTGATTTTTGATTTTTAACATCTGACGCATCAGGCCTGCCTTTATGAGAAAGAATGACAATTTTGGCATTATTTTTTAAAAGAAAATTAATTGTTAAAAAAGCTCTTTTTAACCTTAAAGAATTTCTTAATTCATTATCTTGGATATTCAAATCAAGCCTCAAGAGACATGTTTTTCCGTTTATATATTTTTCATTCAAATTACTTAGATATTTCATAATGTTATCAATAATCTTTTTCTTCTAAATGCTATTCCTGAAGCTGTTTTTAAATACTTTTCAAATTTTAATGCTATAAATTGGTTTGTAAATACACAAAACCATATTATTTTCCAAGGCGCAAATTTTTTGGAATAAATATTTGCACCGCTATTGTGTGATTTTAATCTACTTTTTAAATCTTTGGTCGATCCAATATAAATTTTTTGATTGTTCTTTTTACTTCTTAAAATATAAACATAGTGCATGGATATAGTTTGGCCCTTTTTCGCATAAAGCTACAAAGGGCACTTCTTCACAAACACCATCAGGGCCATAAATATCTTAACATAAAAATTATATATGAAACTAAACAGGTGCCTGCACTTCGAAGCTCCGTCAGGAGCGAAGAAGTGAGCGGGATACGAGAATCGGACTCGCGCCTCTTGCTTGGGAAGCAAGCGTACTACCACTGTACTAATCCCGCACAATGCCACCCTGCCCCGTTGGAAACTTTGCTTTCCTTCGGGGTAAACCATACCCGCTTTGACAATTTAATATTTTATATATTAGTTAAAATTAATCAAATTGAATTTCACTTCCTGTCCAACTCACTCCTTTTTCCAAAACAAAAACTTTAAGCCCTTTTCTCTGATTGATAATCCACTGATTGAAATTCTCGCCCTTTGACTGAAGTTGAGAAATCAACATCTGGTCTTTAATTGCAGTTTCTAAAAAATATGTTTTGGCATCGCTTAAAGAAATTCCTTTTGATGTCAACGCGTCTTGGACTTTTTGATCGGACAATATTTGATTGACTTGAGAATTTAATTGCTTGTCCATTTCGGCAAAACCCATATCTCTGTTAAGTTCGGAATCTATCGCCACTTCATCAATCAAGCTGTCAAAAACAACTTTTTTGAATGCTTTAATCGCATTGGCATCGTTTTGAACTCCATAATATTTTAACGATAAATCCAAGCTTTTATCGAATTGATAAGCCATTATCGGATGAGTGTAATTGACGATAGCTATCGGATAAAATCTAAAATAAGCGGCAAAAAAAATTATTGCTCCCAAAACAACAATTGTGTAAATAATCGGAAAAAAATATTTTTTATGAATAAATTTTTTAATTTTCATTGTTATTTATTGCTGAGGCACGACAATAATCATTTTTTCTCCGGGCTGTTTATAATTAAATTCCTGTCTTAAAAGTTTCTGCAGATTGGCGGCATTGGAATAATAATTTATATCTTCCTGTATCTTATTTTTTTCATCCGTCAATGATTGTAATTGAGCCATCAATTTTTGATTATCGCCGGCTAAACTCCTGCTTTCTTTAAACATAGAAAATATCTCCACTGCAAAAACCGAAACAATTATGATTAAAAAGATAACAAAAAGATTTTTTCCGATATTCATAATCAAATTATACCACCGGAATTGTTTTTTTAAAAATTATTTGGAAAGCAACTTTTTAAAATCTTCGGCGGATATTCTGACTTTTGCCATTGAAAGCAATTTTTTCTTTCCCTCTTTTTGTTTTCTCCAAAGTTTCATTTTGCGCGTTCTGTCTCCGCCGTTCTTTCCGAAATTGCCAAGCTGTTTTTTCATTGCCGGAATGGTTTCTCTAGCAATTATTCTGTTGGAAACTTTTGCCTGCACCGCTTGGGAAAATTGCTGTCCGGGAAGAGTTTCTTTCAAAAGCTCAACCATTTTTCTTGCCTCATATTCGATATTATTTTTCGGCAAGACACGCGACAATCCCGGAACTTGCTCGTTGGCAACCAAAATATCCATTCTGACGAGATCGGATTTTTTGAATCCGGCATTTTCATAACTAAAAGAAGCAAAACCTCCGGAAACCGATTTTAATTTATCGTCAAAATCGGAAATCAATTCCGCTAAAGGCATTTTAACTTTAATAATAATTTTATCGGCAAGCATTTTTGTATCGACATCCTCCCATCTAAAAAGATCCTTGAGATTCAACACCGGGCCAAGTAATCTACTGGGACATATTATTTCCACATTTATCATCGGTTCTAATATTTCTTCATAATCATCGGGCAAATCTTTCGGATTGCGAATTGTTATATATCCATTCTCATCAGCCTTTGTCTGCGCTAGTTCGCGTTTAGTCAGCGTCAGTCCGCGGACTTTATAAGTAACCGACGGAAACGAGGTTATGGTTTTTATATTGAATTCCTTTTCAAGCCGCTGGGAAATAATTTCAAAATGAAGTTTTCCCAAAAATCCGCCTTTAAATCCCCTTCCTAAAACTTCATTGAAATCCGGCTCAAAAGTAAACGAAGCGTCGTTAAGTTTCAGACGTTCCAAAGATTTTTTAAGTTCGTCATATTCATCGGCGTTATCCGGATAAAAAGAAACAAACACCACCGGTTTCGGTTCTTTATATCCCGGCAAAGCTAGATCCGCCAACTTACGTTGACTAGACGCTGATCCACGCGGAATATCTCTAGCGGTATCATAAATTATTCTCTTTACAAAAATATCGGCACTGCCAAAATTTATCAATAAAGCTAATTTGTAGTCAGATCCCTTAAGATAAGTCCATACTTGCGTTTCTTCGTTTTTGCCAATAAAAGGTAAAGATTTTAATTCTAAAATTATTTTATTATCAATTACAAAATCCGGTTTATAGGTGCCAATTTTTTTATTATCATATTTGATATCCAAAACTTTTTCTCTTTCAAAAATTATATTGCTATTTTTTAATTCTTCCTCCATAGCATTTTGATAAATAATTTCTTTGTGGCCAAGCCCGATTTTTTTCTTTACATTAAATATTATTCCTCTCAGTTTATAAGTGAGCTCTTCATATAAAAACCCTCCGGTTTCTGCGTTGGTCCGCGAAAAATCTGCGCTAGTCGGCGATATCGACTTTGTCGATATAAGAGTGTCCCCGATTTTTATTTTATGAGGGTCTTTTAATCCGGTAACAAGATAACCGATATCTCCTTCCGATATTTCGGAAACCTTTTTTTGTTCGGGAATAAAATAACCGACTTCTTTTATTTTTACTTTTTCATCGACGGCAATTAATTTCGCCTCGTCAAGCATTTTGAAATTTCCGTCAAAAACTCTGATAACCGCGACTATCCCCTTGTGGTCGTCATAAAAAGAATCAAAAATGAGTCCTCTTGAAAGAGCCGCAGAATCATGCTGACTGAATGCCGACTGACGCTGATTATTATTTTCTGCGTTTATCCGCGTATGTTCCGCGTAAGTCTGCGGCGCGGGAACGCGGGCAATAACATCGTCAAGCAACTCTTTCACGCCTTGTCCGGTTTTTCCGGATATTTTATGCACTTCGCTTTCATCACAACCAATCAAAACAGCTGTTTCTCTTATGGCTTTGGATAGTCCGCTGTCTGCGTCGGTCAGCGTTAAGTCTGCGTTAATCTGCGTTTTAAACATATCTACCTTATTAACAGCGCCGACTATTGTAAGCCCGGCTTTTTTGGCCGCATAAAAATTAGACAAAGTTTGAGCCTGAATTCCTTGAGTTCCATCAACCAGCAAAATAGCCCCCTCTACTGCCTCCAAAGCTCTTGAAACTTCATATCCGAAATCCGGATGTCCCGGAGTATCTATCAAGTTGAGAATATATTCATTCTCAACTTGCGCTGATTTATGCTGATTAGACGCAAATTTTTGCTGACCATTTTCTGCGCTAGTCTGCGTACCAGTCTGCATTAGTCCGCGGTATGGCCGATAAGCCATACGGACTGGAGCCATTTTTATCGTTATTCCTCTTTCGCGTTCCAATTCAAGCTGATCGAGATATTGTTCCTTCATCCTTCTCTTTTCCACAGTCCCCGTAATTTCAAGCAGGCGGTCGGCTAAAGTGCTTTTGCCATGGTCTATATGAGCAATTATGCAAAAATTTCTTATGTTTTTCATTTGTTTTTAAAAATATGCGCCATAAAAATATACCATAAAAATTTTATATTCAAAATTTTTTTATTTTCCCATTACTCTTTTCCTTCCGTCATTCTGGATCTAATCCAGAATCCAGCTTTTTCCGTCATTCCAAATTTACACGCCCTCCGTAGCTTTTTTGACCTTCCGAAGCCTTGTGCGGAGGAGGTAGCGAAGGATGGATTCCTCCTTTCCTAAAGGAGGAGTTCTGAGCTTTGTCGAAGAGACTTGTCCTGAGCGAAGTCGAAGGACGGAGGATTTGTTGTTCCTCTTTTTTAATAATTGATGTAATTTTAAAATAATCTATAATTAAAATATGAAACGGGCAAATAAAACATTAATTTATTTTCTAATGTTTTTTGTAATTTTAGCCGTATTTTTTTTATTAGAAATTTTTAACTCATTTGACAAAAATTTTTTTTCAAGAAATCAATCGAGTATTTCAAACAACTCAACTTCTGGCATTAATTCAATTAACTCGGAAAATCAAAATCAATCACCTGTTCAAAATTATAATAATTTTGAAAATGATTCTTTTGTATCATCAACAATTAATTCATCAACAACATTTTCTTCAACATCGACAAATAAATGCGACATTCAAACAATAGATGATATTGTCCATGGTGGTTCAATGAGCGGAATTGTTGAAAATGGACAACAAATAACAATATTAAAAAATTATTATGCCTGTCACGAAGTTCAAAGAAATGATTTGGTTATTTATAATTATGCCGGCAATCCGGAACCGTTGATTAAAATAGTTCGCGCTATTCCTAAAGACAAGTGGTCTTTGAAGCTCGCCTCTCAAGGATATGAAATTATAGTTAATGGGAAAGTTCTGACAAACAGCTTAGGAGAGCCGTACCAAATCCCAACCGCTCAAAGCGCTATGCTTAAATTATATGCCTCAAGTTATCCGGTTATTCCCGATAAAACATATTTAATTTTAGGAAATTTGCCTGCCGGCACTTTGGACAGTTCCCGATTCGGATTAGTCGGACTTCAGGATATTATTGGCAAGGCAATTATAAAATAATATTTTTTTATTCCTCCTTTCTCATTCATTTTATTCTCCCTTTTCTAAAGGGAGTCCTGCCGTAAGGCAGGGAGGGATTTATTCTCTCTTTAAAAATTATTTTCGTAATTTCGTATAACTTTTTTCTTAAAGTAGATCCTGTATTTTTCTTATACCTTGTCATTCCAGCGCAGGCTGGAATCCATTTCTTTTGTCATTCAGGCATAATATAAAATGATGTAATTATTTTCGTAATTTCGTATAACTTTCGCCTGCCTGCCGGTAGGCAGGTATTTAGTAGAGAAATAAAGTTATCCACAGATATAAATATATTCTTTATAAGAAGTGGTATAATATCCAAGTAATAAAAATAATAGCTATGTCTAAATCTATTTTTCATCATATTAATCTTACATCAATTTCACATAGGTCCACATCTATCAGTCCGCGTAAATCCGCGTCCAGTCGGCATAAGTCAGCGTCTTGGCAAGGAGGTTTTTCACTAATTGAACTTTTAATTTATATCGCCATTTTAGGCGCAGTTTCAGGAATCGCTGTCGGAATTTTGACCACCATAACCAAAACTCAAGTCCAGGAATCGGCAATGACCGATGTTTCCGGTCAGCTTGGATTCGTTACTCAAACAATTCAGCGATTGGTAACCGATTCCAGTGTTATTGATATGAATGCCGGAGTTGCCAGCTCCACTCTAAAACTCAGGATGCCAAATTTAGTCAATGACCCAACTTATGTCTATCTTTCAAACGGACAGGTTTATATCCAACAAGGGACAAATTCTCCACAGTCAATAACTTCAGCCAGTATTAATATAGATTCTTTGCAATTTAAAAAAATATCTCAAGCGCCAGGAAAAGACACGGTTCAAATTGATATCGCCGCTTCAGCGGTTCAAAAAGCCGCCGGAACAACAATCTCTCGCGCTTTAAGAACGGCAGTCGCCAGAGTCAACGCCGCAACGTTTGATTCCGATTTATTACCCAATACCGATAATGCTTACAGTGTCGGCGCCAACCCTTCGTCTCGCTGGCTCAACGGAGCATTTTCCGGAAACTTGACTGTTGGTGGCAATGTTGGAATCGGAACAACAAATCCTAGCGCAATGTTAACTTTGAGTAGTGCGACCGCAGGAGGTGCTACAGTTCTTGCTACATCTATTAATACTAATGTGTATTCTAAAATTACAAACGATGGTAATGGAGGATTCATTGATGTTGGAAGAAATAATTCAGGTAATAATGCTGGAATGAGAATTTATACTGCCGGATCACTGGATTGGGTTTCCGGTGCATATTCAGGAGTTCCAACTGGAGGATTTGGTTTTTATAATACAACAGTAGGCAATGTACTAACTTTAACTTCACTGGGCAACGTCGGCATCGGAACAACGACGCCTCAAGGAGTATTGGATGTTGAAAGTGGAACAAACACTTACGGAATGATTCTTAATGGATCCGGTACCGGACAAACAGCATTCAGACTAGGAAATTCTACAACCAGAAACTATCAACTTTCTGTAGGCGGAAGTTCCAATGCAACTCCATATTTTTATATCTATGACGAGGCATCTTCAACCAGACGATTGGTTATAGATAATAACGGCAACGTCGGCATCGGGACGACAACACCCGGTGCTGCTCTTGATATATTTGGCAACAGTACCAATGTATCAGCAAGAATTCTTTCTGGTTCTACATCTAACATTGCAAGTTTTAATATCGGACGTACCTCAACAGATTCTTCTTGGGGCGTTGCCGCTACTGTCGGACAATGGGCCACAGATGCATCACCTGGAGATGTAGTTTTAAGAACACAATCAACATCGCAGAGATTAATTTTGAACTCTGGAGCAGGAGCATCAACCCTTGTGGTTAGTAACGGCAACGTCGGAATTGGAACAACAACTCCCACAACCGCCGGTCTTGTTGTAGCAACCAATGTCGGTGGCGCCTCAATTGATGCCGGAAGCAATAGAATAATCAACGTCGCCACTCCTACTGCCAGCACCGACGCCGCAAATAAAGCCTATGTTGATGCGGCTGCAGCAGGAGGAAGTAGTTTTAATGGACATTATGCTACCTGCAGCGCAAGTAATTGTAATGCCACTGTAACGTGTAATACTGGGACTGTTATTGTAAATGCTAATGGATATTGTAATGATACAAATCATTGTTCTTCTGTTGAAGAACCTATTCCTAGCTGTTACGGACTCACAACGTGTTCACAAAGTTCTTATTTATCAAATTTTGCAAACATAGGCATCGTTTGTGGAAAATAATATTTTGGTTTATTTTATAGCCGATTTCTTTTAGAAAGTCTTTTCTTAGGAAATCATTCTTGGGAAGTCGGACTTTATAAGATTATTTACCGTGACAGTGTTTGTACTTCTTTCCTGAACCGCACCAGCACGGGTCATTTCGCCCAATCTTTCCGTGATCTTCTTTGCTATTATTGTTTACGCTGATATTAACCGCTTGAGCTGGTTGAACATTTTGAATCTGGAATACGTTAGCAACAACCCAATCTTCGGAATTTGAAATTAAATCTTTAAACATAACAAAACTTTCTCTTTTGTATTCAACCAGAGGATCTCTTTGCCCATAAGCTCTCATTTTTACCGACTCCATCAACGCTTCAAGATTTTCCAAATGATTGGTCCAAAAAATATCTACTGACGCTAAAATTTTCATTCCCGTTTGAAAATCTTCGGATGTTTTGGATATTTTTTGGATTATTTTATCGGGTAATTGATTTTCAAATATTTTATTAATTTCTTCAGACGACAAATCGTCTTTATTTTCGATCAATTTAACAGCTAAAAGATAATTCAATAAAAAAGATTCTTTATTTTCGATTTGATTCACACTGCTATTATCTGTTTTTACAGTATCAGAATCTGCCACTGATTGAGCTTGCGCGCAAATCCTTTGTAAGTTATTCGAAACAATTTCCTCAAGAATGCTTTTAATCTCTCCTTTTTCTATTTTTTCCAAAATACCTTGCCTTCTTTTGTAAACCGTCTGTCTTTGTTTGCTTAATACCATATCATATTCAAGCAGATGATTTCTGGCGTCAAAATTGATCCCTTCAACTTTTTTTTGAGCTTCGTTTATAACCTTGACTATCATTCCAGATTCCATCGGTTGGTCTTCAGGCAAATTCATTGAAGTCATCAAACTTTTTATTCTGTCTCCTCCGAAAATTCTAAGCATGTCGTCTTCTAAAGACAAAAAGAATCTTGTTTCTCCCGGGTCTCCTTGTCTTCCGGAACGTCCTCGCAATTGATTATCTATTCTGCGCGCATCGTTTCTTTGTGTTCCTATTACATAAAGACCTCCCAAGTTTTTTATTTCCTCGGCGCTTTCCAAAGATGGAGGGTTGCCGCCCAAAACAATATCCACTCCCCTTCCGGCCATATTTGTAGCTAGAGTAACTGCTTTAGATTTCCCCGCTTGAGCAATTATTTCTCCCTCTCGTTCATGATTTTTGGCATTTAATACTTCGTGGCTAATTCCGGAATTTGAAAAATAAGAAGACAACAAAACGTTTTCATCGATGGAAGTCGTTCCTACTAAAACCGGCTGGCCATTTTCTTGTCTTTCTTTTACTTCATTAACAATCGCTTTGTATTTTGCTTCTTTGGTTTTATAAATGAAATCAGGCGCATCTTTTCTTTGAGATGGTTTATTTGTCGGAATAGTAATTACTTCCAATCCATAAACTTTATTGAATTCTTCAGCCGAAGTTGCCGCTGTTCCTGTCATGCCCGATATTTTTTCATAAAGACGAAAATAATTTTGGATAGTTATTTGAGCAAATGTTTTTTGCTCGTCTTGAACTTTTACTCCTTCTTTGGCTTCTATTGCCTGATGAAGACCTCCCGAATAACGGCGCCCGAGCATCAAACGTCCGGTAAATTCATCAACAATAATTATTTCTCCGTTTTTAACGACATAATTGCGATCTTTATGAAATAACGCTTTGGCTTTAAGTGATTCTTCAAGATAATGAACTAATCTTAAATTTGATGAATCGTATAAATTTTCAATATTTAAAATTTTTTCAATTTTTTCAATTCCACCATCCGTTATGTGAACTGATTTTATTTTTTCATCAACTGTATAATCTGTTTCTTTTTCCAATGATTGAACAATTCTGGAAAAAAGTTTGTAATATTCCGCCGCTTGAACATCCGGCGCTGAAATAATAAGAGGAGTTCTGGCCTCATCTATTAAAATGCTGTCTACCTCGTCAATTATCGCAAAATAATGTTTTCTTTGGACTTGTTGAGCCGAAGAATATGCCAAATTATCTCTCAAATAATCAAACCCGAATTCTTGATTTGTTCCATATACTATATCCGCCTCATAAGCCATTTTTCGCGAAACGGGCCTAAGATATTCTTTCTGGACTCTGAAGCTTCCGGTGGTATCTCTTTCCTTGTCTAACAATGCGGATTCACGCTGAATAGACGCTAACTCGCGCGAAATGTTTTCGGTAGATTCATTTGAAACGTTTTCTGTTGTAAATTTAGAATCATAAAGATACGCCGAATCGTGAACAATGCAGGCAACACTGAGGCCAAGGGCGTCATAAATCTGGCCCATCCAAACTGCATCACGCTGAGCCAAATAATCATTAACCGTTATAACGTGAACGCCTTTTCCGGTAAGCCCGCGCAAATATGCCGGAGCGGTAGCGGCAAGAGTTTTTCCTTCACCGGTGCTCATCTCGGCAATTTTTCCTTCGGATAGAACAATTCCTCCAATAAGTTGGACATCAAAATGCCTCTGTTTTAAATTTCTTTTGGCAGATTCCCTAATCAAAGCAAATGCTTCGATCAGCGCATCGTCTAAAGAAAAATTTTCTTTTTGAATTTTGTTTTTAAGATTTAAACTCTTTTCTTTTAATTCGGCATCGCTTAAAGAAACCAAATCTTTTTCAAGGGTATTTATTTCTTCAATCTTACTTTTGTATTTATTTATGGGAGAAAATATTTTATCCAGTATGGACATTTTAGTGATAAATTAAAACAGCTTGTCGATATTAAATATAAAACAACAAAAAATTATTTATTTTTTAGCTTATCGATCTCTTTTTTATCTTTGGAGGTGACTCTTTTTTTGAATTTTTCAAGCTCAACCTTCATTCTGTCTTTTGCGATATCTATTGCCGAATGCATATCTTCGTTATTTTCTTCTATTCTCAATGTTTTTCCGGATATAGGCAAAAGACATTCGACATAAAAAATATCTCCCTTGTTGTGATGATTGGTGGTCCTTGCAATTTCAACCCTTAAAAGCAACTCCCCTTTTAATTCAAAGCTTTTTATCAATTTCTCCAAAGTTAAAAATTTATCGTTGATATATTCTTTTAATGAATCGTTGAGCTCAATTTTTGTCGATTTTATTGCGATTTTCATATTTTTATTGTTTTTAATAATAATAAAGCGATAAGATTTTACCACCATTTTATTGATAAAAAAAGCCCCTCGGCAATTCGAGGGGCAAATTAAGATCTTTTATCTCTTTTTAGATTTCTTGGCTTTTTTTGTTTTCTTTACAACTTTCTTTTTAGCCATTTTTTTCTTTGCCATTATTTTTTGTTTCCCTTAAATCAATTTATAAAAAATTTTTGTAAAGGAAAATTAATTTCAAAGAAACGATCGTCGACCAATCAATCGTTCCGTTATAAAAATATCAATGACTTAATTATAACTTTAATTTTAAAATAATAACAGAGAAAAAAGTGGATAACTTTAAAATAATTTAAAATTTAAAAATAAAAATCAGAAAATCGTAACAGAAATAAAAAAATTAGTTGATTATCTCTATTTCTTCTTTTAATTTGACACGAAATTTTTCCCAAACTCTATTTTTTGCCTCTGAAATAAGTTGGAGAATATTATTTGTATTGGCATTTTTATAATTAACGATAAAATTACAGTGCTTCTCGGAAAATTTAGCTCCACCAACCGAGTATCCGGCCATGCCGGCAGCTCCAAGCAATACTGCCGCCGGTAAAACCGGAACGGGGTCGCTTTTGATTTTGTCGGCAAAAGTTTTTTTAACATCGGCGGATAATTTTCCCAGAGGAATATTCTTAAAAATGCTCCCCAAGGTTGGAAATTCCATAGGATGTTTTGTTTTTCTGTATTTTATTATTTTACGATATATGCTCTTTTCTTCTTCCAAATATTTCTTGTATCTAAGCTTCAAATGAACTTCCAAAATAACATATTTTAATTTATCTTTGTTTTTATTTTTGAAAATACTGGAGCGATAACTAAAATTACAATTTTTTCTGGACAAAGAGCGGATTTTTATTTTGTTACTATCAATAATATCGGTAACAATCACTTTTGAAACGGAATCTTTAATTTCCCCGCCAAAAGCTCCGGCATTGCCACGAACAGCTCCGCCTAAACTTCCGGGCAGTCCTGCCGCCCATTCAAGTCCGGCTAAATTATTTTTCAAACAAAAATTTAAAATTTTTTTTACCGAAGTTCCCGCTCCAACAGCAATGGTATTCTTATTTATTTTTTTTATAAAATCTATTTCATTTTTAAGAATAAAGCCATTATATTTTTCCGGAAAAAGAATATTGGTCGCCTCTCCGATAATAAGAACATCCCTAAGCTTATTGGGGTTATTATTTTTAATCCATTGGTTCAACACGCTAATTAAAGATTTTGCATCGCGTGCCACAAAAAAATGCCGGGTTATCCCCCCGACACGCATATAGCTTAAATTCTTTAAAGAAACATTATTCTTTATTTTATCCGGCATCTTTTTTTGGTAGCGGCGGTGACCTCCTTGTTTTTTTATTGAGTGAGTGCTCGTCCGCTACCAAATTCATTATAACAAACCGCTAAATCAATGCAAACGAAAATCAATTATTTACCCATTATGTTTTTGAAGATATTCAAAAGATTGGTAAACGAAAATATGCTTGTGTTGACTGATGGATTTTGATTAGTAATTGTTTGATTATAATTATTTGAGTTATTATCCGATTGTTTTTGAATATCCAAATTAAATGACGCCCTTACGACATCCATATGTTTTGAATCGTACTGGACAACGGCAAAATTTTTGGAATCTGTCTGATCAAGAACCGCTCCAATAATCGGAATCTGGCCATAATTTTTTTTGAGATGATTTTTGTATTCTACCAATTGATTTGATGGATCGCTAATCCAAACAAATGCCTGACCCGTTCCCATAAAACTAAGTTCACTTTTATTATAAACTTTTTGAAGACCACCTTCGTATTTGGAAGTATAAATATTTTGATACATCAATCCATTCAAAAACGATATCAAGCTGGAATTTTTACCTCTATACGAATTGAACGATCCGCAGTAGTTGGCTTGGGTACCGCCACCTGAAACATCGCTCATCCCCCTTTGCTCGCAAGTTAAATAACTTCCGATTTCAGAAAAACTGGGAGATGCCTCAAATGGAGCCGACTCATCAGATTGAGAAATGGGCTTGACCAATCCCGAATCAAACGACAAAACGGATATTCCTGTATCAAGAATGCCTTTTGTTGTCATGGCGCTTGCCATTTCCGGAGAATACGACGCTGTCGGAGGAACCAGCTCAGATTGAATCGTTTGATAATAAATTGCTATTTTTTTATTTACAGAATCAATGATTGGATAAAATTGCGGATGAGAAAATATTCCATTTGCCGTTAATATTGCGCTTTGAGAACTTACAAAATATTGATCGTCAACAATAAACACCTTTTGAGGATTGGACGGATTGGTTATATCAACCACCGCTAATTCTTGCCCGTGGCCATTTCTTAAAGCGTGATAAAACTCAATAAGAGGAAAAGCGATGTATTGTTTTGTCCCAACATAAAAAATTGACCATTCATTTTGATATCCAAGATTAAAATCGTAATCCTGATAACATCTATCCAACAGACCTCCTGTGCTATTTGGATCAAATCCATTAATTCCGGTATAAGCATAATTGTAACTATTTCCAAAACATTTTTGACCAATGAGAATCTCTCCTGTATTTTTAATTGATAATGGATTTGTCACATCATAAAAATCTAAAGATAAATATGAATTCTTTTTAGTAGATGTCGCAGAAGTTGCAGCTGCATAGGTTCTATTATTATTATTAAATAGCATTTGAGTCTCTGAAAAGATATTATTACTTGAAACAAAATTTATCTTGCCGGAAGTGGGAGAAAATGAATAAAGATCTTTTCCGACGACTATGTTTGGATAATTATTAACGGTTAGCAAATTATCTCCATAATTTTTAAGATTGTTTTTTAAAATCAATTTTGGCGAATATGGATTATCTTCGTTAAAGACATAGAGAGAAGGACCGTCGGTGAGAACTAATAAATAATTTTTATTTTTTAAAGAATATTTTTTTACGGAAATTATATTCTCGTTGCCGGCGCTTAAATCCAGCGGAAGCGATTGATATGAAAGAGAAGCCAGTGACGATTCGGTTGTGTCCACTTGATTATCAGCGGGAGGATTATAACTTTCAGCCGAACTCTTTCCGCTATCAATATAAATGTATTTATCGACGCATTGAATTTGAATATTTAAATTGGATGACTGCAATACTCTTATATTACTGCCTGAAATTGAAAAACAATGATCCATTCCTGAAGGTATTGAGATTATACTCAATTCATAATGATCTTCATAATTTTTAGAATCATTAATAGGAAGATTATAGGCGTTACCTATCTGAGCTCCGGCAATAATTTGTTGCATGGGAGCGCTAGTATTAGTTACTCTGTATATTGAAAACTTAAGTTGAGATATTTCATCCGCGGTTATCGGTCTTGGATTAATAACTTGTGTTTGATAAACGTTTCCCCCGCTCATCTGACCAACAACTCCGTAAGCGGTGAGCAAAAATGTTTGACTGGATGAACCGACGACCTGAGCCATCAATTGAACATATTGATATCCGATATCAACCGGATTTTTATAAAAAGCGCCGACCATGCTGATGGCAAAAATTGTTATTCCGCCAAATACAGCCAAAATATTTTTTAAATTCTTCATTAATAAATTATAAAACATATTTTAATAAAACAAAACCCCCACCTTTTTAGGGATGGGGGAAAACACGAGGGGACAAACCTAGATCGATATCATCGCCCAGGCCTGCCTTCCACTCACTCAAAAACCATTATACTCCAAAACTTAAAAAAGTCAAATATATATACCCGCCGTCATCACTTATAGAAATGAACTATATTAAAAACAGATTCCATTTTTTTAATAACAACACACTCCCCCTCCTTAAGTAATATTCTCCTTGGATTATTATCGGCGTAACATTCTGCCGGCCCTCTTGTTATTTCTATCTTTATCTGTGAATTTTCGTCAATTACCATATGGTCAATACTTTCCGTGCTGTTATTGAAAGCAATGCCCATTCCGACATAAAAAATACTGTCGGTTATTGAACGAAAATATCCGGTCGCCCCAAAAGAAGTGGCAACAACAATACCATCTCCTATCACTTCTTTATAAAAATCAATATTCTTAATCTCCACCGAATATCTTATCGCATGGCGCGGGTCTCTATTGTGAATAACAATATCGTTGATTCCTGAAATTTTTTTATTTTTTGATTCGGCTTGAAGCTTATAAAATTCTTTTATTTCAAATTTTTTATTTTTTATTTTTGAAATTATTTGTTTAAAAGACAGATTGGAGCATTTCTTGCAGATTTTTGATTTTTTTATCATCACTTTAGGAATTTTTGGATATTTTTGTTCCGATTTCATTAATGAGCCGTCTCCCCCAAACACAAAAATAAAATCCGGATTATCTTTCACAATTTTAAATCCTGATTTTTTTAGATAATCTTTTTCTTTTTTTAATATGTGCCCAAATATCTTTATATTCATTTTAAATAACGGAATTATTTTTTTTACCATCCGCAAAAACAAAAAATTTGTAACCGACAAAATTCCAAATAAGCGAAGCTATTGTAGCGCACAAAAACGCGACATTAGCCCATCTTGCCGGAGAAAAACCGTTTAAAGCGCTTATATCATTAACAACAAAAAAAGCAACTGCCAGATTGATAACTAGACCGACAATGCTTATTCCAAAAAATTTCCAAAATTCTTTGGCGTTTGTTTTTTCTCCAATTTCAAAAGTCCAATAATGATTCCAAAAATAACTTGCAAGATTGGCGATAGTAAAAGAAATTCCTTTAAAAACAATAAACGTCCAACCGGATGCAATTAACGTAAAATATATGAGCAAATTCAAAATTCCTCCGTCAAGCAAGGTGTTAAATCCCCCGACAGCCACAAATTTGGCTATTTGTAAAAACACAGGGATTTTTAAAGCAATAAGCGAAGAGATCCACAATGCCAAAACCGATAAAAAAGAAAAGGTAAAAACCAATCCGACATCAAAATAAAAATTTAAGTCTATTCCCAATTTTAAATTGCTTAATACGGGGATTAAAAATAAACCCAGACAAAAACCTATAAAAAAAACCAAAAAATAATCTTTTTTTGAAAGCATATTCAAGATTTTAAGAAATCAATTATCTTTTTAATAAGTTCCGGATGTTTCTGGCACATTGCCGTTCCGTGTCCCGCATCTTTAAAAATCATTTTTTCTTTAATAACGCCGTCGGCAAAAAGTCCTATTAGTTCATCTATATTTTCAACTGAGTAATTATCGTCTTCACTTCCGACGATAAAAACTTTTACTCCTTTTTTAATTTTAGCGGCAAAAATTTTGGCATTAATGCCTCTGTAGTTTAATCCCGGAGAAAGCAAAACTATTTTTTTTATTCTGTCATCTTCTGTCGCTTCTTGCATCGATAAATTAGCTCCAATGGAAGCGCCTACTAAAAATATCGGCAATTTATTGTTTTTATATTTATCAAAGATAAAATTAACGGCAGTTTTAACATCTTTGATTTTTTCCTGATGTTTTTCGTCATTGAATTCTAAATATCCATCGGGACCGCCTTGAGATTCTCCGTGCCCTCTAAAATCAACAGAAATTCCGGCAAATCCTTCTTCCTGCAATTTATCGGCTAGCAAATTATAAGAATCTTTTGTTGCCGGCATCATATGCAAAAAAACCACTAGTCCTTTTGGATTTTGGACTTCAAATAAATTTCCCGACAAAACAATATTATCGGAAGTTTTTATTTTTATTTTAGAATGCATAAAACCGACTACTTTCCGCTGTTAAATAAGAAAATAAAATCGGAAAGCATTACGATCGTCATAACAATAATAAGAACGATGACAATGGTTTTTATTGATTTATTTAATTTCATAAACAATATTTACGTTAGCTGTTATATCTTGACTGCCCGGTTGAATTACGGGAGCAACACTTTCCACTGATGGAGCGCTCACGCCCATAGCGGCACTTTTATATGTCGGATAATATCCCGAAGAATAATCGGAAACCGAAACTATTTTTCCCAAAACAACTCCACTCTGCTCAGCCATCGTCTGAGCTTTATCTTTTGCTTTTTGAAATGCTTTAGCTCTGGCATCGGAAAGATATTTATCGGGACTATCAACAGAAAAAGAAATTCCTCCGATGTTGCTCACTTTAAGAGAACTCAATGAATTTAATATTGGCGAAATTTTGGAAAAATCTCTGATTTTTACCGAGACCGTTTGAGTCAATCTGTATTTTGCTATCGCCGGAACAAAATTAATGGAATAAATTCCCGCTTGAGTATAAACCGGTGTTAAATCGTATCCGGAAGTTTCAATATCATTATCAGCGACTCCATTTTGCTTTAGCATTGCAATAGCATCGTTGATTTTTGAATTGTTTTCATTTGATATTGACGAAACATCCACGCCCTCGCTTACAACCGAAAAAGAAAAGGTGGCGATATCAGGAACAGCGACAACCTTATCCGAAGCCGAAACGCTCATAGTCCGCGTTGCAGAAAAAGAATTAACATACTCCCCTAACGGTCCAAAAAATACCACGTAAATTAAAGCAACCGCTAAAATTGCAACAAAACAAGAAAGAACTTTAAAAAGAATATCTTTTGATTTTAACGTATCCATAAAATAAAAAATTATTTGATTTTCTCGACTTTATTTATTATACAAGAAATTTCCGGTTTTTTTAAGCTTGCCGAACCCACCAAAAATCCGTCAATTTCTTTATACTCCAAGAATGAAGAAATATTTTTACAATCAACGCTTCCGCCGTAAAGAACTCTTATTTCCAATTTATATTTTTCTTTAATAAAACTCTTAATTTCTTTGATTATTAAAGCGGATCTCTTGGCGTCAGTCGGCTTTCCTCCGCCTATTGACCAAACCGGTTCGTAAGCGATTATCAATTTTGTATTTAATGTTTTATATTTCAATTTTGATATATCGGACAAATCATTTTTAATCTGATTTTTTATAAAATTCAGAGCCTCTTCATGCGATGTCTTTTTAGTTTCCCCAACACACAAAACAGCAAGTAAATTATTTTCCGTTAAAGAAATTATTTTTTTATTTATCAGATTGTCGTCTTCTTTAAAAATATATCTTCTTTCGGAATGACCGACGATTGATCCGCCGATATTCGATTTTTTAAGCATCAAGGCGCTTATTTCTCCGGTATAAGCTCCCGATGGGGCATAAAAAACATTTTGAGCAATTGTTTTTATTTTAGATTCACCGCCTTGACGACTTCGAACATCTTTTAAATATAAGTATGGTAAAGCGATTATTGTTGAAGATTTTGTTTTTTTTGAAATAAAATCAAAAAGTTTTATCGCCTCTTTTGGCGATTCAGGATTCATTTTCCAATTTAAGATAAGAATTTTTTTCATCAATGTAATTTTAACCCGCAAAAAATTTTAAATCAAATCAAGATTTGTAGTTCTATTTTATACGTTTTTTTCCAAAAGACAGATTAAAATGTTTTTTTGCCCAATAAATACCGGCCAAAATAATAACCAAAACAATCACCAAATCAAGCTGTCTGAAATATTTCTCCAAAACATTCCAATTATCTCCCAAAATTTTTCCTAAATAGGCCAAAAACAAAGACCAGACAAAAGAACCGATAAAAGTCAGATAACAAAACCTAAAAAACTTCATTTTCCCTATACCCGCCGGAAGAGAAATAAAAGTTCTTAATATGGGCATCACTCTTGAAATTAAAACCGATAAAGAACCGTATTTTTCAAAAAAAATCTTTGATTTCTCAAGAAACTTTTCGGAAATTAAAATTCTTAAAAAATAAACTCTTTCTCTATTATTTACTATTGCCGATGCCAACCAGTAAGAAACGACAGACCCAAAAAGATTTCCTAAGGCTCCTACAAAAACAACAGACCAGAATCCAAAAATTCCTTTAGAAACCAAGAATCCGGAAAAAGGCATGATTACTTCGGATGGAATAGGAATATTGGCGCTCTCCAAAGACATCAAAGCAAATATTCCAAAAAGCCCCGATGATTTTATAAGATTTATAACCAAAGAAATTAACCACGATATAATTTGAGAAATCATAAAAACAATTTTAACAAAAAAAATAATATTTTTACAGAGACAGAGAATCGGCTACGGATTTCATTTCACTGACATTATTTGCCGACATAAATTTATTTCTAACCCAAGCCGCATTTTTAAATCCGGAAATATACGCTTTAATATGCTTTCTAAAATGATTAAATCTCTTTATTCCCAAAAAACTATTTTCAAAAATTTCCGCGTGTAAAATCATTGCTTTAACTTTTTGTTCGGGAGATATGTCATCATATTGGACGCTTTCATCAAAAAGCCATGGATTTCCCATCGTCGCCCTGCCTATCATAATTCCGTCCAAATCATATTTTTCAGAAATTTTTTTACCGTCATCAACGGATAAGACATCCCCATTGCCGATTATTTTAATCCCGGTATTTTTTGCGAATAATGCCGCTAGTCGGATTTGATCCCAATGAACCGGAGATTTTGAAAGTTCTTTTTTGGTTCTTCCGTGTATTGTTATTGCTACCGGATTTGCCTTAATTAATTCTTTTATCCATGATTCGGTCTCAACTTTATCAAAGCCTATTCTTGTTTTTACAGAAACAGGGAGTTTGGAACCTTCTTTGGCGGCTAAAATAATTTCAGCTGTTAATTTCGGATTTTTCATCAACGCCGCTCCCCCGCCTTGCTTAACGACGCTTTTATCCGGACATCCGGTATTTATATCTATACCGTCAAATCCCAAAGAAGCAATAAATTTTGACGCTTTATAAAAATTTTCCGGATTACTTCCCCAAATTTGAGCCACTATCGGCCGTTGAATTTCGGAATATTGAAGATAATATTTTGCCATTTTCTCTTGGGATTGAATATGGCAAAGGCCGTCAACGGAAACAAATTCGGTAAAAATAACATCCGGTTTTTTATAACGGGAAATATTTTCCCTGAACGCAAAATCAGTCACTTCGTGCATCGGCGCCAAAACAAAAAACGGCTTCTTTAAATCATTCCAAAACATAAATAAAACTATATTGGCTTTCTATAAAAAGAGCAAGAATTCAAATAAAAACCCCTTATAAAGGGGGTGATTAATTATTTTTTAGCAGAAACAAAAAATTCTTTCTTAGATTCAATTTTTTTAAAAACATCAAGAGCTTTCTTAACTCTGGAAATATCAAGCGCTCCGCCTTCAAGTCCTGCCACATTTTGAAATAAACCGATAACAAATCCGTTCATATTATAAACAGCGGTTCCGCTACATCCTTCCGGGTCAACGTGAATCAAAAAATTAATTTCTCCAAATTTTCTGTTGAAACTGTATAACTCTCCAATAACCACTCTCGGCTCTCCAAACGCCATGCATTTCATTCCCACCATAACCTTTTCCAAGGGAACTTCTTTCTTATTTTTTGGGAATGAGTTAAAAACTTCTTCGGCTGATTTTGAAGGAATCATATTGGAAAAATAAGACGGATAAATTCTGATAAAAGCAATATCTTGAGTGTGAACATCGCCCAAAATATTGACTTTAGACCAGTGGTTTTTATTGCTCGCTATTTGAACAATTTGTCTTGGCTGAATAACATGATTGGCTGTCGCAATAATTCCGCTGTCAATCAGAAACCCGGTTCCATAATTTCCATCTTCTGTTTTCTCGTTTTCAATATCCCGGATTCCATAAACATCATGATTATCCATCAAAAAATTTTTCATCTTTTGCTCAAGAAAAATTCTTTCACTCATTGATGCTACTCCAAGCGGAGCAAAAACAATTTTATTGACATCTTCATTTTCATGATTTATTAAAATCTTTTTTGGAGTATTGAGTTTGTAATATGACTTAACAAAATTTTCTATATTTGAATTTGTTTTGGCTAAGGCAAAAATCAAAAAACAAGAAAACAAGAAAAGAATAACTATTCCTAAGTTCTTTAATCCGGAGATTTTTTCAGAACTCATTTTTGGCTCCTTTTTAACGAACTGGTTTTATAATAAGCGAAAACAGCCAGTTGTCAAACGGCGTGAAATTGCCATAAAACAAGTTTTATTTATCTAAAAAGAAGCAGGTAAGCCGCTCCCGCATATTGCATGTGAGGTGATTGAACTTTTGCCATTTCCTCTTCCGATGGGCTTCTGACAATGCCATCATCTCCGACTATTCCCAATAACTCCTCCTGAGCATCATAAACATATCCCCTATCATCCACGTATCCTATGTATTCATCCGCTTTATCAAAAACCCTTCCATTATCCACAATTTTCCCCATATATTCGCTTCCTTGATCATAAACATAGCCGTTACTTTCAATTCTTCCAATTTCATCGTCATCCATTTTGTAAATTGTTGACATATTTTTTAATGATTAATAATAATATTTTATTATAATATCATTATAGCAAAAACGGCAAATTATTCTTTTTTTAAATATTTTAATGCCGTTTCCGGATAATCGGTTATTATTTTATCTACCCCCAAAAAAGACATCTTTAAAATATCATCCGGCTCATCTACCGGCCAGACATTAATCAAATAATTTTGAGCATGAAGCGCAGAAATTAATTTATCATTAATAAAAGTATAAACAATTGAAATCCCATCGGCTTGCGTTTCTTTAAGTTTTTTAAATACATCATCGCGCATCAATTCAACATCAAGAACCAAAAAAGTTTTTGATTGAACTCCATTTTTTTTTGATTCAAAAAGCGCTTCTTGCCAAATAGAAGAAATCGAAGAAATACCCTCTTTATCATTTCCTTTCAGAAAATTTCCGACTTCAAACAAAATATCTTTTGCTTCCGAAGGCAAATCTCCTTTAATATCAATTATTATTTTTTTGTTTTTACTTTTGACAAGAGCAAAAACTTCGCTAAGTAAAGGAATTTTTTGACCTTTGCCAAAATCAAACTTTTTTATCTCTTCAAGAGTCATCTGAGAAACTCGACCCTTCCCGTTTGAAGTTCTTTTTATATCGCCATCATGAATAACAACAATTTTTTTATCTTTGGTTAATCTGACATCACACTCGACGCCATCGGCAAAATTAAGCCCAATTTCAAAAGCTTCTAAAGTATTTTCCGGAGCAATGCCTTTAGCCCCTCTATGGCCTATAATTAGAGGAATTGCCATAAAATTTTATTTGGCTAAAAGTTTAAAACTGGATAAAACGCCTATGCAATCCGAAGAACTTTCATCAGAACACGTCCGGCTTTTTAAAGAATAAACATAATGCGAATTTTGAGCCAAAAACAATCTGAAATTATCGGTTGTATTTCCGTTTAAGCTTGATGTGGAACTGTCTATCACCTGAACGTTTTGTCCCGTTGAATTCAACTGTTTGACGTCATATTTTAAAAATCCGGAATCTTTTGCAATATAAGATGCGGAAACCGACGGTTTCCAAACATCAATTATCCAATAAACTTGTTGATCTAAATCGCTTTTATAATCCGATGATTTTTGAGCCAATAAAAATTCAGCCAATTTTAAAGAAGACGATTCATATGGTCCATATATTGAAGAGTTCCAATCTGCGGGATAGCTGATTTCAAAATCATATTCTTTATTTTGATAAACTTTCCAATTTGAACCGTTATCTATATTTTGTCCAAGCGAACATGATGCCTGAGGAGGCACCGGATAAGTCGGATTTCCATGTTTAATCCATTGACCATTTACACACAACCAAACGTCTTCGCCCCCTCCAAGAAAAAATCTGGCTATAAATAAAACAATGATGCTGGCAACAATAACCGATATTCCGATAAAAATAAATAATCTTTGTTTGTTCATTTTAATTATTTTTTTCTTAATCCAAGCTTAGAATAAAGCTCTCCGTAAAGAACTCCCAAAGAAACCATAAACAATGCTCCCGCCACTATCCACCCGATAAAAGGAATAAATTTAATCAATTGGAAGACTAAAACTCCCAAAATAATTGAATACCAATTTAAAGAATAATCGTGTTTTCTAAATATCCACTTGGAAACAAATCCTCCGGTAAGAATTCCGGTAAAAACCGAAGCAAGCACCAGCATAATTGCATAAACAAGAGCCACAATTAAGGCCGGTATAATTCCAACTACCGTAATCAAAGAAATGATTATTGCTATTGGAAGAATAAAGAACAGAATAAATCCTCTTAATAATTCTTTCCAAAAATTTGATACTGCGCGATTGGTTAAATCATCCGTTTCGCGTCTGAATACAAAGAACATAATTAATGCCGCCGATATCAAAACCAGCAATTTTATCAGCCACAAAACGGTGATAAATCCCAAAAGAAATTGAGCTGCCAATCCGACGTTTGAAGCATATTGAGTTTGATGGAAGTTTTCGGTTCCGATTATTTGAGCGCCACTGGCAATAGACGCTTTATTTTGAGAATAATAATCAAAGTTTCCTTTTATTAAGGCATTAGGGCCAAGTGAAACGTCTTTAGCTTTAACCACAACATTTCCGGAAACCAATCCGTTAATATAAACTTTGCCTCCGTATGCGGTTAAATCCCCATTAACACTTCCTTCGTCGCTGAAATTCCCGCCGAAAGAATAAACATTTCTTCCGACAAAAGCATTAGGGAATATATTCAATTGTCCGCCTGCCGCAAGAAGTTCTCCTTCAATTTTTCCATTGACATTCAATGAACCGGCAATAATTCTGGCATCTCCTTTGACTGAGCCGTTTAAAGAAACGGTTCCCGCTACTGTCGCCATATCTTCCCCAACTAAACCGTTTAAGGCAACACTGCCTCCCGCTGAAAAAAAATCTTTTTGGACAATTCCGTCCACATTAACCGATCCTCCGGCAACATACAGATTATCATTCACAGCCTGACCGGCGCTTAAATAATAAACATCCTTTGACGCTTTGAATTCCGCCGCGCTTACAGTAACGGGAACGGTTAAAAACATAACGGCAAGCAAAACAAATATTTTTTTCATATTTTATTTTTTATTTAATTATAAAACATTATAACATTTTTTATTATTTATTAAAACAAATCCGGATAAACTCACATTTACATATCAAGATTCAAGTGATAATATAAAAATTCAATGGAAAAATCACTGTTTTTGTCGCAGATTGTATCGATTGGAATAATAGCTTATCCGGTTATTTTCGTCCTAATGATGATTGAAGGCGACGCCGTTATTTTTGCCTCCTTTTTTCTTATTTTTTCCGGCATTTTGGATCCGGCAACCACTTTTCTGGTTATTTTTTTTGGAGCAATTATTGGAGACACGCTTTGGTATCATGTCGGCCTCACTTCCGAACCAAAGAATAAAATCTCACTTTGGATTTTAAACGGTTCGTCAAAATTAACGTCAAAATTTGATGATCATATTAAAGACAGGCCGTTTAGAACAGTTTTTATTTCAAAATTTACTTATGGATTGCACCACCTCATTTTATTGCGCGCCGGAATCATCAAATCAAATTTCAGAAAATTTATTGAAATCGATATCTTGGCAACTGTTGTTTGGATAATTATCGTCGGCAGTTTGGGTTATGCTTCAGGCGCTTCGTTTGAACTTGTTAAACATAAATTAGAACACTTTGAAATCGGAGTTTTAGCGGCTGTTTTCATTTTTATCATTCTTGGAGAAATTGTTTCAAGAATATTAAGAAAGAAAATTTAAATTAAAAAAGCTCATTATACAAAATGAGCTTTAAGAATTTCCGTTATTGTTTGTAAATTACCGAGGTTTTTTTGTTTTTAATGATTTTAATCAACGACTTAATGTCCGAATTTTTCATCCTGATACATCCTGAGCTTACTCTTTTTCCTATAAGCCACTCTTGATAAGTTCCGTGGATTCTGGAAAGCGGAGTTATGTGGCCGCTTGTGAATTTAATAATTATCTTTCCTTCACCCATGGCATTAAGCGGATCTCCCGCTTTTATCACTCTGGGCAAAACAACTCCCTTTTTCTTATAATAATCAATAAGTTTTTGAGTTGGATACCAATTAGGATTTAATTGCGTTCCAATCACATGCCCATAAACCGGCAATGTTACTTTAACCGATTTTTTTGGGATAGCTACCGGATAAGAAGCTATTTTAAGATAAGATGAATCATAAACGACAAGTTTTCTCTGAGAAAAAGAAACAACTATCGTGTCATAAACATTCGACTCTATATTTTTATCCGGTTTCAGATTTGCAACCGATAAAATCAGAAAAATCATCAAAGATGACGTCATATCTTATCACCTCCTTTTTAATGAACTAAAAAATACTTTACTATAAAAATCAAAAAAATAAAACAATCTATCGAATAGCTAAAACGTCATCCAAAGAAATTTTTGATTTTTCTAAAGTCCCTTGGGGCAATTCTAAAACTCTAAAATAAGTCGGATTCCAAAAAAATATTCTGTATGGTTTTAAATTCTCAAAAATTTTTTTAACTTTCCACTCGGAATCCAAAATAATAATATCCAATGGGAATTTAACTCCAAAAGTATGAATCCCCCATCTTGTTTCAAAATACAAAGCTTTCGGATTTTTATCCCCGATTAAGCCTTTAACTTTTTTTGTCACCGTGTCCGCTTTATTAATATCCTCAACAATCTCTTGATTACTGTTTAAATTAACCAATTTCATAATTTTATTTTATTTTTTTAACCCTTGGGATTGTAATATTTTTTATTTTTTATTTCTTCGGGAAGCAAATCTTCTTTGATATATTTTTCATATCCTGCGCCATAACCCATCTCCTTCATTAATTTTGTCGGAGCATTTCTGATTTTAAGAGGCGTAGGCAAATTTCCGTATTTTTCGGCATCTTCCATGGCTTTTAAATAAGCGTTGTAAGCGCTTCTGTCTTTTTTGCACAAAGAAAGATAAACAACGCCATGTGCCAGATTTTCTCCACATTCAGGAAGCCCGACATTCTCAACCGCTCTAAAAACATCGTTTGCCACAACTAAAGCTGTCGGCTGAGCCATTCCAATATCTTCGCTGGCAAAAACCACCATCCTTCGCGCTATGAATTTCGGATCTTCTCCGGCTTTAAGCATTCTTGCCATATAATATAAAGCCGCATCAGGCTGAGAAGCCCGCATGCTTTTTATAAATGCGCTTATCAAATTGTAATGTTCTTCTCCTTTTTTATCGTATCTTAAAAATTTTGATTGCAAAGAATTTTTGAGATTATCCAAGGTTATATTTCCATAAAGATTAAAAGTGTTTTCTATCACGGCAATCGCTTGTCTGGCATCCCCATTGGCCATTTCGATCAACCAATCTTGAGACTGTTTATCTATTTTATATCCGGTTCGTTTTATAATTTTTTTTATTTCTTCTTTTGATAAAGGATTTAATACAAAAACTCGACATCTTGAAAGAAGTGCCGGAATTACTTCAAAACTTGGATTTTCGGTTGTCGCTCCCACCAACGTTATCACTCCTCTTTCTACGTACGGAAGTAAAAAATCCTGCTGAGCTTTATTGAATCTGTGAATCTCATCGAGAAATAAAACTTTGGGTTTCCCCCAAGAATTTTCTTCAACAATCTGTTTTATATCCTCTTTTCCCGCCGATACCGCAGAAAGTTCATAAAATTTTGCATCTAAACTTTTGGCGTATATTCTGGCCAATGTTGTTTTTCCGCATCCCGGCGGACCCCATAAAATAAAAGAAAAAAGATGCTTTTTTTGAATAGCAATATTTATCGGCTTTTCCTTGCCGACTAAATGTTCTTGACCGACAAAATCCTTGATGGATTCGGGCCTTATTTTTGAAGCCAAAGGTTCCATTTTGATATACTAAATCAAAATCGGTTAAAGATAAACAATAAAAGATAATTTATTTTATCCGTTTAATTTTTTCCATTCATCTATTCCTCCTTCCAAGTGCTCTATGTCAAAACCTTTTGTGCCAAGCTCTCTGGCAACAATTTCACACCTTCCTCCGGTTTTACAAATAGTGACAATTTTACCTTCTTTGGGAAGTTCGTTTTTTTGAACTTTAACAAAAACTTTTCCCATCGGAATATTTTCAGCGCCCTCTATCTTCTCCCCCTGTTCAAAT
>JAKANP010000019.1 GCA_021812345.1 bacterium | reverse complement strand
TCCCCAAAAATCATATTGCGATTTGCCAAGATTCCTCCTTTTTCCAAAAGTTTTTCCGCCAAAGCGCCGTTGATTTTAAGATTGCCGGTCTTAAAAAGAAACATATGACTTTCGGTCCCGCCTCCGACAATTTCAAATCCCATTTTTTTCATTTCCGAACATAAAGCGCCGGCATTTTTCAAAACTTGAGAATAATATGTTGACGCTTTTTTTGAAGAAGACAACTCCATCCCCAAGGCAATGGCCGCAATGATATTTTCATGAGGTCCGCCTTGAAGTCCGGGAAAAATCGCTTTATTTATCGCCTTAGTCGGATTGATTTTTTGCTTTTTAAAAAGTTTTGATTCTTTATTGATAAAAATAACCGCCGCTCTTGGACCAAAAAGAGATTTGTGGGTGGTAGTCATTACGATATCCGAAAATCCGAACGGAGAGGGATATTTTTTGGCTGAAATCAATCCCGCATAATGAGAAATATCGGCTAAGTGAATTGCTCCGACATCTTGAGCAATCTTGCCTATTTTTTCAAAATCTATTTTTTTAGGATAGGCCGACGCCCCCGAAACAATCATTTTGGGTTTTATTTTCTTTGCCAATATTTTTATTTTTGAATAATCGATATTATAAGATTCATCAACTTCGTAATGAAAAAAATCAAAAAGTTTTCCGGTAAAGCTGGCTTTTGAACCGTGAGAAAGGTGTCCTCCGGAAGAAAGCCCCATGCTTAATATTTTGTCTTTTGGAAAAAGAAAGGCGTTGTAAATCGCCAAATTGGCAATCGCTCCGGAATAGGGCTGCACATTCACATCCCATTTTTTATCTGACAACTTGAATAATCTTAAAGCTCTCAGGCGGGCAAGATTTTCTATTTTGTCGTAAATTTCGTTCCCCGGATAATAACGCTCTTTCGGATAACCTTCGGAGTATTTATTAGTCAATTCACTGCCGATCAATTTTAAAACCCCCTCCGGAGCAAAATTTTCGGAAGCGATCATATTTATAGTAGTTTTTTGTCTTGCTTTTTCATCGGCAAGCAAAGAAAACAGCTTTTTATCTATTTTATCTTCAATGCCAAACATGTAATTATAATACTCTATTTTAAGACGGCCATTCAAGCGATTGTAATCAAAAAATTTTTGTGTTAAAACAATACAAGCAAAAGGAGACCAATATGGACTTTTTGAAATTGGCTCAGTTTGTAATTTCTCCGAGAGCAGACTGCCCTCAATGCCAAAACAAGATAGAGATTAATCAATGGAATCTTGTTTGCGGTTTTAAAACGGAAAATAATTCTATGCCGGTCAAAGTCGATGCCGAACACTTTTCTTCAGTCGGAGTTAAAATTTTCGGCATTTGCGAAAAATGCACTCAAAAAAATGGGGGGGTAAAAACAGGAGTATTTATTAATCTGAGCATCAATGAATTTATTGATTTTATCAGTAACAACACAATCAAATTCATCGTTGATTTTAATAATAAAAAAATTGAAATGAGCAATGAAATTCTTTCCAAACGCACTCAGTAATCCGCGAAAAACGCGGATTTTTATTTGAATAAAAAATCTCCATTTTTATGGAGATTAATTAATCGAAGAATCTGAATTGAATTTCAAATCCTTAAGAGCAACCGATACGAGCATCGTATGTTTCTTCGAGAATTCACTACAATGCGAGAAAAGGATAATTTTAACATCCAAGAAAGTTTCAACTTGGCCGTTGATTCTTTTATTTACAAATCCGCCGGTTAATATTCCAACAGTGTCCTTGGGAATACGGAGAGCTTCTTTCTTGTCTTTGGTTTTAATCAAAATAGAAATTGATTTTCTTAAATAAACAACCTTACCCGATAATTTGCGATTGCTTCCTGATACTTGAGTTTCTTTCTCCACGAGACCCCCTTCTCTTCTCAGTATCAAACGTCAAAAGAAATTTTATCAGAGGGGATGAAGAACTTTTTGTCATTAATCCAAACTTCGTGGTAAAAGGAAACGCCCTGAGATTCGTAATTGATAACCTCAATCACCCACGCTCCGGAAATTCCCATTACATCTTTAAAAAATTCTTTAAAAAAGTGGGTGGTTTCATCCAGCCCCAAACAATAGTCGGTTATTTTACACTTCCTTTCACCATCGTGCGTAGAAAGAATTCCATTAACAAAAATAATGCCTTGAGTGCTTAGTGCCTGACGAGGTTCACTCACAAAATCCTCCTTTTTGAGTTTTTAAGAGCTTTATATTTTGTATATCTTTTTTCATTTTTAGTCAATTTTTGATTGATTCAAATACTGCTGATATACTGATTTTATGATTGCTCTGCTATTTAACGTTAGAAGTCTATACAATGTCGGCTCCATTTTTAGAACCGCCGATGGGGCCGGTTTTGAAAAACTTTATCTTTGCGGAATAACGCCGACGCCGATTGACAGATTTAAAGAGAAAAGAAAAGAATTATCAAAAGTTGCGTTAGGAGCGGAAGATTATATAGCTTGGGAAAAGATAGGAAGCTCTCCTTCTGCGTCGTCAACAATTTCGCTGATTAAAAAATTGAAAAAAGAAAAATATAAAATCATTGCCATTGAACAAAACAAAAAGTCAATTTCCTACAAAAAATTAATTCAATTTGGAAATAACCGCCGACTGGCTTTAATTGTTGGAGATGAGGTTAATGGCATTCCCAACTCAATTTTGAAAGAATGTGATTACATCGCCGAGATTCCGATGCTGGGAAAAAAAGAATCACTTAACGTTTCCGTGGCATTCGGAATTATTGCCTATCAATTAGTAAAGACCGAAAAACTCAAGTCGGCTATGGACAAAGCTTATTAAAAAAAGTAGTTTAAAATCAGTTCTTCTGATAATAAAGGAGGTTTTTAATGCCCGATTGGATAACGACTCCGATAGAATTTATTTTGGGTCCTCTGATAATGCTCATCGTATTGCCGGTTATACCGACTATCTGGATATTTTTTGTTTACCCGATATTCGCCTATCGGCTCAAGCACTCAAAAATAAATTTTTCCTACTGGACCAGAGTTGGAATGTTTTATTTTTTCACGGCAATTTTCTGTGTTCCTATTCTGCCGACAATTAAAGAAACGATAGAGCATCCGCGGTCATTTTATCCGTTGGTTCACTCATGGGGATTTTGGAGCTTGATAGGATATTCAATAATCGTTACCATTTTTCATAAGCCAATAGAAAAAATAGCCAATCAATCGCCGTTGATTCAAAGAATAAAAACAAACTTCGTCCAAATTTGGTTTAAATTTTTGATACGGATAAAAATCGCCGGAAAAAACGACAACCTCAAACAATAAAAATCTCCCCCGACACATCGAGGGAGATATTTTTTATCATTTTATTTTTATCATTTTATTTTATCGGAGTTTTAACTTCTCCTTTTGCAAAGAAATCTTCCGTGTTGGCAATATCATTATCCAATATTCTGGTGATGGCCTCTTTGGTATTAAAAGCATTGTGCGGAGTGATTATCACGTTGGGCATATCCATTAAAATGTGGTTATACAAAACATTTTCCATATTTGTCGGTTCGGCTGTTTTCTCAAATTTTAACCAATATCCCATCTCGTCTTTCAAAACATCTTCTTCTTCCAAAACATCCAATCCTGCGCCGGCAAGCGTTTCATCTTTTAATGCCATAACCAAAGCCTCGGTCTCAACTAACGGCCCGCGAGCGGTGTTTATCAGATAAGCTCCCTTTTTTATTTTTTTTATACTCTCTTTATTTATAACATGATGAGTTTCGGGGGCATAAAATAAATGCAGAGAAATAAAATCCGATTGTCCCAAAACTTCATCCAATGTTTTATATTCAAATCCCAAATCTGATGCAATTTGAGGATTTGGATTTCTGTCAAAAGCAATGACATTCATTTCAAAACCTTTGGCCATTTTTATCAAATGCTGGCCGATGTGTCCGGCGCCGATAACTCCCAACGTTTTTCCCTTTAAATCCACCCCGGTTAATCCGTCAAAATTAAATTTATCTTCCACTTTTATGCGTTCTATGTTCCAATAAAGTTTTCTTGATAAGGTCAAAATCAATCCCATAGCAAATTCGGCAACGGTATTTTCTCCATAATAAGGAACATATCCTAATTTTATATTTTTTGATTTTGTATAATCCAAATCAATATGGTCAAAGCCGGTCGATCTGGTGGTAATCAATTTCAAATTGGGAAAATAATCAATAACTGCCTTGTTTATTTTGGAACTGATAAAAACAGAGATTGAATCATAATCATTTTTAGGCGGAAGATTGTTCTCGTTTAATTCGCCCCCATAGACATCACAATCAAATCCTCCTTGAGTAAGGGCGTTTTTTAAATATTCGGCCTCCCAACCTTTTGCGTCAAATAAAGCTATTTTTTTATTCATAAATAAATATTACCACATAAATAAAAAAGCCGCTATTTTCAAAAGCGACCTTTTAAAAATTATTTCAATTTTGTTTTTATTATGTCGTCGATTAATCCGTATTCTTTTGCCTCTTGAGAGCTCATATAATAATCTCTGTCGGTATCTTTTTCTATCTTAGAAATCGGCTGACCGGTATGCTTGGAAAGGATTTGGTTTAGCTTATCTTTGATTTTCAAAATTTGTTTGGCGGTGATTTCAATTTCCGTCGCCTGACCTTCGGCTCCTCCCATAACTTGATGAATCAAAATTTCGGAATTGGGTAAGGCAAATCTTTTTCCTTTTTTACCGGCAGTAAGCAATGTGGCTCCCATCGAAGCCGCCATTCCGACGCAAATCGTTGAAACATCCGGTTTGACATGTTGCATTGTGTCATAGATAGCAAGACCGGCCGTTACCGATCCGCCGGGACTGTTGATATACATTAAAATATCTTTTTTTGGATCCTCGTGATCTAAAAACAAAAGTTGGGCAATGACAGAATTTGCTTCATCGTCGGTGATCGGACCGCCGATAAAAATTATTCTTTCTTTAAGCAGACGAGAGTAAATATCGTACGCCCTTTCTCCGTTTTGAGATTTTTCAATAACCATTGGGATTAAACTCATATTGTAAAATTGTGAAAATTAATTATCGATTAGATTATAATACAAAAACCGCTTTTATCAAGAAATTTTGTTTGAAGAATGAAAAAAGGGGGCTATTGCCGAGAGTCCGAGTGTAATTCCGTAAAATCCTTCCAGTTTGTAAGCGGCTAATACTGACAAAACAATAATAACAACACATAAGAATACTTTCTTCAATAATTTTCCTTTTTCAGTCAGAAAATCTCTAAAAAATAATGCCAAGACAGACAACGCCAGTATTCCGATTAGAGACGAAAGATATATTTTAAAATATCCGGCTCCAAAAATCATTGAGGATAAAGGATAAAAAATAATAGCGCAGGATATTAACATTAAAATCGTTTTCTTTTTATAAAAATTTTCCAAATTTTTATTCTGAATCAAGAGCAAAATAATAGTTCCGATGACATAGATAAGAATTGACACTATAGAAAGTAAAAATGGAAAAACAATGGAGCTTATTGTGCCGATAAAATTCAAAGCTAAAATCAAAGGCAATATGGAAAGCAAAAAATAAATCTCAAAATTTCCCGAGCAAATTCTTTTTTTATTCAATAAATATCTAAAAACCATCACGCTTGCAAAAACAGCTAAAACTCCCGAGCTTATCCATGTCAAATAAAATGCGCCGAAATTCAGAACAAAATAGAGAACAAAAATAATTGAAATCGAAAACGAAGACAACGACGCCGAAATTAAAGATGTTTTTTTTAAAAACACGCCGTCATTTTCTTCATTTTGCTTGTCTAAGTCCAAGCGAGAACTATTCAGTTTTGCCAACACGACCGATTCTATAAATTCTCCAATTCCCGCCATTATTGCTCCCGATAAAAATAAGACTGCCACCAACCACCCTTGCCATAATCCTATCGTCAAAAATAAAGCAATGAATAAAATAGATGTTAAATACATTTCTTTTTCTCCGAAGACATCTATAACTTTATGAATGTAAAGCGATAAAAAACTAGATCGGA
>JAKANP010000018.1 GCA_021812345.1 bacterium | reverse complement strand
CTCAAACCATCATTTCCGATAAACCGGCTGTTTTACATATTAGACAAATACGGCATAACACCAATTCCTCCTTATATAAAACATTCTCCCCTTTCGGAAAAAGAATTAAGAGAAGAATACCAAACAATATTTGCCCACCAGAAAGGTTCGGTGGCCGCACCGACTGCATCTCTTCACTTCACAAAACGCCTGTTTAAAAAATTAGAGAGAGCAGGAATCAGGATAGAATTTATAACACTCCACGTAGGCCTTGGAACCTTTGCTTCATTAACTGAAGAAAATTTGGAGAAAGGAAGGCTTCACGAAGAATATTACTCCATATCCAAAAAAACTGCTGGTATCATCAATGATACCAGCAAAAAGGGAGGGAAAATCATAGCGGTAGGAACTACCGCTGTCCGAGCTCTGGAAAGTTCGGCTCATGACAAAAAGATTAAGGCCAACCGCTTGCAAAGAAAAACCAGCCTATTCATCCGCGAAGGATACAAATTCAAAATTATTGACGGAATGATAACTAATTTTCACGTACCTAAATCAAGCCTGTTAATGCTTGTTTCCGCCCTTATTGGAAGAGAAGCGCTGATTAAATTATACAAAAAAGCGATTTCAAAAAAATTCAGATTTTTTTCTTTCGGCGACGGAATGATTATAAAATAAAACCGCTAAACAAAGCGGTTTTATATAAAAGATCAAAACTTAAGTTAACAATTGACAAAAAATACAGGAGTGTCGGAGAATCGGCTCCCATGCCTGTGCAAAATAAACGCCCTCTTCCTATTAGGAATAATATCCATCTTCTTTAGAAATTCAACAGGAATTAAAACTATCCTAGAATTATTACCCCAACTCTTGATAGGAAAATGATTCTCTCCAATTTCGTCGCAAAACTTAAAACCAATTTGACGACTCCCCTTGTTCAACAAAATCTTTACAAATTTCTTTTGCAAAATGGCCTCATCCCTTGCAACATTGTTAAAATAAATAGCCGGATACTTTCTATAAAAAAACATAGTGATCGCCGGTGACGCAAGTTTAAACAAATTTCCCATTCCTTGAGGCATCCTAGTTTCCTCCCTTTCTTAAAGTTCCTTTTATTTTATACAATAAAAAATCAAATTAATCAAGTGGCAAAAATAAAAACCCGCCTTTTAGCGGGGTAGATTATTTTCGATATCTTTGATCAAAAACTTGTAATTTTTTTCAAGCAATCTGTCTACCAAATCCTGAATACAATCGGAAACCGAACGGCAATTGAGCCTGTTTTGAATTCTGATAAATGCCTGTTTCAAAATCCTGTTGGAATCTCTGAGTCCGCAATTTAAAACTAATTCCTTGGTTAGCGTATCCAAAAATTTATCAAAATCTTCTTGAGAAATAGGCTCTCGGGCAATAAATTTTCCATTCACGGGTGGTCTGCTGATATTCGGACTCATTTTAAAACCTCCTTTTTAGCGAACTAAAATCAATACTACATCATTTCTATGCGAAATCAATAATCACCACAAATTCCCCTTTTGAATTTTTGGGATCGCTTTTTATTTTTTCCAAAACATCGCCCGGAACACCTCTAAAATATTTTTCAAACATTTTAGTCATTTCTTTGGCAACAAACAGACGACACTCGGGAGCAATCTCTTTAATCGCTTCGACTGTTTTTAAAATTCTGTAAGTGGATTCAAAAAAAATCAAAACTTCTTTTTTATCCAAATAATCTTTAAACAAATTTCTTAATTGGCCCGGTTTTTTTGGCGGAAAGCTTATGAATGTAAATTGTTTAGCTCTTATTCCCGAAACAGCGATAGCACTCACTAAAGACGATGGTCCCGGAATGACATTTATTTTTACATCTAATCTCACCGCTATTTCAACAATATTCTGTCCGGGATCGCTTATCCCGGGAGTGCCGGCCGATGTTATATAGGCAACGTCATATTCTTTTAAAATTTCCTCAACTTTTTTATCAACTAAATGGGCATTTTTATCGTTATATTTAAACATTTTTACCCCTTCTATTCCGTAAGCGTTTAATAATCTAACGGAGTCATTGGGACTTTCGGCTATAATAATTTTTACGGACTTTAAAACTTCCAAAGCGCGTTCGGATATATCTTTTAAATTTCCTATCGGAGTCGAAACAATATAAAGCATAAAAAATAAATATTAATAAACCAATAACTTCAGATTATCACAAAAATCACGCTAAAAAAATGAGCCGGAGAAAAATTGGCTCATTTTGTTTTTTCAAATTCAATTTCTTCCAAAAAATCAATAAATCCAATGGACGGGTCGGGAATTCTAAGATTTTTGGATACATCAATGATATTTTCCGAAGTAATTCCATGTTTATCGGCGTTATTTCTCACAGCATTTATATAATTAACAATAGAATTCATATTACTGATATTAACGGAGTAATTACCCTTTTTAATGCTCAAAAATGAATCCTCTCCGATAATAGGAGTATTGATGCACATAAAATATCCGGGAAGAGAATGGATTAAGATAATAAGTTGACTGAATAATTCAAAAACGTCCTTATCTCCCGACAAATTGTAATAAAACTTATGGTCGGTTGAAGCCAAATCCATTACAAATCTGAACTTGTCTTTCCATCTTTTATTCAAACAATCAGATGAAATCTTTTCAAAGTTTATATTTTTTATTTCGTAGCTCATTTCATCCCCCCATTTTTTTAATGAACTGAAATAAATAATACAACGACACCGATTTAAATCAAGTTTTATCTATTTCTCGCAGAAATTTTTTTGCCGGCTTTTTTTCTTCGTTTTTTTAAAGCCATTTTTCTTTTTTTGTTCATACTGTTAGAGATAGGAAACGCTTCAATCTATTCTTCAGATAGCGCTTGCCCATACCACTTTTAAATATATTTCCCTCGACCTTGCATCATATTCATTTAAGCATGTCTCATAATATATAAGCTCCCAGGGACCGCGTCCTTTTGTCCAAGTTTATTCATTATTATTGTGCTGAATAAAACGTTTCCGTAAATCATTGGTACTACCCGTATACAATTTGCCATCTTTTTTACTTTTTAGAATATAGACGTAAAACATCTTTACTCTCTAACGGGATTCATATTTTTATTTTAAACAATAAACAAAACTATTCTCCTTTATTGAAATTCAAAGTCGCCGGAATAATAAAAATTATAAAGAATGCCGCTAAAATTAATCCGTCAATCAAGGGCGTGTTTAGAGAAAGATTTTTAACCGCTTGTATCACCCCCGCTTCCTGACCTAAAATTATTTGTCTGAAAGCATCAACTCCATAAGTGAGCGGATCTATTTTTGAGAGTATTTCCATCCAATAAGGAACTTGAGTCAACGGGAAAAAAGCTCCCGACAAAAAGAACATCGGGAAGAATAGAACCTGCATCACAACGCTGAAGCTTTCTGTCGTTGTCATTAATGATGCAATTAAAAGCCCGAGTCCGGCAATAGCAAAAGAAAGCAGAACCATAAAAACAATTAAATTTACCAAAACCAAGAATGTAAGCGGAACTCCGATAATGGGAGCTAAAATCAATAGAATCAATGCCTGTAGCGTAGCAACAGTAGCTGCACCGGCTATTTTACCGACAACAATGGAAACTCTCGATACCGGGGCAACTAAAATTTCTTTTAAAAATCCGAATTCTCTGTCCCAAACGGTGGAAACTGAGGAGAAAAAAGCTATACCCATAACATTCATGGCAATTATTCCCGGATAAACGAATTGAATGAAATCTATTCCAAAATTGCTTTTGGCAAGAATTTGTCTGAAGCCAAAACCAAAAACCACCAAAAACATTATCGGCTGGAAAGCGGTAGAAATTATTCTCGGTTTATCTCTCCAAAATCTGATAATTTCCCTCATCCAAATTGTTCTTACTGATTTTAAAAAATGCATCATAATAATTTTTATTTATCTTCTTCTGGCTCTAAATTGGCGGCGCATAATATCCGCCGTCGAAGCGCCTTCTTCTCTTATTTGCTTGCCGGTAAGTTTCAAAAAAACATCGTCAATTGTCGGCTGTCTTAATTCAACGGAATCTATTTGAGATTGATTTTTGGCAAAAAATTTAGGCAAAAAAGTTTTGCCGTCTTTAATTTCAACTTGGACTCCCCCTTCAACATCTTTTATCGAGGTGGGAGAAAAAACGGCGACTTCGTTTTTTAATTTATCGATTTCTTTGGTTTTAATTGTTATAACATCTCCTCCGACTTTTGATTTTAAATTTTCCGGAGTATCCAAAGCGACAATCAATCCGCCATCTATGATGGCAATCCTGTCACAATATTCGGCTTCATTCATATAATGAGTCGTCATAAAAATAGTCATTCCGAAATTTTTTTGAAGCTTTATGAGATAACTCCAAATATGAGACCTTGTTTGAGGATCAAGCCCGATGGTTGGCTCATCCAAAAAAAGAACTTTGGGATAATGCAAAAGCCCTCTGGCTATCTCCAATCTTCTTTTCATTCCTCCCGAATAATCCCTTACAATATCGTTTCTTCTATCCCACAACTCAACCAAAGTCATAACCTCCTCAACTCTTTCAATGAAATCATCTCTTCCGACGCCATAAAGTTCGGCATGAAATCTTAAATTTTCATAAGCCGAAAGTCTATCATCCAATGACGGATCTTGAAAGACAAGGCCTATTGATTTTCTGACATCGTCTTTGTTTGAAATAATATCAAATTCATTAACCAGAGCGCTACCGCCCGATGGAGGAATCAGAGTTGAAAGCATTCTTATGGTAGTTGATTTACCCGCTCCATTTGGTCCAAGAAAACCGAATATTTCCCCTTGTTTAACTTCAAAAGAAATTCCTTTAACGGCAGGAATTCCATTATATTCTTTTTTTAATTCTTTGACTTCAATTGAATTCATATTTTAATTTTGACACATCTTTTTAACTATTTCCACATTTTTTTTATCCGGTCCGTTGTCGTCATATCCCGGAACTTCCAAAATCAACGGTTTCGAGCAAAAAAATTTCTCCGCCAGAAAATTATGGAAATTATCTTCTCCGATTTTTCCTTGACCGATATTTTCGTGCCTGTCTTTATTGGAACCGGCTGGAGTTTTGCTGTCATTAAGATGAATAACCCAAAGTTTTTCTTTCCCTATAAAATCATGTATCTTTTTTGCAAAATCGGATACTCCTTTTTTTGAAAAATCGGCTAAAATTCCCGATTCAAAAGCGTGCGCCGTATCCAAACAAAATCCCAATCTTTTTTCTCCAACTTTTTTGACGATAGAGCCAACTTCCTCAATGGAACTTCCGACTAAATTTCCGGCTCCGGCGCTGTTTTCTACAATTAATTTTCCGTTTTTAACAACCGAGAAAATTTCTTTTAATTCCTTAACTATCAGTTCTTCCGCTTCTTTTTGAGGCCTTTGGCCTCTTGACCCGATATGAAAAATTACTCCATAAGCCCCTATTGAATTGGCAATTTCAAGATGTTTTTTTAGTAATTCTTTTGAAATTACCGCCATATTTCCTTTGCGACTGGCCAGATTTATCAAATAAGGAGCGTGAAGAAAAACCGGATTTATTTCAAATTTTTTAGATAAAGCGGAAAATTCATCGGCAATTTTTTTGTCAGGCAATGGAGCTTTCCATTGCACGGGAGAAGCGCCAAAAATTTGAATAGTGTTGGCGCCTATTTTATTTGCCTCACCGATGGCATTTAATATTCCCCCGCTTGTTGAAACATGTCCGCCAATTTTTAACATATCTTATTTGACAAAACCTCCTTTTTTAAATACGTCCATTATTTGATTTTGGTTTCTTTTGGCAACTTTAACAGCCGCCTCCTGTTCGCTTAATCCGTTTTTAACTTCTTCTTGTATCTCTTCGGCAATTTGTTTAAAAAAATCCGGATTATTTTTAAGAATCTCCACGATTTCCGATTTTTGCTCATCGTCTAATCCTTCGACTTTTTTCTCTATCATTTTTTTAAATAAGAAATCTCTAAACATATTTTAATTATTTTTATTTGCCGAACATAACGAAATGGTTTTATTAATATTATCCTGAAT
>JAKANP010000001.1 GCA_021812345.1 bacterium | reverse complement strand
CGAATCCGCCCTCCGAAACTTTATGTGAAGGAGGGCGAGACCAATCATAAATTTAATAAAATTGGTTTGAAACGGCTAAATCCTTACTTGCGTGCAAGGCCGTATCCCCACCATGCAAATGATGGGGAGGTGCTGCTAAAGCCTGAGAGTAATCGATGGCTCAGATAAATTGCCGCACCGATTTTATTTCAGAGCGAAAGCGATGAATTACAAAATTGAGTGTCCTTCGTAGCTTTAGCGAAGAAGGACAAATCCACCTTCGTTAAAACTTCGGCGGATGCTCGATTCTATATATTCGCTTTGCTCATATAGAATCGGCACAGAATCCGGCTTACGATTTGCCAGGCAAAATATATCAGAGACTCCGCTACATCAGCGGAGTTTTTGATTAAAAAGTTATTCACTTTTTGTTTTTTTATATAATTAATTATGCTATAATCAATTCAATATGAAAAAATATTTATTTTTTGTATTCCTTTTAATTTTGGTCGTATTTATTTTTAAAACAACAGGGTTAACTGCTAATTTGCAAAAAGTATTTGCTTCCGCTGATAATGGATCTATTGCTTATAGCGCTTCTCAAAATAATAGCGGAGATACTTATAGTTTTGCTTTAGTTGGAGGTCCGGCTAACACCTCGGGAACTTTAAATAAGCAATCGGGTTCTGGCGGATGGACGGCTACATCTAATTGGATTAAAACCGATTCTTCGGGTAATGCCAACAAAGGACCATGGACTTGTTCCGGTGGAGCCGATGATCCGGCGGTTACCGTTTATATTTCCTGGCCTGATGGTTCTCAAACTAATTCAGTATCTCATCATTGTAATTATTCTACAGGGGGACAAACAACGACTGCTAGTGGAAATGGCAGTGTCGTTTTAAATATACAAATTTGCCAAACTCTCGGAAATTTTCAAAGTCCTTCGGGTCAAACTTGTTCCGGAACTCCAACATCTCCATCCAATGATATTGCCGGACAATTTAAATATGATGTTGAGAGATTGGTTGGCTCCGGGACAAACACTCAGATAACGACAGTTCTAAGCGGAGTTGGTGCCGGAACTTATTCTTTGCCGGCCAATACTCCTAATGCCGGAAATAATAATCGGGATAATTATTCTGTTATAGAAAAATCGGCTCCGACTAATTATGATTTAATTGGTACCAGCGGTTTTACTTATCCGTATAACTTTTCTGTTACTTCCGGACAAAGTGTTACAGTTGATCTTCCTTATGTGATCTATCAAGCCATTGAGCAAACAGCTCCTTCAGAAACAACTATTTCCGCCGATATAGTTGATGGCAATGGAAATTTTGTCAGAACGTTATCAACATCAGAAACGAATTCAGTTACTTTTGATATCCAGCATTCAGTAACATCGCGAGGAGAAGGCGGAAGCGTCGGTTCTCATTCAAATAATTTTGACACTCAGGTTTCGGGAGGAAAATTAAATACTTCATATTCTTTAACGACTTATATTCATTCCGGTTCTATTTTAACCAACATAATTCCGCCATCAGGTTTTGTGGTCAGATCAATTGATCCGGGAACTTATTTTGGTCCCACAAACACTTCAAATGTAACCATTCATTTTACCCAGGCCCCGGCATCTTCATTAACCCAAAAAGCCGACCAAATGTTGTATGTTCCCAGTGGAATTTCTTATGTCAAAAAAATAGCGCAGACATATTCGGATAACGAATATAAATATTCGGATTTGGATGTTGATTTGTTTGCCTATAACGGCAACAATAATCGTCCATTTCCTTTAAATTGGTCAATCTCCAAATATTCCGGAGTTCCTTATTTATTTATGAATGCAGTTGGAAAAATAGTTGTTTATGATATTTCAGACCCTGCCAATCCAAAACAAGTAAGCGAATTCCTCCTGTCTAATATTCAGGATTTTAATGAAATTACTCATCATACCGGGGCGGGGGATAAAGTGTATGGACCATGCTCTCCGGAAAATCTTGGCACTCACGCTTTTATAACTTCAGCGGATGAAATTTTCACCTCGGATAACTCCCCGTATATATTAGTTAATGTTGGACACGACTATGCGGTGAAAGGAACGGCTATATTTTCATTGGATCCAGGCACGATGCAAATAACCGCTTATCCTAAATGGACTATGTGTTATAGCGTGCAGGGCGGATACGGAATGTATAAAGGAAGTGACGGAAAAACTTATTTTGTTTCTCAACCTTTTGACAGCAGTGTAGAGTCGGGAAATATAGCCAGTATTCTTTATATAAATTCGGCGGGTGTGATAACTAATGTCAAAACTCTCAGTTCCAGCAATGGCAGCGGAACAAGTGGCGCCGCTTCCGACATTAATTATAGGACCGCTTCTTTATTTACTTCCGGAGGGAAAACATATCTTATCGGTCTGGGTAAAAGTGTTTATGGTAGCAATTCTGTTCCGATTTATATTTATGATATTTCAAATCCAAGCAATATAACAAAAATAAACCAACAAATTTCACCGCTATCATTTTTGGGTGGAATTTCTCAGATAAAAATAGACAACCAAGGTAAACGAATGTATCTTAGTTCATCAATTCCAAATCCATCATATTCTGCAACTTCTACAATCGGTGTTAAAGATATTCCAATTTGGCAGATATATGACTTGAGTGTTTTGCCCAGTGCTCCAAAATTAATTGCTACTTATAACAAACCAACCGATTTGCTTAATTCAACTCAAGTATCTGCAGATTTTGCTCAAGTTGCCAAGAGATTAGGCATCACATCGACGGGTAATATTATTGACATAAGCAATTCATCCTTCATATATGGCGGTTATGGGTTTTCTTCTTCGGCTCAGTTAATTAATGTCTCAAATAATCTGGCATACGTGTCTTTATATACCAACGGGAAAAGTCAGTGGGATTTAATTGCCAATCAAGCCGGCGTTACTGATCAAAGCGAATATGGAACCAACGCCATTCAATTCATTGTTGATTTAACCAATGCTACTCAGCCAAAAATTTTAGGAATGATATTTGGGCATACGGAATACTCGGCTTACGGTCTTACGGCCGGAGGTTGGTTTGATGTGCCGCTTTACGGAAGCATTATAAATCACAATGGATATATTTACAGAGCCAACTTCCGAATCGCCGACGAATGGAAATTGGGTAATGCTCCGGCGCCTTCCGGTAACAGTAACTCAACCACAAATACAATTACTACACATTCCATATCTCAGCCGACATTGCAAAATCTTCAGCAATCCCTTTTTTCCTTCCAAAATTTGCTTAACATATTCAAACAATTGTTAAATAAACAGTAAAAATAATTTTTACGCGCTTTATGAAAAACCGATAAAATCTATCGGTTTTTTGCTATTGATAAAATTTTTTATTTGGTATATCTTAAAATTTGTGCTCAAAAAATGTGTTTTTAAAACACCGCAAAAATTATAAAGTATGTATAAAAAATTTGAAGAAACTTTAAGTTTCGACGATGTGATGCTGGTTCCTCAATATTCAAATATTCTTTCAAGAAGCGAGGTTGACACAAGAACAATATTATCGAACGGTAAGAAGAAATTTTCTTTGTCTATTCCTATAATGTCCGCAAATATGGACACCGTTACCGAAAGCGAAATGGCGATACTTATGGCAAAAATGGGCGGGCTTGGAATAATTCACAGATTTATTAGCGTAGAAAAACAGGTTGAAGAAGTAAAAAAAGTTAAAAGCCAAAATTTAATTGTCGGAGCGGCGGTGGGAGTAAAAGAAGGGGAGTTGGAAAGGATAAAATCTTTAGTTTCCGCCGGAGCGGACATAATTACTCTGGATATCGCTCATGGCCATTCAAAATACGCGATTGAGAAAGTTAAATTTATCAAAAAAGAATTTCCGTCGGTATTTATTATCGCCGGAAATGTTGCCACAGCCGAGGGCTTTAAAGATTTGGCAAATGCGGGAGCTGATGCGGTCAAAGTCGGAATAGGCGCCGGTTCAATTTGCACGACAAGAATTGTCACAGGTTTTGGGATTCCTCAAATTTCGGCAATATTAAATTGTGCGCCTGTGGCCAAAAGAACAAAAGTCGGATTAATTTCGGACGGAGGCATAAAGTCTTCAGGCGATATAGTAAAGGCGCTTGCTGCCGGAGCGGATGCCGTAATGATGGGCAATGTTCTTGCCGGAACCGATGAAACGCCGGGAAAACTAATTGAGGTAAACGGGAAAAAATTTAAATCATACAGAGGGATGGCATCTTTGCAGGCAAATCTGGAAAGACCGGACGCCAAATCAAACAAAGATGAAATTATAGAGGAAGGAGTGTCCGCTTATGTCCCTTATAAGGGAAAAGCGGAAGATATCGTCAAAAAAATGGTTGGGGGAATGCGTTCGGGATTGAGTTATGCCGGAGCTAAAAATATTGCCGAGTTAAAAAAGAAAGCCGAATTTGTTAGAATTAGCCAGGCGGGAATGAGTGAGAGCAATCCTCACGATGTGATTTTTATCAACGGCGACACAAAATAACAAAATGAAAGAATCTAAAAATAAAAAAGATTTTGATTTTGACAATTTTTGGAGATACCTGACTAATTTTTGGACGGTTATTTTTATCGGAGTTGTTGTCTCAGACTTTTTAACTTTTGGCAGTTATCAATATTTAATGGCTCCATTTTCGGTTATTTACGGAGCAATTTTAAGCATATTTGTAAGCACTAAAGAATTTGACAGATGGTATGATTTTCATGAAGATAAGAGACATCCGGGAGAAGTTTTTGTCATAATTTGGAGCTTATTGCTTCTGGTGATGGGCGCTATTTCCTGGATTTATGGCAAATCTTATTCTATTTCAACCGATGTGATTTCCGTTTATATTATGGTTTTGACGGTTTTTGCCATTACTCAGGGATCAAAAAATATTTATAAAAATAAAAAAAATAAAAATTAATTTAAAAATTATGAAAGACAGAACAATTTTGATTTTAATATCGGCAATATTATTAATCGTCTTGGGGATGGGAATTTATGGGATAATCAATCAAAATAATTCAACGACAAATAACAACAACGCAAATAATTTATCCGGGAACCAAACGTCGACTCCTGTGATAAATATTTCGACAACAACGCCAAATGCTTCAACGACAAATTTATTAAAAACAAATCCAATTATGAAACATATAGTTACCATAAAAACAAACTACGGAACGATTGAGTTCGGAACTTATGATGATGACGCTCCAAAAACCGTTGATAATTTCATTCAATCGGTTCAAAAAGGGTTGTATAACGGACTTATTTTTCATAGGGTTATAAATGGTTTTATGATTCAAGGAGGAGATCCTTATTGCAATTCAAAATCCGGAGCCGATAGTGGAGTTTGCGGAACCGGAAGTTTGGTGGCTAAATTTAACGACGAACTCAATCCCGATACTCCAAGCTATCAACAGGGATATCAAAGAGGGGTAGTGGCGATGGCAAATTCCGGACCTAATACCAATGGCAGTCAATTTTTTATAATGCAACAAGATAATCCATTGCCTCACAATTACACAATATTTGGAAAAGTAATCAGCGGAATGGACGTGGTGGATAAAATAGCCGCTTTAAAAGTTGATTCTAACGATAGACCAGTTTCTCCGGTAATTATGGAAAACGTGACAGTTTCTCAAAAATAACATAAATAAAAACAGCCTTTAAAATGGCTGTTTTTATTTATGTATTAATTGTATAATGATAACTATGAATAAAAACAAGAAAGATCTGGATAAAATATTAAAATCATTGAAAGATGATGCTAAAAAAATTAAATCCAAAAAAGATGACATGTTAAACGATCTTTTAAAAAAAATAAAAAATATTAAAAAATGAAAAAAAATATTTTTAAAATTGAAAATTCCGAAAATATTGGCAATGAGTCAGAAATTGTCGGCGAAGAAGTAAATCCGTCGGAAATTAGAAGTTCGTTGGCTGAAATCGATGAATTAATTTATGAATCGGAAGAAGACCAAGTTTTAGAAGAAGCTTCTCAAAAAAGCGGTCTTTCTAAAGATAAAATTTTGGAATTTATAAAAAGAGAGGGTTTTTTTGAAAAATTTTTATCTTTAAAAAAAGAGGTTGAGGAATTAAAGAAAAAAATAGCAGTAGCGGTATTAATGGGAGCCACTTTGATAGCCGGAGCTCCAACTCTAAAAGCCGGTGAAATTTCCAGTCAAGAGCCTGATGAATCTGCTGTGGAAAAATCCGTAACAATTGAAAGCGAAGCCTCTTTTGATTTGAAAAAAATAAAGCGAGCGCCAATTATTGATGAAAATGGCATGAGTGTTAGCGTTCTTGAAACTCAACAAGCTCAATATTCTCCCGAACAGATTGAAAGAAAAACTTATGGTGCAGTTGAAGCGAATTATTGGGTAGATCAGCTTGGTTTAGCCAAAGATACAGCAGTTATTCAGGATGCTATCGATCATTATTATTTAAATTGTCCATCAGGAACTCAGGATAGATGGGGAGACGGCTGGCTTAATAAATTTATTTTGAATTTGTTTGTTAAAAAATCGCACGAATTAGCCGATCAGTTGACCCAACAACAAAAGGAACAAATTAGTATTATTCTTGCCGACGCGATAAGAGAGCAGACATTTTTTATAGACAGCACCTGTGGAATAGATCCGGGCAATTCCTGCAGTGAAGATTTTGTTTCTTACCTTACTTCTATTAGTCGTATAAAAAATTTTTTCCCCGAAGTGGTTCAAAAAATAGGTCAAAAATATGTTGATGATTTGGAACAAAAATATTTGCAATTAACATTTTCAACAAATTATGGATATTATTCTCTGGTAAGGGAAAATACTTTGAGTGGAGAGCATGTTTTGATGCATAACCACGGAGGACAAAACTCAGTTTACACCGGACTTCTTTTGATATATCTAAATCAGGCGTTGGAGGCGTATAATGAAACAAATAATCCCATTCCATTAATTTATAAACAAGATTGGTTATTAAATAACATAAAAGACATGTTTTCTTGGCTTCAATCAGTTTCTACTTCTGATGGCGAATCCTTTTTGATAGCATGCCAAGGAACTGACGGCAATATGAAATCTTGCGCCGATATCGGAACGGCAAATGCCATTCCAAGAGTTATTCCAGCTGGAAGAATTATCCACAATCTTGTGTCGGCAAAAGTTTTATCACCCGACGTTTTTAAAAGCGATTCTTACAATTATAGAGATTTTGATTTAACTTATCATGGAGGAAATATAGATAATCACGGGCGTCAAGAGGATTATAACGTTGACAATTTGGAATTTACTCCGACATTCGTTCAGCAAGAAATTAATCATGTAGTCAGACGTCATTTAAGCAGGGGAAAATAATTTTAATTTTGTTTATAATAAAATTGTCCACTTTTTAACATTTTTATTTAAAAAATATGATATAATATAATTAAGTTAAATTATTTTATATAAAAAATGAAAAAAATATTTTATTTATTTTCCATTTTATTTATTCTGGTCGGTGTTTTTGGTTTTGTTAATAAAATTAATGCCGTTTATTACGCTGCCGGTGGAGTTTTTGAACAAAGTCCAACCCCATCAAGTCCAACAAAATCATTTACTGTTTTCACAGCGCTTTTCGGGTGTCCCAAGTACCCCATATATGATACCGATCCTAACGTGACAATTGCAGATACGGTTGATGCGTCTCAAGTGGCTCAGGCTTTAAAAATAAAAAATCCAAGCGGCGTTGTTCTTACTAGTCCCCAAGATTACACTTATTCTATATCAAGCGCCGGCACGGACCGGTTAGGATGGCCACTGGCTAATTATGTGATAACTTTAAACAGCACCAGCTCCGTGGGAACTTATAAGATCAATGCATCAATATCAACTCAATATAATTGTCCTTACAATGTTGGATATTCATCAACGGATTATTTTTCCGGAAGTTTTGTTTATAACCCGTCAATAACTACCCCACCGCCAACAACTGCTCCAAACATTACTTCTTTAACGGCTTCTCCATCCCCAATATTAAGGTCAAATTGGGCTAAGTTAACTTGGGCGTCTAACGCGGACAGATGCGTTGTCAGTGAGACGGGATATACTGGAGGAGGGAACGACAGTACCGATGTTTATGTCCGTCCATTGGGAAATACAGATAGTGAAAGTTCAAGTTTCACTTTACAATGCGATAACTCGGCGGGAATAACTACAAAGACAATATCCGTTAGTCAATTCCACGACTTAGTCCATTTTAATGGTTACACCTTACCAAATTGTTCCGCTCCTTTGGCGGGCGCTGTGGCTATGAGCCCTAATGATCCCAATGTAAGATTTGACGTAACAATCACCAGTGGTCCCGCCCAAACTACCATTGCCGATTACCCAACAGCTTCATTAAGCAACACGCCTCAAAAACCAAATGATTTTACGTGGGGACCATGGGATTCTTATTACCCTTCAAAATTTACCGTTACTGGTAAAAATGTAGTTCCTCCAAATGGATATCAATATTGTAGCAATAGTGGTTCGATAACTAATGTAAGAACTAACGCATCTCTTCCGCCGCTAGAACAAGAAATAAAACTCTATTTTGCACCAATAGGAGGTGGTATCCCGGGATCTCCAACGAATTTTGCTGCAAACGGTGAATGTCATCAAAACTATCCATCAGCTTCAGTCCAAGCAATTTTAGGGTGGAGCCCGGTTTCCGGCGCTTCAAATTATAATGTTTACAGAAACGGATCAAAAATAGCCAACACAATCAATACTTGGTATATAGATCAAAATGTAAATGTTAATTCAACCTATAATTATTATGTGACTTCCGTGAACAGTAGTGGAGAAAGTTCCCCATCCAATACTATTTCTGTAAAAACTCCATTTCCATATGCCGGCGATTGTGATTCTCCTCCTCCGCCACCACCAGGTCATACCCCGACTTATGTTATTGATCCTCCAAGCGCGACAACAACCGTTGGTAGCACATATCAATACAACGGATTATATGATCCGGATGGAACGGATATAAGATATGGAAATTTTAAAGTTAATCAATTTGCTTCTTGGGCGGTTAACGCTCCCGATTCATCAATTGCTTCATCTCAAGGAAGTGGACTCTATTTGGGAAAAAAATCAGGAACTGCAGGAATTAATTCTACTTATAATAGTATCAATGCTACAGCCATTCTTAACGTAACTAATCCTCCGGGAATTCCAGACTTTTTAATTTCTATTTCTCCGAATTATGCTTCTACTACAAAGCCAGGTTCAGCATCATATACAATATCAGTAACCCCAAGCGGGGGGTTTACCGGAAATGTAGCTTTATCAATATCCGGTCTTCACAGCGGCACAACAGGAACTCCTTCTCCTCAAACAATTTCAACAAGCGGAACTTCCAATCTTACGTTAAATGTCTCAAGTGCTGCAGTAATTGAAAGATACACATTCACAGTTACAGGAGTGAGCGGAACATTAAATCATTCGGCAAATGCGGATATAGATATAGTAAGCTCAACTCCGCCACCTCCGGGAGGTTTTTCCTGCAATCTTACGGCAAATCCATCAAGTAGCGCTCCAACTCAAGTTTCGGTAGGAATTACCGGAGGGACGTCTCCTTATAGATGTTATAACTGGCCAGGCGCTATAGCTGACATGACTTGTTATGGATACAATAGCACACCAACATATACTTGTGGTGATTCGGTTAACGGCTGTCATCTAAATATAGGAGTGAGTGATAAAAATAATAACACGACTTCGTGCTTACTCAACATTAATGGAACTGGCGTTACAAATAGGCCTAATGGGTGGATGGCTGTAGCGGATGGTCTCAATCCGGCGACGGTGTGGTCTACAACTCAAAATAACGGCTTTTCTACAGGTTTTGGAGGTAGTTATATAAAAGTATTATCTCCTCCACCTAAATATAAATGGACTGACGTATCGATAGATCCTCTTATAGTTCCATATAACTATCAATTTTCAACATATCCGATAGTATTATCTTGGTCAGTGAATAATGTAACTAATTGTTATGCTACTACAACATCAAGGGGGTCTTCTGTTATAGTTGGTTGGTCCGGTTCCAGAAATACATCAAGTAATGGAGAAACCGATTACGTCCAAGTTCCACAGCCCGGTCAATTATTAAAAAATGAACCGGAAATAATGTGTAGTACTTTGGATAGCCAGTGGGGTCAATATTTTGGAAAATCAGTGTACGCCGATATTTATAGATGTGCCCAAAATGACAACAGTGTTTATAGCGCTACTTGCCAGTCATTGACTCCCGCTTCCTGTACTTTCACCGCTTCTTCTTCGTCAATTTTAACCGGACAATCTTCCATTTTATCTTGGTCTTGTGACCCAACCGGAGTTTCAAGAAATTGTGCAATTACCAAAGTTTCGGATAATAGCATGGTTGCCACAGGAACCGAATCCGGAACATTCAGAGTGAAACCAATTGCTACTACTCAATATAACCTTTCTTGTGATGGAGCTCCGACCGTTACCGATACTCAGACCACTGTCAATGTCGGATTTATTCCTGTTCTTCGTGAAATAATTCCAAGATAAAAATAATTTTTTTAAATAAATTGTCAAAAACCGCTGTTTTATAAGCGGTTTTTGATAACTTGACAAATATGGACAAATAAATATTTTAGCGTATAATCTTGTCAAATGAAAAAAACAATATTTATTATCTTAATAATAGCTTCTCTTGTCTTGGGGGCAACGGCAGTTTTTTCCCAATCTTATAATCTTCCTTATGTTTCAACCGGATCGGCAACGAGTATTGGAAATAACTATGCAACTTTAAGCGGTCAAGTAAATCCAAACGGTTATCAGACAACTTATTATTTTGAATACGGCCAGACAACCTCTTTAGGACAAACAACTCCTTCTCAAATCATAGGCTCAAGCTATTCGTATTCAAACGTCGCTTATCAGATTTCCGGAATAAACAATAACGTTACTTATTATTATAGAATTGACGCTTACAATGCTTATGGTTCAACACAGGGGAGTATAATGAGTTTCAGTACCAACGGAAACGGAAATTATAATGTTTATAATTTATCAATCACTACCAATGCGGCAACAAATATTTCTTCAAATTACGCTACATTAAATTCATTTGCTTCGGTTTCCGAAACTTACCAGGGATCAACTTGGTTTGAATACGGCACTGACCCAAATTATTTAATCAACAAGACAATTCCGGCAGTAGTCCCCGCGGCTTCTTATTATAGAAATTCAAATTCATCGCCATATTTCACTTATCAACTTAATAATTTAAATCCTAACACTACATATTATTTTAGAGCGGGGATTAGCTCCAGCGATGGGACCTCTTACATTTCTTACGGCCAAACTTTAATGTTTACCACTTACGGAAATTCGCTCACTTACACTCCTACTTATAACTACACTAATCCTGTTTCATATAATTATGTTCCCGATAACTCAAATAACAACGGTAGTAATTCTCAAATTCAATATGTATACGAAACTCCAAAGATTATTTATATTGATGCCAATGGAAATCAATATAATCCTCAAAATCAAAATATAAATAATCAAAATGCGAACACGTCAAATTTTTCAAATGCCGCTTATTGGGGAAATCAATACTATGCTCCATATTATGGAATGCAGACGGTTGTGCCCTCAAGCTATAGCTATGGACTTGGCGCATCGGTTATAGGTTCAGTTGGATATTTAAATCAAAATAGCTTATTCGGATTAATTCTTATTATTATTCTGGTATTTTTGATTGTTGCCGGAATATTAAAAGAAGCTTTTTAAATAGTTGTTTATTCAAAAAATCGCCATTTAAATGGCGGTTTTTTTTATTATTTCCATTTCGTTTTCAATCATTTCTCCGTCATATTCGGCATTGTGGGCGTGACTTCCCGAATAACTTGGGCGTTTTTGATCAAGATGCAAATTGATAATAAGCACCCCCTTTTCTTTTTTTACATAAGCATGAAATCGTGGGTAGTCGCTTCCGCCGGCTCTTTTAGTGAATGAGAATTCTCCTGATTGCGCGTCCTGCTTTAAAAAACCGTATCCGGCTCTCCTCATTGCGTCCAATTCCGAACGTTTTGTTTCTACAATAATTTTCATTATTATTGAATATTAAAACATAAATGATAAAATTTCAAAATATGACAAATAAAAATAAAAGAATTTTATTCGGAGGATTGTTTATTTTACTCCTGTTTTTATTTATATCTCTTTATTTTCTATTAAAAAGTCCAAATAATAAATCACTTAATACAAAATGGGATCTTTCTCAAGTTGATTTATCAACTTATAAAAATACCGACTATGGATTTGAAATAAGTTATCCGAATTATTTAATTCCGGAATTCAAATTCAAAACATTTTATCACTTATCCGACAAATGGAATGCTGAAATATTTACAGACAACTCCAAAGGAATTCCTATAATAAGTATTCCGGTTTATAGAATAGACAGCGGCAATGGCGCTTACAAAAGTTATCCTCTTTATTATGATGCCGAGATAAGAATCGGAGCCAGTAAGGACTTGGAAGATATAAAAAATTGTTTAAATCCGCCGTCTTATTTGAATGTTACGTCAACCAATGAAAACATAAACGGAGAAATCTTTAAAAAATTTCAAGTAGAAGATGCCGGGATGATGCAATATTTAAAAGGATTCAGCTATAGAATTGTGCATAATAATATTTGTTTCGCGGTTGAACGACTGGAGACGGGCAGTAGTTACAGAGAAGAACCAAATCCGAGTGATATTCCCGATTCTGTTTTAAATGGTTATTTTGATAAGACTCAAGACATATTAAAAACTTTCAAATTTACAAACTAAACAAAAACCGCCCGTTTATTTTTAAGGCAGTTTTTGTTGGTAGTCATCTATACCTGTTTAGGCTGACTAATCGGAGTATTTTTTTCCTTTAAATCCTGAATATTTTTCTTTACGTTTGTAATTTTGGCTTTAACCATCCTTCTTCTTAAAACTATCGCGAGCGCCGCTACAACAATTACCGCTAGGACTGCTACTGCTGGCCATGTCAAAGATTTCAAATCAAACGATGATTGCGCTTGAGCCAATTGATTTGTCACTTGCTGGTTTACTTCTTGTGGGGAAAGATTATTTTCCGATTGAGCGGAATTTTCATTATTGATCGAATTATTAGTGTTTGGATTTACCGCCACATTATTGCCCGAACTCGTTTGATAGGCGATAAGCGTGGTATTTATTCCCTGAAGATTGGACCTTAAATTATCCAAAGTTAAATTTATAGACGAAGCATTTTTTATCGGTTTGGGAGCGACAGTGATAAATTCTCCCAAAGTATCGAGGGCTTGCTTGAGAACGTCAAGTGCCTGTTTTAAAACAACGGCATCTTGCTGGCTCAATTTTGACCCGGAAGTTGTATAATTAACCGTAACTTCAGCCGCTTTAGCGGTTTGAACGCCAATAATGGAAAATATCAAAACAATAAAAATAACCGCACCAAAAGCGATTCTTTTCATTTTTGGCTATACTTCTTAATCTAAACGACCTTTTCAATGATCAATTAGCGTTTTTATCCTAATCATTATTTTTGTTTTAGTCAACCTCGTAGAAATTATTGTAAAAATGATTGAATAATATATACTGAATATATCCATGTTTAACGCCATAACTCCCAACGAAATTTCAACATTGTTAATAAATTACGGATATTTCATTCTTTTTCCGATAATGGTTGCCGAAGGGCCCATAGTTACCATAATCGCCGGATTTTTATCTTCTTTGGGATATTTCAATTTTTTTGTGGTTTATGCGGTCGCTTTTCTTGGTGATATAACCGGAGACGTTATTTATTATTTAATCGGCCGATGGGGCGGTCAAAAAATTGTCAAGAAAGGTAAATTTTTAGGAATAAAATTAAATAATATAGAAAAAATAGAGGGCCACTTCAAGGAACATTCGGGAAAAACTCTTTTATTCGGCAAATTGACTCATTCCGTTGGGGCCCCAATATTGATTGCCGCCGGAATGGCTAAGATAAAAATCAATAAATTCATTTTGTATAATGTTGTCGGATCGATTCCCAAAACGTTTATTTTCTTGATAATCGGATATTATTTTGGTTCGGCTTATAATAAAATAGACAAATATTTCGGATATTTTAGTGTGCTAATGTTGATTATAATTGTTTCCGTTGTTGCTATTTATTTTTATATAAAGAAAAATAAAGATAAAATTAATATTGATTAATATGCCAAAAGTTTCTTGCATCATTCCCGCTTATAACGAAGAAAAAAGAATTGAAAATGTTCTTGAATCGGTTTATCAGCATCCGCTTATTGACGAGTTGGTGGTTATTGACGATGCCTCAAAGGACAATACGTCCGAAGTTGTTAAAAAATATAAAGACATAACGTTTATAAAAAATGAAAAAAATTTGGGTAAAAGCAAAACAATAGTAGTAGGCGTCAAAGCATCAAAAAACGACATTTTATTTTTCTTGGACGCGGATCTTATAGGAATTACCAAAGAAAACATTTCCGATTTAATCGAGCCGGTAATTGATAAAAAAGCTGATATTTCCATAAGTTTAAGGAAAAATGCTCCAATTTGGTATCGAAAAATAGGACTCGATTTTATTTCGGGAGAAAGGGTTTTTTATAAAAAAATGATATCGGATAAACTGAGTGAAATAGAAAATCTTCCATCTTACGGACTTGAAACATTTATGAATAATATTATTATCAAAAATAATCTTAAAATAAAAATAGTTGAATGGAATAATGTTTTAAGTCCATGGAAATCATGGAAGGTGGGAAAATTAAGGGGATTTATCGAAGAAATTAAAATGACAATTCAAATACTGAAAATTTCATCTCCTTTTAAAGTGATCTATCAGATAATAAAAATGCATTCATTAAAAGTAAAAGATTAATATGAAATTAACTTTTGTTATTCCGGCTCATAATGAAGAATCTTATTTGGACAAATGTTTGACTTCAGTTGTGGATGCTTCCAAAAGATGCGGACATGAAACAGAAATTATTGTGGTCAATAATGCCAGCACCGACAATACTAAAAGAGTGGCGCAGATGTTTGAGGAAGTAATAGTAGTTGATGAACCCAAAAAAGGACTGGTTCAGGCAAGACAGGCCGGTTTTTTGGCATCAAAAGGGGATTTGATTGCCAATATAGACGCCGATACAGTTTTGACGGAAAATTGGATTTCCAAAGTTTTTGAAGAATTTCAAAAAGATAATGATTTGGTGGCGTTAAGCGGCCCTTTTATTTATTATGATTTATCGAAAATATCCAATGCTCTTATTAAAACCTTTTTTTATTTCGGGTCCTTAAGCAATTTTTTAAATCAGAGAGTTTTTAAAAATGGAGCTGTCTTACAAGGAGGCAATTTTATTATCCGCAAAGATGCCCTAAAAAAAGTAAACGGCTACAATATGGACCTAACCTTTTTTGGAGAAGATATAGACATTGCCAAAAGAATAAGCAGAGTTGGAAAAGTTAAATTTACATCAAAATTACCCATATACACGTCCGGAAGAAGATTAAAAGCGGAAGGCGTGGTAATGACCGGAGTAAGAGCAAGTTTTGATTATTTATGGATAACAATCAAAGGCAGGCCATTTAGGAAAGCAAAGAATCAAAGAGATATAAGAAATTAATTACCCGATTTATCTTTGATTTCATTTAATATTTTTTTTATTTTATCCAAACTGGTGTCGTCGTAAATTGATATCGCATTCGATTTTGAAGATATTTTTTTAATAATTTTCATTTTTTCTTCAACTTCATCTTTTTCGATCAAGTCAATTTTGGTCAAGAAAATATATTCCGGTTTTTTCAACAATTCTTTGTTGTAATTTTTAAGTTCATTTCTGACAATCTGATAGTCGTTTTTTATATCATCCGATTCGCAACTGATTAAATGAAACAGGATTTTAGTCCTTTCAATGTGGCGCAAAAATTTTATTCCCAGACCTTTTCCAACAGATGACCCCTCTATTAACCCGGGTATATCGGCCAGAATTAATTCATAGTAAGAGCCCAAATTAGGTTCCAATGTAGTAAAAGGATAATTTCCGATTTTACTCTTAGCGCTGGTTATGGCATTCAAAAAACTGGACTTTCCAGCATTAGGAAGGCCGATTAAACCAATATCGGCGATAAGCTTTAACTCAAAGCGAATTTCAAATCTTTCTCCGGGAAGTCCTGTTTGAAAATTTTTTGGAGATGTATTTCTTGGAGAACGAAAATGAAAATTTCCTTTTCCTCCGTTTCCGCCTTTTGCCAAAAGAATTATTTCTCCTATTTCTTTAGGTTCAATTTTTAATCCGTTGGATAAATTATGGATGACCGATCCTTGTGGAATTTTTATTATCAAATCTTCCCCGTCTTTTCCATCTCTGAATTGTCTTCCGCCATTTTCTCCATCTTTGGCAATAATTTCTTTTTTATTTCTGAATTGATTTAAGGCGTCAATTTCGGGAATAATTTTAACATAAACATTTCCGCCTCTCCCTCCACTGCCACCAGCCGGCCCCAAAGACATCAGATTTTTATTAAAAGCAACAGCGCCTTTTCCTCCGTTGCCGGCTTTTATTTTTATAATAACATCGTCGATAATCATTGCTGCGGGACCTGGATTCGAACCAAGATACCGTGCTCCAGAGGCACGTGTCCTACCATTAGACGATCCCGCAATACTTGTAAAATATATAATAAAAGACGTTGTTTTTCAACGGTTGCCATTGATTTACCACTTGCAATTATTTATAATTTTTTCAGCAGTAAAACAACAAAAAAGAAAGGGGAGCGCATGGCTGAAGGAAAGAAGTATGGCGGCATGGAAGCGCCGGCAGTTTTGAAAAATCATTACGGATCTTATGTTTTTGTGAACAAAAAGATGGATGAATTAAGGCGCACGGAATGTCTTTGTTACAATTGCGCCAATCTTAATTTTCATCGTCCGGACAATGAAAATTGTCCAATTGCCGGAGCTTTTTATAAGATTTGCCAAATTACCAATGTCGCTTTGGCGGTTACCCGCTGTCCTAAATTTATTTTTGAAGAAAAGTAAAAAAACATTTTTCAGCTGCCAAAAGCAGCTGATTTTTATTATTTTATCCTTATTATCTATCCTTTAAATATAGAATAATTGAGGATTATTTGAGTATTGTTATTCAAAATATATCGTGATAATATTTTGGCAGAACACTTTCGCTCATTGACAATTTAGGGCGAGAGACAGGGAGGACTCGATGAGCTCCAAGAAGGAAGTTTCCGCAAGGAAGAAGAAAGATACTTGGAAAATTTCCGGACTTATTGATCGAATCGAAAAATTAATTTATGACGGCACGTTAAAAGACAAAGGCATCGACTATTTGTACGAGGCAATTAAGGAAGAATTTGCTGAACATCTGAAAAAGCCGGAATATAATTTTAATAAACGCAATTTTCAACGTAAGATTATCGAATTGATATGGACTTTCAAGGTTCTTGCGGAAATTAAAATTGCCGTTCGTCATCGATTGGAAATGAATAAAGTTTATTCTGCCGTTTCATATATTCCTTATGAATTATTTGTAAGAAAGTGGAATCAACTGCACGGCAATACAATCGGACGGAAAGATTCATCTTCTACCGGATTTGTTAAGGGCATCTTGCGACTAGGCGAAGAAATTTCCGAAATGAGCGGGGAACCGTTGCATTTCGAAACCGGAACATTTATCAAACCGTTTGAAATTCGTTCAGACAATGACGATAGCCCTGCCGCTATCACATTTCTTAACGGAGTCAATTTGGGAATTCCTTACAGCAGCGTAATATCCGAGAATCCTGCGCGCCAACCGCTTGAAATTGCTTGCTATTATAAGCATTCCGCGATAATTTTGACCAACATTCTTGATATCGATACCAAGAAAGCAGCCGGACCGATTAAGGTTCTTCGAGCTCTTCTTTCCGGACGCAATGTCAATCCTGACGATCTCGATCGTGATTATGCCGAAAAGGCAAAAAGAATCATCGAAAAACAACCGCATGACGAGATAATGTTTCAGACAACCGCGGAATTGTTCACCGAAAGCATGAGAGGTTGGTCCAAGATTGTCGGCACCAAAAAGAACCCGACGTTCAACGGACAGATATTGGTTGTTCTTGGTTACAGAGATGAAGAAATTATTGCCGCCGGCGCTTATTGGGAAGAGTTGTATTTTATGAGACGGATTCAAAACGAATTGAACGTTCAAAAGCGTTTGTTGGAAATTCAAATTGCTCACGCAATCAACAAAAAAGATCATTCTCTAGCCGATGAGTTGAGAAAAAATTTGGAATCTGTTTCGAATGAACTGGCTCGCACTGCGGCGTCAAACATAGCATCTCAAGAACATAAGCGTTATTACTACAAAGTAATGCGCTTCGTGATCAAGAGAATCGAAGAAACTATTCCGAATTCCAAGGTTATCGGCATCGGAAGCACTTTTGCGAGAAACAACGGCCAAAGTATTGAGATTAATATTCCCAGAAACGACGATCCGAGTGACGAGTTGTTGGCTAATTACTGCAATTCTTACGGTCCGAAGGTTCTTCGTGAACGCATGGCGGATAATGTTGTTATTTGCCATCCTTTTGCCGTCAACTATCGTTCTACGGAACGCCAAGTGGATGCGGACGGAAAACGAGGTTCGGCTCAGGTATTTGTCGCGCCGATTGCGATTGATAAGCGTTTTATCAGAGGAACTCTTCGCGACACCATCAGGAAAGTTCACAAGCTTTCGAATTCTATGCTTAACGAGCAATTTGAAAGTGGAGTTTTGACACTTAAAATGGTTGATGGAAAATTCCAACCGGTTGTCTGGTCTACTGAGTCTCTTCAAAAAACATCAATACGAATTAAGGAAAGCAAAGCAAGAGGAATCACGGTTCCCAAACCGAAATATATATGGGTTGAAGAAATTACCGATACTCATATTGGTTCTCCTTCGCGGGAAATAATCAGTATGCCCAACGGGAAAGTTGTCGGTATTACTGAAGCAAGTTTTAAGATGATGGAACGTGACGGTCTTTTTGAAAATGATGCTATGCCAATTCATAGCGTTACCATGAATGACGATGGCGTCCACGGACATCATTATGAGAACCACAAACAACCGGATCCGCGCGCTATGAATTACACTCAAATTCAGAAAAAGCTTATGGATATGAGTGATAGAGCGATGAATGAAAGTGATCCGGATAAGTTGCGTTTTTATTTTGAAAAAGCGCGAAGGTTTATGTTAACACAACTTTGGTACAGAGGAATTCATTGGGCTCAAGATCAAATTGAGGAAGCTATCGATTCTCTTGTTTTGGAAGGTGTTGAATTTTTTGATGCTGTTTTGCGTCGGGCTAAAAAGTCCGGACTCATTGTCAAGGGAATCAGTGATTTTAATGGAACCGATTTCGACCGTCGCGACGTTGGTATTATCAGCGATGGAACCGGAAATCATATTCTTAAGACAACCGACAAAACGATAACGGAAGGGTTCATTTATGCCCGGATCCTTAAGGCTAAGTTGCTTGCTCTTTCTCATTGGGCAAATCATCCGGAATGGATCGAGCATTCGATTAAATCTCCTCTCTTTGGAAATCAATACATTGCGTGGGGAACGTTCCAAATTCCGGATGGATATGAATACGGCATCGATTTTCGAGATACTCCTACCGGTCAAGGTGTAAATTGGGGCGACACATTGCTTAATATGGTTCGCAATGATATTCGTCGCGGTAATTACAATAGAATTATGAATCATCGCATAACCTTGAAAACGGTTGGCGACAAACATTTTACGGGAACAGTAATTACCGGATACGCGATTTATCACAGCTCGGGAGCCGATGTTCATACCGATCAGTACGGTGAACTTGGATTTCCTCCTAACAGTTCCGGAGTCTCATTTGTGGGACTTCCGGCAGAGGGACCTCAAAGTGCGCCAATTCTTGTCCGTGTGCTTCCCGCCGATCAAATTCATAAATTTATTAAGGAAAATGCCAAATTGGATTGGGAATCATTCCTGCCTAATCCGGCATAATGATTTTACTAGAACATTAATCCCTGCAAAAGCAGGGATTTTTTTATAATTTATTTTTAATTAAAAAACATTGACAAAAAATTAATATAAATATTAAATATGTATTAGAAAATTGAAAAAGGGGAGGGCAGGATGGACAAGATGACACTTTCGCTGTCTTTCGTTTTGCTGTTGGTTTTAATGGCATACATACAGAATACCTGTTATTCGTTAACCAGCAGGGCGGGAAATAGAAACAGTTTTATTTACTACGCCTTTACTATGTTGCTTTCAAATCTTGTCTTCTTTTCCACATTAAAAATGTTGGTCAGTAAAAACATGACTTTGATTTTGTGGGTTCCATACACCGTAGCTACTGTTTTTGGAAGCGTAAGCGGAGCCGCGCTTTCAATGAAGATCGAAAAGTTGTTCAATATAACAACCAAGCCAAACAAGAATACTTCAACTCCAAAGATGGCTCAGGTATTTCTTTTGGTGATGATGGGAATTTTGATTCTTCTGTCAATAATTCTTGCCAGAAAAAGCGCTTTGGCATTGATGACGCTGGCGGCGCTGGCTTTCATGAAGGATGCCGGCTTTACGGCTGTAAGACGTTCACGCAACACAAATAATGCCACTTATCATGCATTGATATCGATTGTTGACGGAGTTCTGTGGTATTTTATGTGGAGAGAGTTAATTATGGCGAAATTGACGTTTGACCTTTTCCCGCCGTATCTTTTCGGATCGATTCTTGGAGGAATGTCGGGGCAGAAAGTTTCCATGACCATCGAAAGATTGGTGGGAACTTCCGCCGACTCTCATCTGAAAAATAAGGATTCTGTTTCTCCGCTGGTTCCGGCATCAATATTGGCAACGATCGGTATTTTGTTTGCGGTTATATCCAAAACCATCGACCAAGCTTACATTCTGATGATTTTGGCAATTTCTCAGAATATCAGTTTTGCTCTCATCAGTCGGGCCAGAAGCAGAAATAACTTTATTTATCACGCAATTGCTTCCGTTTTCAGTAATGGAATTTGGTATTTGACGTTCAGATATCTTACTCGCGAACAAATGTCTTTGATGCTGTTGACTCCTTACATCACGTTCACCATCACGGGAAGTCTCGTCGGGATAACCGTATCGATGGCTATCGAAAGATGGCTTAACATCACATCCGATTCTCACGTTACAAACCCGGCTAAAGCCTGAATCTGACCGAATTTTACACACAACTCCGCTACTTAGCGGAGTTTTTATTTTATGCTATAATCAATTGTCGATAAAAATTAAATTAATTTATTTAAAAAATATGAAACAGAATGAAGGGTTAGTCGATAGAATAATAAGAGTCGTTCTATCTTTAATTTTATTTTATGGAGCGATGTTTTGGGTATCTTCCAGCTGGCTTAGAATATTAATGGCGGTTGTCGGTGGAATAATTTTAGTAACGGCAGTAACCGGATTCTGCGCTATTTATGCCATCTTTAAAATATCAACCAATAAAAAAACATCTTATGCAAGCACGGATAAAATTTCAGGCAGTGACTCGGATAGTCAAGAAAATTTATTTAATAAATAAAATATGAAATACGAAGCTAAAAATTTTGAAAATCTTTTCGGTTTGGAAGGTTTTAGCGATAATGCTTTAAAAATTCATTTCGCTCTTTATCAGGGGTATGTAAGCAATACCAATAAACTGATTGACGAATTAAAATCGGTAAATCAAGAATCTCCGGCTCGCGCAGAGATGCAAAGAAGATTCGGCTGGGAATTTGACGGAATGAGACTGCATGAATATTATTTTGAATCTTTATCAAAAAACTCCCAAAAAATACAAGAACAGTCAGGTCTTTATAAAAAAATAGAAGATGATTTTGGAAGTTTTGACCAATGGGAAAAAGAATTTAAAACAATAGCGTCATCCCGCGGAATAGGCTGGGGGATTCTTTATTACGACAATAAATCGAATTCTCTTATAAATAATTGGGTTAATGAGCACGATCAAGGTCATCTGGCCGGACTTCCCATATTGTTAAACATAGACGTTTTTGAGCATGCTTTTATGATTGATTACGGAACAAAAAAAGCGGATTACATAAGCGCTTTTATGAAAGCAATAAATTGGGAAGTTGTATCCGAAAGATTTAATAAACTTTTTTAATTTAAAGGCAATTTTAAATCGGCCGATTGGACTTTTTTCCCTTCCGGCTGAATTTTTGTTATCACAAAATTATTATCCGATATTTTTATTACATCGATTAATTTGATTCTTTTTTCGTTTATTATCGCATAAACTCCCGGCTCCGGATTTAAAGATTTTATTTTTCTAAAAACCAATTCAGGATTATCTTTTCTTAAGTCCACAAATCCGTCTTCGGTTTTAAATTTTTTTGTATATGTGGCTTTAAATTCATCTTGAGGACTCGGTGTTATTTTATTTTCCGCAAAAAGAGGGAGGTTTCTTATCAAAAGATTTGCGGACGATGATGCCAGAGTTTTTTCAAGCTCTTCATAATTCGGCAATTTATCCGATAAATCTATAGTTTCTTGAGCCAAAATCGGTCCATGGTCTGTTTTCTCATCAATCAGAAAGATTGATGTTCCAAAAATTTTATCGCCGTTTAAAATAGCATTTTGGATGGGAGAAGCGCCTCTATAAGCGGGTAATAACGAGGGATGAACGCCTACGATTTTTAACGGAAAAAAATCAATCACTTCTTTTGGAATAATTTTAGAGTAGGCCGCTACAACCGCAAATTTATTTTCGGGAATTTCTCCGCTTTTAAATAATTTAACCAAATCTTCTTTTGAATTAGGTTGAAAAATTTTTATAGGAAGATTTTTTTTAATTACAAACTCTTTTGTCGGAGGGGGAGTTATTACGTGTTTTCTTCCAAAAGGTTTGTCCGGATTGCATATCAAAATTGATGGAATAATATTATTTTCTTCCAATTTTTCAAGAATTATCTTGGCGAATTTCGGACTTCCAAAAAAAACAAATGAGGAACTTATCATATTATTGATATTTTTTTAAATCTTTTGATTTGTCGGAAAACAAGATTCCGTTCAAGTGATCCACTTCATGCTGAAATATTCTAGCCAAATATCCTTGGGCTTTGATTTTTGTTTTTCTGCCGTTCTTATCAAACCCATTTATTGTTATTTTGTCGGCTCTCTCGACCGACCCGTAGTAATAAGGAACACTCAAACAACCCTCAACGTCAGAAATATATTTTTTGGAAATAGATTCTATTTCCGGATTAAATATCGCGTAAAATTTTCCCACATATCCGGATCCGTCATCGTTGGGAAGTTGAGCGACAAAAACTCTCATATTTAACCCGATTTGAGGAGCGGCTAAGCCCACTCCGCGATTTTTTATCATCATCATTCTCATAAAAAGAATAAGATCATTTATATCTTTTTTTGAATATTCGGCAAAATCGAATTTTTTGGCTCTTCCTTTTAAAAAATCTTTTTGAGATTTAATTTCTGTTGTCCAGATTTTTTGGTTTTCTTCTTTAACCATATTTTTTTTGAAATTATATTGTTAAATATTCCTTTTTCTTTTATCAATTTCATAAAATAAGCTCCTTTTGAGGCAACGTTTTTTCTTTCCGAAACATCCTTGGCGATAGGAATTAATATCTGTTTGCTGATGGTTTTGGCTAATTTTATGTATAAAGATTTATTTTTTTTATCTTCAAGCATTTCGGAAATCACCAGACCGGTATGCTGAAAATCTTTAAAAACATGCGTCTGTTTTTTTCTTGAAACAATTTTCTTTAAATAATCTTTTTCAAGCATTTTTTTAATGATATAATAAATACTTTATAAATCAATATGAGAACATTTATTGCCATAAATTTACCAAATATTGCGAAGAATAATATTAAAAATGCCGTTGCTTATGCCAAAGATTCGTTAGATTTCGCGTCATTTACCAAAGAGGAAAACCTTCACATTACGCTGGCGTTTTTGGGAGAATCAGACAGATCAGACATCTTAAAAATAAAAGAATTACTCATTAAGATATCAAAAGAAATGGCACCCGATAAAATTACAATCAACGATATAAAGATAGCTCCGGATGCGGCAAGTCCTAAAATGATCTGGCTGTTGACGGATGAGAAAACAAATATTTTTATTAAATCCTTGTCTAAAAAAATAAAAGAGGAGCTCGATTCCAGCCGGATAAAATATGATAAAACACATGAAACAAATTCCCATCTGACTGTCGCCAGATTTTCCAACCGATGGCAAGAGAGTTTTGTTTTAAAAAACGACAAACAAAAGAAAGAAGAGATTCTGAAAATAGAAGATACATTTCCTGAAAATATAAATTTTTCATTTGATGCACATTCTGTTTTTTTATTTGAATCAATTCAAAAAGACGGCGAAAGATTTTATGTTCCCATATTTGAATCAAATTTTTTTCAATGATATAATAACTTATAATATAAATATATGAAAAAACACATAAAAGAGGCGGGGATTTTTACCGCAATATCAATAATTTCCGTTGCCATCATGGGCGGTTTTTATTATTTGGGTTTTATTAAAGGAAACGAACAAACAAGAAATATAACAGTTGAAGGAGTGGGTAATATAAATCAGCCCGGCACAGGAAATTTCGGAACTTTTTGGGATGTTTGGAATACGATAAAATCAAAATACGTTTATCAAAGTTCAACCGAAGACAATCAAAAATTAATTTATGGAGCAGCGTCCGGACTGGTTTCTTCGCTTGGAGATCCTTATTCCGTTTTCTTTCCTCCACAAGACGCGAGTCAATTTAATCAAGATATGACAGGCCAGTTTGGAGGAATAGGAGCGGAAATCGGAGCCAATAAACAAGGACAAGTAGTTGTCATCGCGCCAATAAATGGAACTCCGGCTTACAATGCCGGAATAAAATCGGGAGATTTGATTTTGAAAATAGACAATCAAGTCACATCGGGATTGTCGGTTGATGAAGCTGTTAAAAAGATAAGAGGCAAAGAGGGGACTCAAGTGACTTTAACAATTTTAAGAAACGGATGGAACAACACGAAGGATATAACAATAACCAGACAAATCATAAATGTTCCGACAATTGATTTTAAAATGATAAACAGTAACGGGAAAAAAGATCCAAATGGAACAATTGCTTACATAAGAATTTATAATTTTTATGAACAATCTCCTTATTTATTTTATCAAGCGGCAATGCAAGCTTCCGCTAATCATGCCAAAGGCATTATTATCGATTTAAGAGACAACCCCGGAGGATATTTGGATGCCGCAGTAAGCATCGGAGGTTGGTTTGTGGATAAAGGAAAAACTATTGTCACCGAGGAGTTTAGAGATATAAAGAACAACAATGTTTTTAATTCATCAGGACCTTCAATTTTTGATAAAACTCCAACTCTCGTGATAATAAATAAAGGATCGGCATCGGCTTCGGAAATTCTTGCCGGAGCGCTTAAAGAAGATAATGGGGCAATAACTGTCGGAGAAAAAAGCTTTGGTAAAGGAACAGTCCAGGAATTAATCCCATTTTCCGACGGTTCAATGATGAAATTAACAATTGCTCATTGGCTTACTCCCAAAGGCAATCAAATAGATAAAAACGGAATCACTCCGGACATTGCGATTGCCTCAAATGAATCGACATCTACAGCAAACGAACTCAAAAGCAGTTATAGCAATGATTTAAATTCGGATTATGTTTTTCAACAATCGGTAAAAATAATTGATAAAAAAATTCAATAAATGAAAGTGTTACTTTTAAGCGAAGTCCCAAAAATCGGACACAAGGGAGAAATTGTGGAAGTTTCCGAAGGATACGCGAAAAATTTTCTTCTAAGAAAAAATCTGGCGAAAATAGCCAGCTCTCAAATAATTATTGAAAATAAACAAAAAAAGGAAAAAGAAATAAGAATTTTTGAAGAAAAGAAGAAAGAAATATCGGATATTGCCAAAAAAATATCCGGACAAAAATTTCAATTTGAAATTAAAACCGGAGAAAATAACCAGATTTTTTCATCTATTCATGATTCTCATATAAAAGAAAAAATATTAGATTTTGCAAAAAGCAATGGCTTAAAAAATATAGACGAAAACGATATCGGATTGGACATCAAACCCATTAAAGAATTAGGAAATAAAAAGATATTCATCAAAATCGGCAGAGGGGAAATCGGTAAAAATATTCAAATAGAAATAGAGGTATTGCCTAAAAAATAAAAAACAAAAAAACAGCCGATTATTTTCAGGCTGTTTTTTATTTTACACTGATTTGAGTGGCATATCTCGGTCTGCCGTTGAAGTTAGTTTTCTTAACTTTTTTAAACTGGACAACGCCGGATTTGCCGGCATAAAGAGTATCATCTTTGCCTTTTTTTATGTTAAAACCGGGAAGATATCTTGTTCCTCTTTGTCTGATTAAAATTTCGCCGGCATTGACTTTTTGTCCTTGCTGACGTTTAACTCCTAATCTTTTCGATTCTGATTCTCGGCCCAACTTAGTTGAACCGAGCTGTTTAGTATGCGCCATAAATTAAAAAATAAAATCAAAAATAATGTTTTGATTTTTTCCATTATAGTATATAATAAACCAATATGTCAAATGCAAAATTAGTTTTTGATGTGGAAACCATAGGCAATGATTTTGAATCTTTGGATAAGATGTCCCAAGAACATCTTCTAAAATATGCCGAAAGCGAAGAAGATGAAATTCAAGCAAAAAACGGAACAAGTTTTTATCCATTAACCGGAGAAATTGTGGTAATTGGAATGTTAAACCCCGAAACCAATCAGGGAAGAATATTGCTAAGAAACGATAATAATATAAAACTACCCGAAGAAATCGGAGATGGAATAATTTTAGAGCAGGGGAGTGAAAAAGAAATTTTAGAAAAATTTTGGGAAATAATAAAACAATACGGCGTTTTTATTTCTTTTTATGGAAGAGGGTTTGATGTCCCTTTTTTGGAAGTTCGTTCGGCAATATTTGGAATCAGACCGTCAAAAAATCTTCTTTCAAATAGATACCTGAACTCTCAACAATTTGGCGCCAAACACATAGACTTAGCCGATCAGCTTACTTTTTATGGAGCGACAAGAAATCATTTTCCTTTGCATATGTGGAGTAAAGCATTCGGAGTAGAAAGCCCCAAAGAACAGGGGGTAACAGGGGATAATGTTACCGCTCTTTATAAAGAAAATAAAATTTTGGATGTAGCGGAATACAATCTGAGAGATTTAAAAGCCACCGCCGAAATTTATCGCAGATGGGATAAATATCTTAATTTATAATATATGTTTGTAAGATTAAAAATCTGGATTAGAAACAATAAAAAAAATATTTTGCTTTCAATTATGGGACTGCTGATAATTTTACTGGCTTATGCGTTGGGATTTATATCAGGAAGAGATTTTTCCAAAATTCCGATAATTATCCAAAAATATTAAAATCAATTATTGCAAATATCCGGCCTGCTTGAGCCAAAATTCATTTTCCCATTCCCACAATTTTTTAGCGCCCAAGAACGCTTTGTAATCATCCTTCCAGTAGGGGAATTCTTTAAGTTCAATTTCTCCTCTTAAATCCGACCATTCATGTTCACAAACGGAAGCTCTAGCTCTTATGCTTTTGTCTTTTGGGTCCCATGGCAAACGAATTTTCTCTCTTCCGCCTTTGGGACGTAAAGTGGCTCCGCATTTTTTACATATTTTATTTTGATCTATTCTCAATATCCACCTCGTTTGTAATGTCGGAAAATCTTTTTCAAGCGCCGCCATGTAAGCCGAAGTTTGCAGATTATAATCACGGTAAATAGACTGGGAAGTTTTTATATCCAATACTCCAAACTTCCCGTCAATAAGCGCCATCGAGTCTATCGTTCCTGCATATTTTTCTTCGTGATTGGCAACTCTTTTTTCAACAAACTCGGAATCAACCTGAATATTTTTTGTTGCAATAAATTTTTGGAAAGCTTCTACTGCCGGCTTGATTGTAGAGTCTATTTCCGGATTTTTATTCATAAAAATTCCTTCTATCGTTTCATGAATGAGTGTTCCTTCGGTGGCAGATATTTTTTTAACGGATTCTCCTTCTTCAAAACTGGATAGCTCGGCATAAAATTTATATAAAGCGGGCTTGGCTTTTATTTCAACTATTTTAGTCACCCGAGGATACCACGTGCCGTCTATGTCATATCCGGCAAGAGTTTTAAATTCTTCAACATTGTGATAATTATTCATTTGATAAAAATTGTATCAGAATATAAAAAAATATCTAACTAGACAAAAAATAAAATTCGTTTTATATTATTTAAAGTTCATTTTTCAAGAAAGGATAAAAAATGACACGAACGGAATTCGGGGAAGCGAGCAAACACGAAAACAAAGAGCCGGACCAGCCAAAAAACTTTTTCACTGCCATTATTTTGATTTTTTTGGTTATTATCTCCGATATTGTTATTTCAATATCAAGAAAATTTTTTATCAAAATTTAATTAAGTAAACAAAAAATCCGATTTTTTAATCGGAATTTTTATTTGACCTGTTTATTTAGGGAATAGCGATTATTTGCCTAAATCTTTATTATATTATGTGTCGCACAAGGTAGATTTTGCGACACTATATATCTGAAATATTTAAATATAATCATTTAAGCAGGTGCAATGCCCAATTTACTATTTGAGACAACACGCTAAATAAGGTAAGAAATATATTCAAAATAAATTTTGTAAAAGTTATTAAAAAATCCAAAATTCTTTGAGTTCCAATATTGTTCCCCAGCCATGACCATAGATTGATAACCAAACCATAAACCAATTGATATATATTAACCAAAGTATCCCAAATATTATTTCGTTTTAAAAAATCGATAACCGGAGCCAGGATTGATGAAATTAATTTATTAATATCAATATTGTTATTCATTAATTAAATTATAGACCATTTTTTAATTAATTGAAACATAATTAAGCGGATTCAAGTCTCCTCCTAATGGCATTTTAGGACCGCAAGAGACGCTTGGAGCTATTTTGAAAGTCGCCGAATCATAAACTCCAAAATGAACATGAGGTCCGGTGGCATACCCGGTTTGACCGACATATCCTATCACTTGACCGCGATTAACTTTATCTCCTTCTTTAACAACATAAAGAGACATGTGACCATAAATTGTTGTAAGTCCGTTGTAATGTTTTATGGCAACATATTTTCCATAAGCTCCGTGATAACAATACCTATCCTGATTATCAACACTGATTACAACTCCGTCGGCGGCTGCCATAATCGGAGTCCCGATAGGTGCCGCAAGATCAATGCCGTTATGCCATTTTCCTTTATAAGCTTTTTGAGCAAAGCCGGTAGAACCGTATCCCTGAGTCATTACAAAAACTCCTTTTTGAATCGGAACTTCCAAGAGACCGGGAATGCTCTTGGGAAGATTTTTATAATTTATCTCCGACCTTAATTGGCTTTCTATTGTTTCTATTTCTAAAGCAATTTGAACTTGTTGCTGTTGAAGTTTTGATATTGAACTTTGATAAACTTTTTCCTGATTTTTTGTTTGGTCTAAAAATTGTTGTTTTTGGTTTTTTAGATCACTGGCGATTTGTTTTTGATTCTGATAATTTGAATTTTCAACCTCTTTTTGATTTTTGGTATTATTCGTGGTTATTAAAATATTATTTAAATTCTGTTTGGCATTGTTTAATTGTTGGATGCTTACAATAAGATTATTGTTCAAATCCTGCAAAGATTGGGCCTCCATTACTCCGTCGGATAGAGTTTTATTTTTTAAGAAACCGACGATTACATTCTCGCTGTCCGATTGTTGTATCTGCCTCATCAATTCTTCAACCGCCTGACTTTTTATGGAAATATCGTTTTTAGCGTCCGATATTTGTCCCTGAAGTTCCTGCATCTGAAGATTGAGTTTTTCTATTTGAATTTGGCTTGATTGTATATTTAAGTTTATTTGATTAATATTGGAATTAATCCTTTTAACTTCCGAAGATAATGTCTGCTTTTGATTTTGAGTGTTAATTAATTGCTGTTGCTGATCCTTTAATTGCTGTTGGATCTGTTGCAATTGGCCATTTTTGGCATCAATTTGGCTCTGTAAGGCGCTTTTATCGATTGTTTGCGCCATTACTACCCCACCCCAAAAATGACCAAAAATAACGCTAAAAGTTATTATTACAAAACTAAACAGTGAGCAAGTCAATATATAAAAAATCGGCTTTTTATCAGTCATAATAATTTAATTTACGCAAGGTCAATTGCTTTCTGAATTCTTTCAAGAGATTCTCTTTTTCCCAAAACTTCCATTATTTCAAACGGTCCGGGAGAATTTTTCTGCCCCGAAAGAGATACTCTTAACGGCCACAACAACTCCCCTCTTCCCAACGAAGAAGCCAGCGGCATAAACTTTTCTTCCAGAGTTTTTTTATCAAAATCAGAATCTTTCATTTTCTCCAAAAAATTTTTAGCTTTCAAAAGATTGTCCTTGGCGGAATCAAGCGGAAGATTTTTCCATACCAACAAATCTTTATCATAATTTATATTTTCAAAAAATAATTTTGCCGAACTGTTAAAATCGGAGAGTTTTTTCATTCTTTCTCTTTCTATTTCAAGAGCTTTTTTGAATTTGTCGGAATTTAGGGTCCAACTCGATGGAACAATCGCCGACATTCTCTGGGCAAGTTTTTCTATGGGCAATATTTTTATGTATTGAGAATTAAACCAGTCCAATTTCTCCATATTAAAAACTCCTCCGGCTTTTTGAACTCGTTTTAAACTGAATTTGGAAATTAATTCTTCAAGCGGCATTATTTCTTTTTCGTCTTCAGGGTGCCATCCGAGCAATGCCAAAAAATTAACTATTGCTTCCGGAAGATATCCGTCTTTTATATACTCATCAAAAGAGGTCTCCATTTTTCTTTTAGACATCTTGCTTCTGTCCGGAGACAAAACCAAAGGCAAATGAGCGTATTTCGGCATTTCAATTCCGAGCGCTTTTTGAATCAAAATTTGTTTTGGCGTGTTTGAAATATGATCCTCACCTCTTATAACGTGAGAAATTTTCATTAAATGATCGTCAATAACAACCGCCAAATTATACAATGGCGAACGTTCGTTTCTGGCAATAACAATATCGCCGATAGTATCACTGTTTACGGAAATTTTTCCACGGATAATGTCACTAAATTCTATTTCAATATTTGACGGAACATTTAATCTGATTACGCTTTCTTTCCCGTCTTTCTCCTTACTTTTTACATCTTCTTCGGTCAGATTTCTGCATTTTCCACTATATTTTGGAAAGATTCCGGCCGATAACATTGCTTTTCTTTCTTCTTCTAATTCTTCTTTGGAGCAAAAACATTTATATGCTTTTTTTGAATCAAGTAATTCTTTTATATATTTTTTATAAATTTCCATCCTTTCGCTTTGCCTGTACGGTCCGTAATCTCCTCCCACGTCCGGACCTTCGTCCCAATTTATTTCAAGATTTTTTAAACCGTCAAGAATATCTCTTTCATAAATAGGCAGGGAACGTTCAGTGTCCGTATCTTCAATTCTTATAATAAACTTTCCGTTTTCTTTTTTGGCAAAAAGATAGTTAAACAAAGCGGCCCTAATGGTGCCTAAGTGAAGATATCCCGTCGGTGATGGAGCGATTCTTACCCTTATTGGAACTGATTCTGTCATAAAACAACTCTAACACAAAAAAAGTTGTTTTAAAAGGATGTTTTTCTATAAAAAATAGGCTCTTTATGCCGAGCCTTAAGCTAAAAGTGCTGTTGGAGTGAGGGGCCCGCCTGCCTGTCGGCAGGTAGGGATTTGAACCGGCGATGAAGGCCTTGCGAGGTCTTGCGCCTTCCCGTCTTGGCGACCCTCACGCTTAAAGTATAAATCCCAAATAACAAATTACAAATAACAATCCCCAAAAAACACTTCCGTTAAGTATCTCACGATCCCCAAATAGCAAAGTGAATTTGCTACGGGGCGCGGCGTGAGATACTTAACAACTTTTGATTCTAATAAAAACACGACTGTTATGCTATAGCATAACAGCGCACATTGGAATTTATTACGCAAATCAAGATGGCATTAAGGATGGGCTTGGAATCCATCCTCCGCTCTGATTCGAACGAGTAGCTTTCGCTGGAATGACGAGAGGGTTTGTCATCCTGAATTTATTTCAGGATCCATCTTTTCTGGATTCCAGCCTCCGCTGGAATGACGAGAGAGTTTGTCATCCTGAACTTGATTCAGGATCCACGCTTCCTGGATTCCAGCATACGCTGGAATGACGAGAGAGTTTGTCATCCTGAACTTGATTCAGGATCCACGCTTCCTGGATTCCAGCCTCCGCTGGAATGACAAACTTGCGCGCCCTCCGTAGCTTTAGCGAAGGAAGGAACTCGCCCTGAGCGAAGTCGAAGGGTAGTTAATTTGTATTTCGTAGTTAATTATTTTTTTCAGCTAACTTTATTAATTCGTCAGCTATAATTTCCGCTGATTGAGGATTAAAAAATTTACCGGAAGCTTCACTCATAAGATTGTATTTTGTTTTATTTTCCAAAACCAACCGCAATTGAGAAAAGAAGATATCCGATTTTAAATTATCTTCTTCAATGACTATCGCCGCTCCGTTCTGGGCATATTCGTAAGCGTTATAAAATTGATGATTTCCGGCCGATTCGGCCAAAGGAATTAAAATAGACGGTTTTTTAAAAGCCGAGATTTCAAAAATTGCCCCGCTCCCAGCTCTTGAAACAACAAGATCACAAGCTATCATCGCTTCTTTTATTTCATTATTTAGAAATCCAACTATTTTATATCTTGTTCTTTCTTCGGGAATGAAACTTTCTGTCGCCACCGCCAATTCACTTTTAAAATCGTTGAAATTTTCGGAACCGACCTGATGAAGCACCTGATACTTTTCTACAAATTTTTTTACATTATCCAACATAAACTCATTGATTCTTTGAGACCCCTGGGAACCTCCTAAAACCAATATCAACGGCAACTGAGAATCAAAACCGAATATTTTTTTTGCCTTTTCTCCGTTCAAATCCGGACTCGGCTCAATTAAAAAACTTCTCACAGGATTTCCGACCAGATTGACCTTTTCTCCCGAGAAAAAATCCAATGTTTTTTTAAAAGAAACAGCAACCGCTTTCGAAAATGAAAATGATATTTTATTTGAAAGGCCGGGTATGGAATCCGATTCGTGAATAAAAACCGGAATTCTATAAAACCAAGCGGCAATAACAACCGGCACCGCGCCGGTGCCTCCTTTGGAAAATATCACGTCCGGCATGATAAAAAGCATCTTAAAAAATGCTTGCGCCAAAGAAAAAGGAAATTTTATAACATCCAAAATATTTTCCGCAGAAGCGTATCTTCTGATTTTTGAAGAGATAATGTTTATTATCTTAAAATTTCTCTTTAAAAATTCTTGAGCATATTGTCCGGGAGAACCGAAATAATAAAATTTAAATTCAATCTGCGAATGATTGAGCTTTTCTCCAACCAAGTCGGCGACTGCCAATAAAGGATAAATATGACCTCCTGTCCCGCCTCCGGTAAAACCAATTCTTAATTCTTTTCTCATATTTTAATAATAACAAAAAAACGATAAAAAATTTAGTATTTTGAAATATTTGCGATTATTCCGGTCATTGTAAGAGTTATTGCTAAAGATGTTCCTCCATAACTGATAAACGGCAACGGCACTCCGGTATACGGCAATAGCCCCGTATTGGCTCCTATGTGAATTATAGTTTGCATCGCTAAAATAGAGGCAAACCCGACAACGGTAAGACGCGCAAAATCGTCGTTGCTTTTTTGGGCGATTCTTATCGATTGCCAAAATAACAAAAAATAAGCAAAAATTAGAACCAAAGAACCGGCAAATCCAAACTCTTCGGCAATGACGGCAAAAATTGAATCCCCCATCGGTTCGGGAAGAATACTGTACTTACTGGTTGAATTGCCAAAGCCGACTCCGCTAACACCTCCGGTGCCTATTGCCATCAAGGCCTGATTTAAATGATAAGTGTCCGTGTTTTCCGTTTTAACAACTGCCGAAGGAAAAAATTTTTGAGCAATATCGTTCCAAAATGGAACTATTCTTGCCATTCTGTATGGAGTTATTATCGACAAAGCAATAATTGCCAAAATAGCTACCGCTCCGGATAAAATTATTTGGGATACAATTTGCTTTAAAGATTTTCCGCTTAAAAAATAAACCACCATTCCGGAAACGAGCAGAACTAAAGCCATTGTTGTTGCCGGTTCAAAAAATATTAATGCCCCCACGATAGCCGAAACAGCAAAAAATATTCCATAATTTTTCCATCCACCGGAAGAATTGCTCAATTTTTTAATTCTTTGCCCGGAAAATAAAGAAGCAATATAAAGAATATAAGTTATTTTTAAAAGTTCCGACGGTTGAAAAGAAAACGAGCCAAAACCAATCCATCGTCTTGATCCATTGGCATTGATTCCTATTTTAGGAACAAAAACCAATACCAATAAAACCAAATTGATTAAAAATAAATATAAAGAAGCTTTTTTTATTTTTCTGTAATAAATAAGATATCCGGCAAAAAATCCGACAAGCCCGGGAATAAGTCCTTTTATAAGCTGTTCAAACAAATAATAGTAAGTGTTATTAAAACGAATCTTCCCGATGTCGGAAGACGCGGAAGCCAAGGCTATAAAACCCGCAAGCAACAAAAAAAGCGAGACAAGTAAAAAAATATAATTCGGTTTGTGCTCCGATTTTATCGAAAAAAATCCTTTGGCCATTTTTATTTATTTTTTCTCAAAATCTTTCCGTTTCCCTTTTGACCCGAAACAACAATATTTCCGTCTTCAACCATAATTTTTCCATTAACCATAACCAAGGAAGCGTCAAAATCTTTTGTAAATAAAGATAAGTCGGCAAAATATCCGGCGCTTACAAATCCCCTTCCATCCAAATTAAAAATAGATGCCGGAAGACCGGTTATTTTAGCAACCGATTTTTCAATAGAGATTTTATTTTTATCCGATTCTTTCAAATACGTCGTGAATGTTTTATAAGCCCTCTCCGGTTTGAATGTTCCAAAAACATTATCAAAGTTCGGACTATTGGTTGAAATCAGCGAACGCGAACTGAAAATCGCTTTTGAAACTTCCTGCTGATTAAGATTTTCATAAAGTACTACGCCATTGAGTTTTGTTATTTCCATCAACTTAATCAATGCTTGAGAAGACCCAAGCTCCCGATTTTTTGCAAACTCATAAAGAGTTTTTCCGTTAAGAAACTCAAGAGATGGGGCATTTAAAATTATCATTTTTTGCGGATCAATCTTGGGCATGCTGGATGCAAGTTTTTTGAGTATGTCTTTATTGGATATTTTTTCCAAAACAACAGCATTGTCATTGTCTTTAATAAAATCCGGCAAAAAGACACTTAAAGAAGTGGCGCTGAAATTAAACGGATTGATATCAAAATAAACATTTGATTTTGAAGATTTTTCCTCAATTGCATTTAACGATTTTTCATATTGATCCTCAAAACCGATAAGCGGTCTGAAATGACTGATTATAGAAGTTACCGACATCTCTTGGCTCACTTTAATTGTTTCATCCACCGAATCAAAAAGTTTTTCCCGTTCATTTCTCAAATGAGTGGCATAAATTCCTTTATATTCTTTTAATACATCCAAAAGAGCTCTGATTTCGTAATAACTTGTTTCTTGATAAGGATAATAACCTAATCCGGTAGATAAGCCCAAAGCTCCTTCTTTTAACGATTTTTCCAAAATAGATCTGAAAACTCTCAATTCGTTTGAACTTAAGTTTCTGAATTTTTCGTTCGGATCTTTTAATATATCTTCTCTGATGATTTCATGTCCGACAAGAGTTCCGATATTTATTCCCATCCCGTAATTTTCGATAACTTTCAAAAACTCGGCGACGCTTTTCCAATTTATATTTATATGACTTGATTTAGCCCAACTTTCTATATGTTCCAAATTTTTTCCGTAAAAAGACGGAGCAAGTGAAAAACCGCATTGACCGATAACGGCGCTGGTCACTCCTTGAAGCAGAAAATCTTTGTGAAGCGGAGATAAAAACATCGTAAGATATCTGTCGGAACTCACATTCGGGTCTATGAAACCGGGAAACAAATATCCTTCATTTCCTAAAATAACTTTATCCGCTTTATATTGAGGAAAACTTCCTATGGCTAAAATTTTTTCTTCTCTTACTAAAACATCCCCTTTTATCGGAGGCTTGCCACTGCCATCAACGATAATTACATTTTTGATAAGAGTTATCATATATATTAGTGTAGCATTATTCGCGAAAGAAAGAATAGAACCAATCCCAATCCGTTGGAAATTGCGGACACTATCCAAAATCTCATCGTCACTCGAGATTCCGGCCAGCCGAGAGCTTCAAAATGATGGTGAATGGGGGTGGATATAAAAATTTTCTTTTTGAAAAATTTTTTGGATATCATTTGAATTATAACCGAAAGAGATTCCAAAACCAAAATTGGAGCAAAAAACGGCAAAAATAAAAGAGTGTTTGTTAACATAGCTATAACGCCCATTGTTATTCCCAAGGCCATTGAGCCGGTATCTCCCATAAAAAATCTTGCCGGATAAATATTGAACCACAAAAAAGCAAGCAAAGCTCCGATAATCATTGCCGAAAAAGAAGCTAATTCATATCTCCCCAAAGCAAAAGAGACAACCGCCAAAGAACCGAATGTAAAAAGCGATGTTCCACCCAGCAGTCCATCAAGTCCGTCAGTTTCATTGGCGGAAAAAGCGGTGGCAACTATGGCAAAAATAAAAATAGGAATATACCATCCGTCGATTTCAACGCTTCCGGCAAAAGGAATATAAAGAGTTGACCATCCGAGTTTTGCCGCAAACCAATAAGCTCCAACCAAGGCAATCGCCAAATAAATAATTATTTTTTGTCTCATTGCCATTCCGCCTCCGTTAGGACCTTTTTTCTTTATTCCTAAAATATCGTCAATCAAACCCAAAAGCGCCGCTATCAACATTGCGGCGATTGGAAGATAAGTTTGAGATCTTTCTATAATATTCAATCTTGAAAAATCTCCGTCAAAAAACAAACTCAACAAAAATAAAATTCCCGAAAGACCGAGAACCGTCACCCAAATTATTATTCCTCCCATTGTCGGCGTTCCTTCTTTTTTTTGATGAAGAGAATTATAAACCGGAGCGTCTTCACTTTTTCTAATTTGTTTGCCGGCCTTATATTTATAAAGAAATTTGGAAACTAATGGAGTCAAAAATAAAGCGGTAAAAAAAGATAACGCCGTAAGAATTAAAACTTTTGTTGCTAAAAAACTTAAAGTCATATTATTGAATGCAAGATAATATCGCCAAGCTGTCATTAAATCTATCGGAACTTCCCAGTACTCCTACATAAACCATCTTGCCGTCTTTTTTAAATAAAGAAACAAGATTGCCTCCCGACTGGTCTATAAATCCGGTTTTCCCTCCAAAAAAATCGTTTCTTCCGGCAAATTCGTTTATATTGACAAGTTTTTTATCCTGCATTCCTTTGGCTAAATTTTTTATTGTCAAAGTTTTGATTCTGGTTATATCCAATATCAAAGGGTCGTGTTTTTGTATGTAAATCAATAATGAATATAAATCATGAGCGGTTGATTGATTCAAATAAGAAAGTCCCGATGGTTCAAAATATGTTGTCTGAGACATAGAAATTTCTTTGGCTTTTTCATTCATTTTCTGAACAAAGGCATCTTGTCCCATAGCATCAGCCAGAGCATAGGCGGCGTCATTGCTGGAAACAATAAGCAAAGCTCTTACCAAACTGCTTATGGTAAAAGTATCTCCTGCCATAAGAGTATTATTTCCTCCGGTATCGTCAATTTCTTTTTGGGTTATGGTAACTTTGTCCGACTGATTTAAATTTTCAAGCGCTATAACTGCAGTCATTAATTTTGAGACAGAAGCTATTGGCCATCTGTTCTGAGAATTTTTTTCATAGAGAACATTTCCTCCGTCAATCGTTTGAGCGATATAAATTTTAGCGGTAACCGGAGCGCACAAACTATTTGGAGTTGAAGATGAATTCTCAATTATCGGTTTTTCAATCATCGCATTTTCAATTCTGGTGGAATTATCAATCGGTTCCGATGGAGAAATTTGAGAAACAACCGACGATGTTGATGGCGTTTCTTTATCTTTTAATATCAAAGATTCGGTTGAACTTATTGTGTTTTCACTTTGCTGAATCGACTGGGGCGAGGAATTTAAATTAATAGTATCAACGGCAGTCGCCGAAAGCTGGCTTAATCCATTTCCGCTTTGAGAAAAAACCGAATTCTCCCTAAATAAATAAGAAGAAACAAGAACTATTAATAAAAGCGCCAATGCTTGATATCTCATCTTAATTAAAAATTAATTTTTATTTTCAGGACTTAAAGAAATATCTTGAGATTCTTTATTTTCCGGTTTTGATTCATTGTTAATTTCCGAAAAGTTTTCCGACTCCGGTTTTGGTGAAAAATATTGTTCTTTTAATTTTTGATACTCCTGATATTGAGGCATTTTTTCGACATTGTCTATCCCCATAAATTTCAAGAAATCAAAACTTACCTCGTATTCAAAAGCATTTCCCTTTGATTTTCTGTTTATCAGTCCTCTTATAAGCAGATTTCTTAAAATATAACTTGAATTAACGCCTCTTAAATAATCTATCTGAGCTCTCGTTGCCGGACCAAAATAAGCGATGATTGAAAGAGTCTCCAAAGATGCCGGACTTAAATCCTCTTTTAAATCGTCCGTGATAAATTTTTCAACCAATGCCGAATATTGAGGTTTTGTGGCCAGCATATATTTCCCGCTATTTTCAATTAAAACGATTCCCCTATTTGAATCGTTAGATAAAATATCGGAAAGTTCCTTGGCGGCGGTTTTCACTTTTTCTTCGTCGGTTTTTAAAACATCGGCTATTTTTTTTGAATCAAGCGGTTCTCCAAAAATAAAAAGCAGGGCTTCCAACGGACCGACAATATTTTTAATTTCTTCTTGAAGCATTTAATTTAAATTCTAACTTAAATTGGGACTATTCTCAATACTTATTTCTTCGAAAGCGCTGTTTTGAGAAGCGGTAAAAGCATTTTCTCTCAAAAGATGAAGCAACGCCAAAAACATCACTACCACCTCTTCTTTGTTTTTATTGGTTATCACCTGAGAAAATTTGGATATTCCGGATTTTATTTTTTTGGTTAATTCGGCAATCTTATCCTCCAAAGAAAATAATTGTTTTTTTATTTTTTCCGTATCCAAAAAAAATGAACCCAAAGAATTCAGAATCTTATCAAGAGCGGATTTTAAAAATTCAAGTTTCATTTCTTTGGGCGGATAGAAAACGGGCTCCACAGACATCAACATTGTTCGCGAATGCAACCGATTGGATTCAATCCAATATTTCTTTGTAAGGGCAAACATCGGTTTCAATTGGCTGTATATCTTAAGACGCATTTCAAGATTATTTATTTCATCCTCTTCCTCTTGGGACAAAACCAATTCCGGAAGCAATGCTTTGGATTTAATCAGAATTAATTGCGAAGCGACCGTCAAAAAATCGGCCAACATCCGCAATGATTCGGTTTTCTTTTCTTCCTCGTTTCCTTCTTCAAAATTATCTATTTTAGATTTAAGCGATTCAACATAAGAAATAAAATCGGCGGTAACTTCAGCCAAACTAATCCTGGTTATATCCATTTTTTTCTCTTCAATCATCTCCAGAAGCTTCTCTAACGGCCCTGAAAACGCTTCGGTTTTTACCTGATACATAATATATCAATTCTAACTCAAAAAAGCGTCAAATTCAATTAAATTTAGCAAGCCGTTGACAACGGCAAGATATTAAATAAACATTTAATTAGAACCTTGAAAAGGAGGGGAAAATGAGGGCGAACACAAAATCTTTGCCCCGTTGGAACTTAAATGATATTTTTGATGAAAATAATCCGAATTTTATCGAGAAAGCGATTTTTAATTTGGAGAAAAATGTTCTATCTATAGAAAGCTATAAAAATAAATTAAGAAAAAACATTTCTTCAAAAAATTTCTTAAAATTGTTAAAACTCATCGACTTATATCATCAACAAAAAAACATAATTGACGCTTATTTTGAAATTAAGCAAGGTGAAAATGTTTTTGATTTGGAAACAAATAAAAACAAAACCGACACGGAAAAGATACTGAATAATTTTGATGACCGCCTTATATTTTTTGACCGATGGTGGAAAAAACTCGATGAACAAAACGCCAAAAGATTAATGTCTTTGGCCGGAAAAGATTTTAAGCACGAATTAAGACAAATACGCCAAAACGAGTTAGCTGTTAGGCAAACGGATGGTAATTTGATTTCCGAAAAAAATATCGGAGTTAAATCGTTGAAACAAATATATTCTTTGCTCATAAAAAATCTGAAATTCAAGCTCAAGGTTGGAGATGAAACGAAGATTCTTACAGTTGAAGAAATTGAATCGTATTTTTATTCTGGAAATAAGAAACTCAGAAAACGGGCTTACGACGAGTATTTTGAAGAATTTGAAAATGGAATCGGTCCGACACTGTCTTATATTTATGAAATCATCATAAAAGACATCATCGGAGAAAAGAAAAAAGGAGTAAGCCAAAATTACATTTCAAAAGCCATTTTGGATCAGATGTTTACATTAATCAGAAAAAACATCTCTATTTTCCAGCAATATTTTGAACTGAAATCAAAACTTCTTAAATTAAAAAAGGCAACCGCTTATGATCTGAATATTCCATTTAAAGTTCCGGCATCGATGAGAAAAATAGATTTTTTTCAAGCCAAAAAAATCATCTTAAAATCATTTTTTGACTTTTCTCCGGTTTATGGAAATTCGGCTAAAAAAATTTTTGATTCAAATCATATCGACGCCCAGAACAGACAAGGCAAATTCCCGATGAATTTTACCGTTTCGGTTTCAAACAGAATTCCGTCATACATAAACGTTGTTTTTAACAAAGACCTGGAAAGCTTGATTATTCTTTCTCATGAAGTCGGGCATGCTGTCCACGATGACCTTTCCGGTCATCACAAATTTGTCGTTCGCGAACCGTCAATATTTTTGATGGAATTATCTTCGTCTTTGTCCGAACTTATCGTTTTTGATAAATTATTTTCCGAAACTAATGAGGTGAAAGATAAGATTTATATTTTAGGGTCAATGCTCGACAATATCCTTACATTAATTTTTAAGATGGGCTATCTGGCAATCTGGGAAGAAAAAACGTTTGGGAATATAACAAAAGACAGCAATAATCTGAAAATAATGAATGAGGAATATCTTGCTTTGATTAAAGAACAATTCGGAGAAAAAATATCGGTCCCCCAAAAATTCAGGTGGGAATGGATGACTATTCCTCATTTTTTTGAAAATCCGTTTTGGATTTACTCTTACGCCGTAAATGAAATAATTGCCCTGCATCTTTTTAACAGATTTAAAAAGAACGGACCCAAATACGCTAAAAATATTTTGAAAATATTATCTGCCGGCGGATCCGCTTATCCGATGGAAATTCTTGCAAGAGCAAGAATCAATATAAAATCAAACAAGTTTTGGCAAGACGGATTTAATATAATCAAAAAAATGATTGATGATTTTGAATTGTTAATTTCTTGACGCTCTTTTAATCAATCACCCGCTCTTTAAAATAAGAAGAGCGGTTTTTTTATCGCTTGTTTTTGAGTGGTTTTTTGTTTTATACTATTTATCATGTCATTGGCAATTTACAGAAAATACAGACCGAAAAAATTAGCCGATGTTATCGGCCAAGAAAATGTAACGACTATCATTAAAAATTCGGCAGCCCAAGATAAGTTGGCGCACGCCTACATTTTTTATGGCTCAAGAGGAACCGGCAAAACAACCGTTGCCAGAATTTTATCCAAAATAGCCAATTGTCAAACAAGAAAAAAAGATTCCGAATTTGCTAAAAAAGGAGAACCTTGCAATAAATGCCAGGCATGTTTGGCGATAGACGCCGGACAAGCGCTTGATGTCGTTGAAATTGATGCCGCTTCAAACAGAGGAATAGACGAGATAAGAGATTTAAAAGAAAATATAAAAACACTCCCCTCTCTTTTTAATTACAAAGTTTTTATAATAGACGAAGTTCACATGCTCACCACTCAGGCATTTAATGCGCTTTTAAAAACTCTTGAGGAACCGCCGACTCATGTAATTTTTATTTTAGCAACAACCGAATACGAAAAAGTTCCCCCGACAATCATTTCAAGAACCCAAAGATTTCACTTTAGAAAACTTACTTTAAGCGAGATATCGTCAAAACTTGAAACAATTTTAAAAAACGAAAAAACGTCTTATTCCAAAGAAGCGATTGAAATGATAGCTTATCTTGCCGACGGAAGTTTGCGCGATGCGGAATCGCTTTTGGATCAAATAATTTCATTAAAAGGAGAAAATCTGACGGTTGCAAACGTTGAAGAAATATTAGGCAAAGTGGATTTTTCAAAAACAGTCGGCATGTGCGATTTGTTGATAAAAAACGATTTAAAGCAATCTCTCGAGTTTCTTTATGATATTGCCAACAAAGGATATAATCTTTTTCAATTCAATAAAGATATAACCGAATATTTAAGAAGAGTTCTTTCGTTAAGCTTGAATCCCGATTTGGAAGAAATGTTCAAACGGGAATTGGCGGAGGCGGAAATAAATAAAATTCAGCAACATGCCAAAATAGCCAACCGCGACAAGCTCATCGCTTTAATCAAATCTTTAATTTCGGCTTATTCTCAAATGAAATACAATCCTTTTCCGATAGCTCCTTTCGAAATCGCTGTCATAGAAAATTTAAAAGAAGAAAAAACAAAATTTAATTTATAAATAATATTATGCTTGCTTTTTTACATCAGAACATAAGAAAGAGAATCAGTCAAAAATTTGAATCCTATCCTCATCCGGAAAAACTTAAAAATTTTCTGGATAAATCGGCATTTTCTTGGATATGCTATTCATTGGCAAACATTGTTTGGACGATCTATGGAATTGTTCATGATGAAAAACCGATAATTATATCCAACGTGGCAAACTTTTTTATAAACGTTATTGTGGTTATTGAAACTTTTATTTACTAAAAATGTCTCATAATTGAGACATTTTATTTATCTTAACTTCGGTTGTTTTGTTTTTATCATCCACAAAGACAATAGTTTGATTTAAATCTCTCATTTCGGACGGCTCAACCAGACTTTCGGCTAAAATTATAATTTTATCTCCCGGTTGAAAATGCCTTGCAGGAGGGCCATTTAAGCAAATATCTCCGTTTCCTTTTTTACCCGGCATTATATATGTCTGCCAAAAAACGCCGTTTGAGACATTGGTGATATTAACATATTGAAAAGGCCTCATTCCGCTTTTTTCCAAAAGTTCGCTATCAATCGTAATTGAACCGACATAATTCAAATCGGCTTCGGTTACTGTTGCTCTGTGAATTTTTGATAAACAAACTCTTATTAACATATTTTGATATTATTTGAATTAATATTATAATACAACCGATGAAAAATGAAATCAACAACAAAGAAATAAAACCCAACAAGGGGAAAAATCTGGAAATTCAAATCGGTTCAAAAACATATTTAAGATTGCCCATAAGAACAGCCCTCATCACCGAAAAAAGCGATATTATTGAAGAATTAAAAAAATATATAACGCCTTATCTGGAGCCAAACGATATAATTTTTGTAAGCGAAAAGGTCTTGGCTATCACTCAAGGAAGAATTATAAATCTAAACGATATTAAACCGACTTCTTTTGCCAGATTCTTGGCAAGAAAAGTCAACAATAAATACGGAACAAAAGATTTTAGAGGTTTTGGCCACGGCACTCCGATGGCAATGCAACTTTTAATAGAAGAAGCCGGATATCCGAGAGTTTTTTTGGCGGCCGCAATTTCGGCAATTACTCGCCCGCTCGGAATCAAAGGTTTGTTTTACGTGATTTGCGGCAAAAGAGCAAAATCCATCGACTGTCCCCTCTCATTTAATATTTTGGAATATGCTCATCATGCAAAATTAGCGCCGATGGATCCGGATGGCGCGGCAAAAAAAATAAAAAAAGAATTTGGAAACGAAGCTGTGATATTGGACGCCAATTATTTAGGAGCCTTTTCTGTCGGAAAATCAAATAGATCAATTACCGAAAAATTTATTCAGCAGGCATTTAAAGATAATCCCTTAGGACAAGCTGACGAGATGACTCCGTTTTGTATTTTGCGCGAAAAAAAATAAAAAAATCCGCCGTTTTCGGGCGGATAAATTAAAAATCAAAACTATACTTTCCAATTCCAAGGCAATGGCGCTGTTGCCGGACTCAAACACTCAAAGGGCAAGTTTGCCATATACCTATCTCCGTAGGGGCGATTTCCGTCGGGAAAAATAACAACAACTCTAACCTTGTCATGATCATCCCTAAAAGAATCCAACTTGGAATCAATCAGGCTCTTGATAAACTTCAGAGCTCCCAAATAAGCAAAGCCGCTGCTTGGACCGGGAGTAATACCCATAACCCAGTTAAGCCACAGACTCGCCAAATACGATTGCCTTGAACCTATTTCAACAATGCCGTCTGAAAAATCTCTCCAAGGCAAAGTTATTTCTTTCATCCGATTCAAATCTCTTACTCCGGGAATTTCACTCCCCGCCTTCAAAAGCACGCCGATATTTACCGCGCGCATATTATTGCGCTTGATATATTTACCGATACCAACCATAGTCCCTCCGGTCCCAATGCCGGAAACAAAAATAGACGGAGTGTTATAAAAAAGCTTTTCTACTATCTTATCAGCGGTAAAAGTTGAATGAGGTTCGGCGCCAAAAGGATTGGCATATTGGTCAAGATTCAAATATCCGCTATCAGGTTGCCAACCATCCGGCTTCCATCCCCCGCCTCCCATTTCTCTGGCAGTTGCGATAGCACTCAATCCTTCCTTGGGATAAATCAATTCCGCTCCGGCAAGAATCAGCGGATAACGCTTTCCATCGGGGATATCGGGAGCCACCACAAGCTTAACCTTGTTAATCCCAAAATGTTTTGCCATCAAAGCCAACGCCACGCCGGTATTGCCGGAGGTTGCCTCAACCAAAATCTTTGTCTTTTGAAGAGCCCCAACATCCAATGCGTTTTGTAAAAGCCCATAAACCGTAATAAATTTTATGTTTTCATAAGGCAAATGGTTAGCCAATGCCGCATAAAAAACAACTCCCTTGTTATAAAACGGATTTAATTCGTTGGCAATTTGAACTACAGGCAAAGACAACTTGTGCCAATTCTCCAGATAAAAGCCCTTTTTCACAGAGCCCTCCTTTTTCAAATATCTGAAAAGAGTATAATATAAAAATGATTTTTGTCCATATATGTCACATACTCGCCGTAAAGAAAACAAAATCACTTTTTATCCGTATTAATAAGTAATAACAAATGGATACGCCAACATATGTAATAATTTTATCTTTTGTAATTTCGGCGATAGTTATTTTTTTTACAAAATTATCAAAAGGAACAGAAATAAAAAAAATAAAAATTTTACTTTTTTATTTTACGGCGGTCTGGCTTTTAATCACCAGCTTGGGAGAGCTTCTTTACGATTGGGCGGGAAATAATGTTTGTTCAAAATATTTAGGATGCATTGAGGGATTTTTTGGATATGACGCTTTTGAACATTTATTTTTTGGAGTTGCTTTAGCCATCGGACTTATTCTGTTTGATAAGCTTTATCCGAAATATTCATTATTGAAAGAAGAAAAATGGAAAATGTTTATTGAAATCATAGCAATCATAGCTTTGGTATCGGTAGCTTGGGAAATGTATGAATGCGCTCATGACGCCTTTCGTTTGGATATTTTAGGAGAGAAATTGGTAAATTGGAGAGTTCATCTTAACTTGTTAGACCAACCGACCAATCTTGATACGATGGGAGATTTAAGTTTTGATTTATTAGGCGGAGTAATCGGATTCTTTTTGGTTTTTATAAAAAACAAAGATAATTTAATTTAATAATTTGTATCATTAATATGATAAATTTTTTATTTTAAATTATTTAAAAAAAGACGCTTAGTAGAAATTAGCTAAGCGTCACCCTATTAATTCATCCATCAATTCATCAACGAAGAGAATGCGATCTACACGAGCCGCATTCGCTCCAACGGTAAAGATCGGCAATTCGGATACGTTATTACAATCCGCTGCGGATAAAAGAGCGTTACAGATACAAAAAGCATCATTACCATCCAAAGCGGGGCATCCCAAACGGCCGCTCTTGTCTTTATTCAATAGATATTGCTTATCGCATAAAATTTTTCTTCCATGAATCAGTGCTTGTTGGTACCCAGGTGAAGTACGGATAACACGAAATGGTAATCCTGCCGGTGATCCCGGGTTGGTTGCTATTTCTATATCCTCTGAGCAACAAGCAACAATGGCATTTTTAAACTCTTTTGATGCGCCACTTTCGTGTGTTGCGGCAAAGCGAGTCCCCATCTGTACACCATCGGCTCCGGCATTAATCCACCAAATAATATCTTCACGAGTATAAATGCCACCAGCCACAATTATCGGAAAATTTCCGTTTTTCTGAGCGATTATTTTAACTCGTTCAAATATCGCTTCCAACTGAAATTCTTGTTTGAAAATATCTTCAGCTCTAAAAGCAAGATGTCCTCCCGCAAGTGGCCCTTCAAGAATTGCTGCGTCGGGTATTTTTTCATAACGGCTCCAGCGACGGCATATTAGTTCCAATGCCCTACCGGAAGAAATGATGGGAATTAGCGAAACGGGTGCATTATCTACAATTTCAGGCAAAGTCATAGGCAAACCCGCACCGGCAATAATTGCATTTACTCCGCCATCAATTGCGCCTTCTATTGAAGGAATATATGTCCTTTCAATCAAGACCATACAATTAATGGCGATTGCGCCATTGCCACAGGAAATTCGTCGCGCTTCTTGAATTTCAAGTTCGGCGGCTTCATGATGGCTCACTTTATGGCCTATGCGACGCTCAACAAATCTATCCAAGGCGACAAAAGATACCGTTCCAACGCCACCTCTCCGAGCAACCGCTCCGGCAAGAGGCGCAAGAGAAATACCTGCACCCATTCCCCCTTGAATAAAAATAATTTCTCGCCCTAAGCCACGAATAGCAATCTTGGGCAGTAGTATCATATCCCCCCCTCTCTTTTTTTGAAAATTTGTTTGCTAATTTGAGTATATCACTATAGGATACTTTTTCCATTAGCCCGTTTTGTTTTTGTTTTAAATTGAATTATTATCAAATATAAAAAATTTAAACCTATTTTAAAAAACCTGGATTTAAATATGTTTCAATTAAGAAAAAAGGATAAATGCTTTAAGTAGTGGGGTCATTAATATGAACGAACTGATATTACATAAAAACGATACCATAAGAGCTCTTTTGAAGTTAAATTTTAAAAATACCTCGTAAAAAATAGCTTCCATCAGAAAAGCGAATATCTCTCCGATAGCAATGGCGAGTGGAAGATTCCAAAATGTCAAAATGGGAATAACATACCAAACATAAGATATTGTACTTAAGTTGGCAAAGACACCCGCAGTCAAGAGAACTTTTAATTCGATTTTTTGTTGGTCGATTTTAAAAATTAATCGCACCAGGATAATAAGAACCGCCGTTTCAATTACAACGGTTCCAAACAGAGAGAAAAGAAATTGATATGTGTAAGGAATCATTAGTTAGAAGCGGAAAAGTATTCGCACAAGATTACCAAATCCGGAGAAAAAAGATTTTATATAACCAATTAAAGATGGAGAATTGACGGTAACCGGCTTGTTGTCATTTTGACTAGTTGTAGCAGAAACAGTTGTGGTAGTTGTATTTGCCTGGATATTTGTTACAACATTTGTTTGTGCCGCCGAAAATGGTTTGATCCCTTGAACGGTAGGTGCCGATAAGTTTGTTTGTCTGGAGATGGTTTTTTCGGTTCCTTGATTAATATAATAAATTTCTTGAGAGCGATAAAAAATTATTTTATTATTCAAAATTCCCAGAGGACTGTATCTTAATATTTTTATAGTAATTGGATTACCTAAAGTTGTCTGAACAAATGGATCAATGTGGTCTCCCTGATTCCAAGGCACCAAATTTCCGGGTTTAGCGGAAGGAGAATCGTATTTATCTGTTGCTACTACCCATATACTAAACATATGTTTTTTTGTCTCTGGTTTTGGAGCTGCTTCTTTGGCGCATGTACTATTTCCATTCTGGTCTATGGGAACGTCGATTATTTGATATCCACTCGGACACGAAGAAGACGCTGCTACTTTTATAATATCTGTTTTTGTAAAAAGATTATTTATTCCGCCATTTTCATTAAAATAATTTTTATCAACTGCTTCATCAATAATCCCTGTCGTTGAGACAAAATTCTGCAACTTATAGTCCGCATTTGTTAGACTTTGATCTACATATCCTATCATATCTTTATTTCTCAAATGAGTTACAAACACAAATGAGTTTGTAAGTTCGGGAGTTATATTCATATCACGACTAACCGTATAAAAACTACAAGTACGTTGATTTCCATCGTATTGTCCACATGCAGGAGGTAAAAACTCCGGTCCATCAGCTAACACGGAATGAGGAATTACAAAAACAACTCCGATCAAGGCAAAGAGCGATAAAAATAAAATATTAATTTTTTTGTTCATATGTTTATATTAAATCATTTTTGAAATTTTTACAAATTAATAATTAAAGTATTTTTTTACGCATTTTATTGATATTTATTTTTTTCATATATTTTGCCGATTAATTTATTAATTGAAGACGATCTCCCGACCCCCGGTTGCACGAATTTATTTTACTGCGTCCGTTTGCAGCTTGCAAAGCACAGAAGAAACAAAAAACCGCCTGATTGACGATTTTTTGTTCGGATTTTATTTTTTTGAAAGATGTTTCTTTTTCTTTGATTCAAGCATAAGTCTCTTTGCCTCCAGTCTTTTTTTAGTCTTATGAGATTTTGACGGCCTGCGTCTGCCGGTGCTTGTGTTTCTTTTGCCCATATATATTTTTTTAATTGTTTATTCAGTATATCAGCAAATGGAAGATTAATACAAGAAACTTACTATTCTTTAAATTTTTGACCCAAGTTGCTTGCTGTACACAAAATAAAGAGATAGTGGACGACGTCGGAAATGTACTCATTCCGACGCGATTTTTACGCTTAAAAATCGGCTGGGGGACCCTCCTTCACTAAAGTTTCGGACGGGCGCGGCAGGGAATCTCCTTCGACTCAATTCTACTCCGTCGAGTAGAATTGGTCTAAGCACCGACTCGCGTTCCGCTCTGCTGAGCGGAACAAGCTACGTCGTTTAAAATCCCTGACGTCCCGAAAGCAGTTTCGGGACTTCCCATGCAAAATAAAATACACCACAAGAGTGTATTTATTTTGCTGGGGGACAGGGATTCGAACCCCGATACTGGGCTTCAAAGGCCCATGTCCTACCATTAGACGATCCCCCATTAAATATAAAAGTCCTTAATAAAAATAAACTAAAAATCGCCTTAATTCAAGGCGATTTTGTTTTTTTAAAATTAATTTTTCAAATACTTTCCGATAGCGATGAAGCTGGAAATTATTCCAAGTCCGATACCAAACAAAAGTTGATAAACAAGCAATACGGGCAACCTGCCGACAAAATAACTCCACAAGTTTAATTCCGGAATAACAGCGTTGGTATAAGGAGAAACAAAATAAATTATCGGCGCCAAAATAATCAAGCTTACAATCGCCGAAATTACTCCATATAAAATTCCTTCAATCAAAAATGGCCCTCGGATAAAAAAGTTGGAACCACCGACAAGACGCATAATGTTTACGCTTTCTCTGTTCGAATAAATAGCCAAACGAATAGTGTTGAAAGTTATCAACATTGCTATTAACGACATAACTATAGCAAGACCCAATCCTCCATTCTTAGCGGTTGTTGTTATTTTATTCAATCTGTCTATCACGCCGGCATTTTGAGCGTAAGAAACTTTATCAACAAACGGACTGATAGAGTCGTTGTTAAGATAATCGGAAATTGCCTGATAATCGCTCGGGTTGCGTGCTTTGATGTTTAAAGAAGCTAAAAGCGGATTATCGGTTAATTGCGAAATCGCCTGAGATATTGTCTGATCGTTAGCGTGCTTGTCTTTAAAAATAGCCAGCGCCTCGTCTTTGGAAATATAATCGACGCTTTTTACTTCGGGCAATCCTTGTAAAGTCGATTTTATTCTCAAAATATCATCTTCGGCGGTAGTAGTTTTGAAATAAACACTGATATCAATTTTATCTTCAATGCTGGAGATAACAGTTCTGGTGAGAACATTAAAAATTATCAAACCCATAAAAACTAATAATGCTAAAACCATGATGGCAATAGTCGCGGTGGAAAGCCAAGCGTTTCTTGAAAAATTTTGCTTGCCGTATTTGATTATTCTGAAAAAAGTAGTAACCATTTTTAAATCTTAAAATAAAATATATTTCCCTTCCTCTTCGTCGCGAATTATTTGTCCCGACTCAAGACTGATAACTCGTTTGCTTAAATTATTAATCACGTCTTTATTGTGAGTGGCTAAAATTATAGTTGTTCCAAGTTCATTGATTTTTAAAAGAAGTTTTATAATATCGTTGCTGTTTATAGGGTCCAGATTCCCGGTTGGCTCATCGGCAATTATAACATCGGGATTATTTATCATAGCGCGGGCAATAGCAACTCTTTGTTTTTCTCCACCGGACATTTCTCTGGGAAAACTTTTTATTTTTGAAGAAAGTCCCACCATATCCAACGCTTTCGGGACAAGTTCGGTGATTTCTCCTTCGGGCCTTCCCGAAGCTTCTAAAGCAAAAGCCACATTTTCAAAGGCGGTTTTTTCCGGAAGCAATTTAAAGTCCTGGAAAATGGTGCCGATATGGCGCCTCATTTGATAAAGTTCGTTATTCTTTACTTTGGTAACATCATAAGAACCAAAAATAATTCTGCCTTTGGTAGGTTTTTCTTCTCCCGTTAAAAGTTTTATTATAGTTGATTTTCCGGCGCCTGATTTCCCCACTAAAGAAACAAATTCTTTGGGATTGATTTTAAAACTGACATTATCAAGAGCTACTAATTCATGATCGTCGCCTTTATAAATTTTTGATACTCCTTGAAAAATAATCATAACGAAAATAATTATATCACGCGCTTTAAAAAAATCCAAACGCTTTATGAAGATTTTATCAGATATTATCGGCAGTCAATTCCGATTCTATGAATCCGTCCAAATCTCCTCCTTCAATCACCTTGTCAATTTGAGTTGTTTCATGTTCGGTGCGATGGTCTTTAACAAGTTTGTAGGGATTTAAGACATAAGACCTTATCTGACTTCCCCATTCCGGCTTGACCTTTGTTTTTATTTTTTCAATTTCTTTGACTCTTTCTTTTTCCATCAATTGAATAAGCTTGGCTTCCAAAATTTTCATAGCCTTGTCCCTGTTTTGTGATTGAGAGCGCTCCACTTGAGACGACGCGGAAAGTCCCGTAGGCAAGTGAACTATTCTTACGGCTGTTTCAACTTTATTTACATTTTGTCCTCCGGGTCCGGAAGAGCGATAAAATTCAACTTTCAAATCAGCCGGATTTATTTTTAAAGAACTTTCTTTTATTTCAGGTAAAACTTCAACCAAAGCAAACGAAGTGTGCCTTAGCCCTTGAGCCGAAAAAGGAGAAACTCTCACTAAACGATGAACGCCGCTCTCTTTTTTTAAATAGCCGTAAGCATAATTCCCTTTTATTTCAAAAGTTATATTTTTTAACGAAGTCCTTCCAGTTCTTGCTTCTCCCGATTCTTGAGCGGAATCGATTACCGATATTTTCCAATCTTTTTTTTGAGAATATTTTTCATACATCAGATAAAGCATGTGAACCCAATCGGCCGCGTCCTGTCCCCCGGCGCCGGCATAAATAGAAACTATGGCATTTCCGGAATCAAACTCGTTTTTGAATAATTTTTTTATTTCAAGTTCTTTTATTATTTTTTCCGTTTTATAATATTCGTCCTCGTTTATTTCTTCGCTGTTTTTTACAAGTTCTTCAACCATTTTTTGAGCTTTAAGATATTTATCCAAAACATTTTGGATGTCGCCCATTTCTTTTATTGTTTCATCGGCGGAATTTTTGTTTTTCCAAAAATCAGAATCTTGCATAAGAGCCTGGATTTCTTTCATTCTGTTTTGTTTTGATTCTACGTCAAAGCCAGCCTCCTAGCTGTTGGAGGCGTTGAAGAAGCTCGTTAATTTTTAATTCATACTCTTTTTGAATCATAGGTTTTGAGCCACCTCGCGGATTTGAACCGCGGATCTTCGCTTTACGAAAGCGCTGCTCTACCAGCTGAGCTAAGGTGGCAAGCGTAAAAAATATACAATAAAAACAAATCAAAATAAAGCCGTCAACTTCTCAGTTTTTCCATAATTTCTTTTTCTACTTCCACTCTGTCTTTTCCGTATTTTAAGAAAGAAAGCTCTTTTATTTTTTGAGCCAGCTCAACATCCGGCTTGGGATACATTACCGTTTTCATATTAAACGGCTTGGACGTTTGATTGTTAATCAAAATTTTGGCGTAAGCATTAAAGTTGTCTATATTCATCAAATCCGATTGCGTAAACACGGGTTCAAATTGCTTGATTAAAAATTCCGCATCCTGAGCGCCAACTCTGAAAACAACCATAGAACCGACGTTTCCAAAAACAGAATCTCTTATTTTTTCTTCAAGCTGAGCAATAAATTGATGGGTTATATTCAAGTTAAGACGATACTTTCTGGCTTCCGATAAAATAGTGGAAATGGAATCGGTGGTAAAGTTTTGAAACTCGTCGATGTGAAGATAAAAATCATTTCTTTCCGATTCGGCCATATCCACCCGAGAAAGCGCCGCCATAAGCAATTTTCCCGTGATTATCATTCCAAGAAGTCCGGCATTGATATCTCCTATCTTTCCTTTGGATAAATTAACCAAAAGAATTTTTTTCTCATCCATTATTTGCCTGAAATTAAAAGACGATTTAGCTTGTCCGATAATCGGCCTCAAATAATCATTGGCAATAAAATTATTAAATTTGGAAGTAATATACGGAGCCATATTCGCCAAAGACGCTTCACCTCCGACTTTGCTCGCCTCCTTTGTCCAAAAATCTATAACCACCGGATTGGTAATTCTTGATAATTTTTTAATACGAAATTCTTCGTCGGTTAAAACTCTCGGGACATCAATAAATGTAGCCGGCTCGTTGACGGCATCTTCCATCAGCAATAAAAGCGAATTGCGCATATATTGTTCAAACATCGGGCCCATGGTTTCAGCTAAAAACAATCGATTAAAAATTCCCTGAATTTCGTTAACAATAAAAGTTTTTTCTTCGGGATGATCAAAATTGTATTCAAGCATGTTCAATCCTATAGGTTTTTTTGTGTATCCCGGATCAAAAACAATGACATCGTCCATCCTTTCTTTAGGAATCAATCCTAAAATAGTTTCAATGGCATCTCCGTGAGGGTCAATATAACAAGCTCCTTTGCCTTTTTTTATATCATCCCAAATCATATCCACCATCAATGTTGTTTTACCGACACCGGTTTGACCGATAGAATAAACGTGTCTGCGTCTGTCACTTTCGGTTATGTAAACCGGTTTTACTTCCCCTCTAAAATTGCTTTGGCCAATCAAAGTTCCGTTATCGGGAAGTTCTGAGGGCGGAGGAGATTCTTTTGATTTTATCCATTTGATCTTTGGAGATAATGTGGAAGACGAAGGCATGTGAAAAATTCCGGCCATCTCTTCGGTGTTTAAAATCATCGCTTGAGAATCGTCAAAATCTCTGAAAGAAAACTGATAAGCGAATTTTTGGAAATTTTTTACTTTATTTATTTTAAATTTATTTTTTAATGGCGCTTCAAATTGATTAAATGACCCGGCAATACCGTCTAAAATATTCTCCGTTTGAAATTGATTGATGGCAGAAACCAATACGCGATAATTAACTTTAAAAAGAGGTTTTGAAATTTTTCTTTCAAGCGATTTTATTGATTCTTCATCGATAATGGAAGGTTTTTTATCATCTTCAGGTTTTTTATCTTTTAAAACATCAGCCCAACCTTTTAAATCGATGGCTTTAGTGGAGGCAATTTTTTTGAAACTCTCTCCCTTTTTTAAAGAATTTATTATTGAAACTATGCCTTTCTTATAACTTTCCGGGGCGGATTTTATTAAAACTTGGATAACGGCGCCTTCACCAATTTCATTAATTTTAGAAAGTCCGCTGACTATTGGAGAAAAAGTATCGGCTTCGGATTCAAGATAAGTTCTTAACGGCAACGAATAATGAGCGTCTTGTTTTAAATAAAATCCGGCGTTAAATCCTCCCGGTTGAAAAATATTATATTCGGGAGAAGCCGTTACTTGAGAGTCCTTAAAAATTCCTTCTATCTGACGACTGATAAAAGAAACCATTTTTTCAGGAACCGCCACATAAAAAAATATTTCCTCGCCGACATGATGGACTGCAACTTCAAAAGCAGTCATCTCCTTGAGCGAGGCAAGAGAACTGAAAAGCTGTTCCGAAAAATTTATTTCTTCTTTGAAATTATGCTCTCTGGAATCCGTTAAATCCGGACGGGGCATTTTGATTGTTAACAATTTTAAATTTAAAGATTTTTTTATTTTTTCCCTCTGTTGTTTTAAAAGAACATACCAAATTATGCCCAAAAACGAGGCCAAACTCACAACAATAATTAAAGTGATAATAACGCTTTGCATTATATAAGTTTTCTTTTTTTCATTTCATCAACCAAAACATCCGAAAGAGAATCGTGATAGGCGTCCATGACAAATGGATCCTCTTTTTTTGCAAAATTAATTCCCTCTTTCAATCCCTTTTCCAAAGTTAAAGACACCAAATGTTGAATTTTATTTTGAATACCCGGATCGGATTTCTTCGCATAATCCGGCAAAATTGAATCATCGTTTTTGTTTGAAGATTGAGTTACCGAAGGAGCGGGCGTAATTGGCTGAGACATCGGAGGCATTCCGCTTTTTTCCAAAACATTCGATACTATTTCTTTATGCGACAATTCGGGAGAGGCTTCTTTTTTAACATTAACTTCTTGAGCCAACTCGTGATAATTGATATTATGAACAATATTTGAATCCATAAGTTTTATTATATAAATTTATTGTATGAACGAAAAATTTTATTCTTTCTTCAGAAAATATGGGCTTATTACGGTTTTAATTATAGCAATCTTTTTTAGATTCTACAATTTATCGATTACTCCGCCGGGACTCTATCCCGATGAAGCAATCAACGGAAATAATGCCTCACAAGCTCTATCCACGGGAGATTACAAAGTTTTTTATCCTGAAAATAACGGGCGGGAAGGATTATTTATCAATATTCAGTCATTTTTGTTATATATTTTTAAAGTTCATGCTCCTTGGGTGTTGCGAAGCGAGAGCGCTTTTTGGGGAGTGATAACAATTTTAGGAATTTATCTTTTAACTCAATACATCTTCAGAAAAAGAAAATATTCCCATTTGGTGGCTTTTTTGTCTTCGTTTTTTACCGCCATCAGTTTTTGGCATGTTGATTTTTCAAGAATGGGATTTAGAGCGATAATGGCGCCGGCAATATTGGTGTGGGGAATTTATTTACTGATTTTATCGCTTGAATTATTAAAAGAACAGAAAATAAATTACAAAAAAATAATTTTAATGAGTGTTTTGGGAGGAAGCATTTATGGACTGGGAATGTATTCTTATATCGCCTACAGAGCCACTCCGATTCTGATCATATTTATTTATTTGCTGTATAAATGGATTTATAAAATAGATTTTAAAAAAATTTTTACAAGTTTTGCTTTTTACGTTATAGCTTCATTGATTGTATTTTCTCCTTTGGGAATATATTTTATAAAAAATCCGGGAGACTTTTTTGGAAGAACGTCCGAAATATCCATCACTTCGTCCGCATCTCCATTAAAGGATTTATCATCCAATATAATAAAAACTTTGGGAATGTTCGATTTTAAGGGAGATTCAAATTGGAGGCACAATATTTCCGGATCCCCGGAAATATATTGGTTTGTCGGAATATTTTTTATAATCGGAATATTTTCATTGATTCCTAAAATCAAATCGTCTGCTATTAATTTAAGCGAAAAACAAGATGAAAGCGAGGAATCGGAAAAAAATAAAGAATTTGAATTTTTTTGGTGGATATTGATATTTTGGATGTTTATGGCAATGTTGCCGGTCGTATTTTCAAACGAATCAATTCCGCACGCTTTACGTTCAATCCTTATGATTCCCCCGTCATATATGCTTGCCGGATTGGGCGCTCTGGCTTTTATAAATTATTTTCAAAAGAAATGTTCTCAAGAAAAAATTTTTTACGCAACTCTGATTATTGTGGGAGTATTTTTGATCTTTCAATCTTATGCGAGCTATTTTATTTTTTGGGCGCAAAATCCCAACGTTGCCAACGCTTTCAGTGAAAACTATGTTCAGCTTGGCAATCAACTGAATCAAATGCCGCAAAGCATCAAAAAATATGTAATTGTTAATGCCGATGGAGTTTTGGTGAACGGAATACCGATGCCGGCAGAAACAATTATGTTTATAACCGACACCTTTACTCAAGAAAAACAAAAAGAGAAAAATATTTATTATTTACTTCCATCTCAAGAAAAAGAAATCAACGATAAAAATGCCGTTGTTTTATATCTTGAGCCAAAATAAAAACCCTTTTTAAAAGGGTTTGTGTGCAATTTTTCGCGTTAAACAAATACAATACTCGGGAATATCGAATTGCCGAAAATTTCTTTAATTTTCTGACGGCAGGTTTCAACATCCATATCCTTGTTGCCATAAAGACAAAGGCAATGATGGCTATTACATGCCATAATTCTTGAATCATTGGGATATTGCAAAAGAAAACTTCCGCAATTTGGACAATGACATTTTGATTCCAGCCAGCTTGAAGTGCCGGAAGGAAGAAAATTAAAAACCATCTTCACTTCTTTTTGTTCGGGCAAGTGTTATTTCCTCCTTTGCGCGAAAAATAATACTACTTAAAAAAATTTTAAATTTCAAGAGTAAAAAATTATTTTTGATAATCCAAAAAATCTTTGGGGTTGATGATCATTCTTTCCTCGTTTTGATTCATAACCACCACTTTAGGATCCACTCTTCCAAAATCATTTTTAGTCGCCACATATAAAAATTTCCAGACATCATCTTCATTGCCCGAATTTATTTTGACAATATCGTCGGTTTTAAATTTTTGTTTTATATTTTCAACCAATTCCAAAACTTCTTTTTCGTTTGAAATTTTTGGCGGAAGTTCATTATTTATATTCCTTAAAATTCTGCTCATGAGTATTTTATTAATTTTTTATCCATGCCTGATAACCATAACATCTCCGTCTTTAATTGCGTAATCTTTTCCTTCTAAACGGAGCTTGCCTTTTTGTTTTGCCTGCGACCAACCTCCCGCATCAACCAGGTCTTTCCAAAAAACCACCTCCGCTCTGATAAATTTATTTTCAAAATCGGTATGAATGGTTCCGGCCGCTTGAGGCGCTTTCCATCCGTTAATAATAGTCCAAGCCCTTGTTTCGTCTTCTCCGGTCGTAAAAAAACTTATTAAATTCAAAATTTGATAAGTTTTTTTAATTAAAACGGACAAGTCGGGGCCAGTTCCCAAATCCGAGATTATATAATCGGATTTTAATTCGTTTTTTATTTTATCTTCAAGTTCTTTCGAGACATCTTCCTGATTGCCGTTAAGTAAAAATATTTGAGGCTTTGCCGTCAAAAGATTTAAAGATTTGACCGACGGATTTTCTATAATTTCCTTTTCCAAAAAATAAATCGGCTTATTATCAGAAAGTTGTTTATTAAGATGCCTGACAATTTCAAGTTCTTTTATTTTTGTTTTATCGCCTGTTCGAGCTTCCCCTTCCAATTTGCCAATTCTTTTTTCAACAGTGTCCAAATCTCTTAAAATCAATTCGGTATTTATGATGTCTATGTCTCTTTTTGGGTCAACGGTATTCTCAACGTGAATTATTTCTCCGGAGTTAAAACATCTTACAACTTGCACTATGGCGTCCGTCTCTCTTATGTGAGATAAAAACTGATTGCCAAGCCCTTGTCCTTCGTTTGCGCCTTTAACCAATCCGGCAATGTCATAAAATTCAACTATTGCCGGTATTTTTTTCTTTGAATGACTCAATTTATCCAAAATATCCAAACGCTCATCAGGAACAGGAACTATGCCTACATTCGGGTCAATTGTAGCAAATGGGTAATTGGCGATTAAAATATCGTTTTGAGTCAAATCTTTAAAAAGAGTGGACTTGCCGACATTTGGAAGACCGACGATTCCAATAGAAAGTTTCATTTTATTGTTTTATTACCAGTTTGAAAAATTTTGTCTTTCCGACTTTATAAACCCCTTCAACGGCAATTTCATTTCTGCTGAAAAATCTTTCTTCGGGTTTGACCATTTTAATCGCATTTTGTTCAAAAAGCCTGAATATCTCCGATTTACTTTTAAATTGGCCGCAATTTGACAAAACTTCCAATAAAAATTGTCCGTCTTTGAATTCCAACTTCTGTATGTCGGAATCATAATTTTTTTTGGAAAATCTATTCTCAAATTTTTTCCTTTCTTTTAATCCTGCGCTTAATGATTTCTTTTCAATAGAAACAATAAATTGAGCCAGTTGTTTTTTCGCTTCCAAAGGATTAGATTCGATTAAATTTTCAAGTTGTCCAATTTCGGACTCTTTTATATCGGTAAAGGCCTTAAAATACATAGTCAAAACGGAATCAGGCATGGACATTATTTTTCCGAATTTATCTTCGGAAGAGGAACTGACGGCTATGTAATTTCCAAAACTTTTGCTCATTTTTCTTCCATCTCCAAAAATTCCTTCGAGTACCGGCGTGGTTAAAACAACTTCCGGTTTTAATCCTCTTATGCCCATAATTGTCCGAGCATGGGCAAAATTTAACAGTTGATCTCTTCCGCCGATTTCCACATCGGCTTTTGTTTCAACCGAATCAATCGCCTGAGCATAACTGTATAATAATTCCGCCATCGTTAGAGAATGACCTTGTTTTATCCTATTTCTAAAATCTTCTCTTTGAATAATTTCCGAAAAATTAAGATTTTTTAAATCTATTAAAATATTTTTAAAAGAAAGCTTGTTTAACCATTTGGAGTTCCTGTGTTTTTTTGATTTTTTAATATCAATGAATTTTCCGATTTGAGAAAAATAAGTTTTGGAATTAATCTTAACCTGATTTTCGGTAAGCGGAGGCCTTTGGTCGTTTCTGCCGCTGGGATCGCCAATTGTCGCCGTAAAATCTCCTATTATAAGATGAATCTGATGACCGGCTTTCTGAAACTGCCTTAATACCATTATCGGCAAAAGATGCCCTAAATGAACATCCGGACCGGTGGGGTCGATACCAAATTTGATATTGCTCTTCTCTTTAAGAGAGATCTGCTTTTTAAATTCATCAAAAGTAATGGCTTGTTCTATTTTGGGTTTTAAAAAATCCAAAAAGTCGGAGACGGAAATATTTTTCCAATTTTCAAAAAATCGGTTAAAAAAAACTTCAGATAATTTTTCCAAAACTAATTTATTATTTTCCATAATTATAATAATCTTATAAAATCCCCTAAAAAACAAGTTTTATAAATTAATTAAAGCTTCGGCAATTTCATCAAGTATTTGTTTGGGCAAAGGCACTCCCGGCTTAGTTACCGCGGGATATCTCCAAGCCGAAATAATTTTAATTTTATTTTTGTCTTTTATATTTTTATCGGCTACCATAACCCAATATTCCTGACTCCATATTTTTTTCCCATCTTTAAATTTATAAGAAATGGGCTGCATAAAAGCTTTGGTTCCTGTGGCAATTCCCTCTTCAATCCTTTTAGGAGTTTTTATAATTCTTTTCACTCGGGACGGGGAAATCTTATAATAAGCCATTTTAGCTTGAGCATGCCTGGTCCAAATGTATTTTTCAGAAACGGGAAATTTAAACATTTTTATCAATATTAACATAAATAAATAATTTGTTGTATAATTCAAAAACATGAAAAAAGCGCTTTCCGCCAATTCTTTTGGTTTAATCATTTTATCTTTGATTGTAATTTCATCGGGATTTTTAATGCTTAAAGTTTCAAGCCAAGATTCCGCCGTTATGGATGAATTAGCCCACATTCCTGCCGGCTATAGTTATGTAAGATATCTTGATTATCGCCTGAATCCCGAACATCCTCCCTTGTTAAAAGCGCTTGCGGCAACTCCGCTTCTTTTTTTAGGACTCAATTTTCCAACCAATCAATCATTATGGACATCGGATGTTAACAGCCAATGGAACGCCGGAACCGATTTTCTTTATAAAGATAACGGACAAAAAGCGGATTTAATAATATTTTTGGCAAGATTGTTTCCTATAATTCTAACTTTGATTTTTATAATCTTGGTTTATTTTTGGGCAAAAGAAATCATGGGGCCGATTTGGGCTCTGTTGCCTTCGTTTTTTGTCGGTCTTTCTCCTAATTTTTTAGCTAATGGACATTATGTAACTACCGATGTTGGCGCCGCTTTGGGTTTTCTTATAGGAATTTGGGCTTATGCCAAATATCTTACCTCTCCCAACAAAAAAACATTTTGGATAGCGGGAATAGTATTTGGCATTTCACAACTTCTGAAATTTTCGACTGTTATTCTGGTGCCGTTGTTTTTGTTATTGACTCTGGTCAAATGGTGGCTCAAATCAAACGAATTGGAATATAAGATATTTTCAAAAAAATCATTGAAAGTTTTATGGGAATATTTTCTTTCGTTTATTAAAATTTTGGTTATCGGTTATATATTGGTTTGGGCTGTTTATGTTTTGTTTACATTCAACTATCCAATACCAAAACAAAACTCGGATACCGTTTTTTTATTGAATTCTTTTTCGGGAGGACCGGATCCGAGTTGGTCAAAATGTTTGCCAAATCAAATCGGACTAAGATGCATAGCTGATATTGATATTTGGATGTCATCTAAACCCATACTAAGAGGATTCGGCCAATATATTTTAGGGATTCTTATGGTTATCCAGAGAGCGGCCGGGGGCAACACTTCTTATTTTATGGGCAATATAAGCTCATCCGGATGGTGGTATTATTTTCCGATATTATTTTTAACGAAGGAGCCGATACCGATTTTAATAACAATTGTATTGGGATTATATCTGGCAATTAAGAGATTTTTTGATAACGCCAAAGATAAAAAAAGAAAAAGATTGTTTAATTATCTTGAATTTAATTTCTACGAATTTTCGATGATTGCAATGGTTTTGTTTTATTGGTTCTATAGCGTAAGGAGCAACCTCAACATAGGTCTTAGGCATGTGCTCCCTACTTTGCCGTTTTTATATATTCTTTCCGCCAGTTCAATAAAAAAATGGTTTAACTCAAAACCGGATTTTGAATATATTTCAACAATAAATAAAATTTCATCCGCTTTTAAAACTTTTTTAAAAAAATCTTTGAAAATTTTTGCTATTTTTTTAATATCTATTTGGTTAATTGCCGATACCGTATCGGCTTATCCGTATTTTCTTTCCTACTATAATTATTTTGGAGGAGGTATTTGGAATGGATATAAAATCGCCACCGATTCCAATTATGATTGGGGACAGGATCTTAAGCGGCTAAAAGATTTTGTGGATAAAAATAATATACAAAAAATAGCAGTGGATTATTTTGGCGGAGGAAATGTCGAATATTATCTGAAAGATAAAGCAGTCGAATGGAATTCAGCCAAAGGAGATCCGAGTAGTCAAGGAATTGATTGGTATGCGGTATCAATAAACTCAATAGAATCGGCAAAGGCTAATCCGACTAACAACTATCAGATTAACCAGGAAGATTCTTACCCATGGATAAATAATTATCAGAATCCTTATGCTAGAGCCGGAACTTCGATTTTTATTTACAAACTAAAATAAAAAATCATTTGTAATAGATTCTGTTAGGAATTCTTAAATCAACATATCCCGATTTAATAAAATCCGATTTATACTTCAAAAAAGCGTCGAGAGCATAACCGGGATCGTTTCTCAAACTAAAATAAATAACCGGCTTAATTGAAGTATCGGTATGGATCTCCTCCAAAGACGGATCGGAAAGATACAAAATCTTATATCCCAACCCGGTTTTATCAAGGAAATTAAAATCCAAAATTATATTTTTAATCAATTCCGTTCTTAAAATAGTCTGACCTATATTTATATTGTTATCATATGAATCCATCACTTTGTAAATCAACTGACCTTCGGTATCGGGTCCTTCCATAAAAGCCACCCCGTCGCTATCAAACCAAAAACACTTTATTGAGTTGGAAGGATTTAAAAAAAGATAATCGCTTGAGCTTGAAGAAGTCAAACCGGAAGAAGTCGCCTGTCCGGAGGTTGGCAGAGATAAAGAAGTTGAACTATTATTGACAGCGGATTGTTTTCCATCAAGACACCAGAGACCAAATTTGTCTCTCATGGATCCATTTATACTTACCGACCTGGATAAAAAACCTGTTGTAATTTGAACATTTTTTATTTCCGGAACGTCTTTTTCTATTGAATTGATAATGTCGGATGAATAAAAAATCGGAGTAAAAATACTGTTTTGCCCGAATATTTTTTCAAAGAAATATTTCCCGCCATTAGCATCGGAATTATATAAACTTATTAAATTATCATTAAAAGTTTTGTCCTGATTGCCGACGTTTACATTAATCTCTTTTAATTTTGAGTAAGGACTTCTGAAAAAATAAGTCACACCGCCGATAATAATCAATAAAATAAATAAAAACAAAGCAAAAAAAATTTTTGCTTTCCTCTTTCTTTTTTTCTCCAATTTCTGGCTTTGATAATAGTCAATCATCAAATATTGAGACCGATAAAAAAATTATTTTTCCTTTTTCATCGGCGGGAAATATATTATTTCTCTCACCGGCTTATCCATAATCACGGCAAATAATCTCTCGGAAAATCCAAAACCGGATGCCGGAGGCATACCGTATTCAAGAGCCTCCAAAAAATCTTCATCTAAACGCTGAGCTTCCAAATCCCCTTGAGCTCTTAAATTCATTTGTTCCTGAAATCTTTCTCTTTGATCCAATGGATCGTTTAATTCGGAAAATCCTTTGCCCAATTCCGTCCCTCCGGCCATTATTTGAAATCTTTCAACTTTTAACGGGTTATCGGATGATTTTTTAGCCAGCGGCTCTATAAAAATCGGCGGATTTATTAAGAATGTCGGCTGAATTAATTTTGGTCTTACTGTTTTTTTGAATATTTGATCAATAACCTTCCCCTTTCCGGAAGAAACTTCGACAAATATGTTCAGCTCGTGCGCTTTTTTAAGTAGAGCGTCTCTGGATGCCGTTGTCGGATCAAGATTGGTGGCTTTATAAAAAGCGTCGCAATAATCAACTGTTTTCCATTTTTTGCCCCAATTTATTTTTTCTCCCTTGTAAACGGTAATTAAAGAGCCGACAGTTTTTTTGATGACAAATTTATAAAGTTTTTCCGTAAATTTCATCAACTCTTTATATTCGGAATAGGCCCAATAAAATTCGCACTGGGTATAATCTTGCAGATGTTCGGCATCAATTCCTTCGTTTCTGAAAATTCTTCCGATTTCAAATATTTTTTCAAAGCCTCCAACCAACATTTTTTTTAATGAAATTTCCAAAGAAATTCTAAGATAAAAATCTTCGTCCAAAGCGTTATGATGAGTTTTAAACGGCTCGGCTTCGGCGCCTCCGGGAGTTTGTTCCAATACCGGAGTATCAACTTCCAAAAAATTGGCTTGATTTAAAAACAATCTTACCGAATTCCAAAAAACAGATTTTTTAACAAAAATTTCCCTTACTTTCGAATCAATAACGGAATCCAAATATCTTTTTCTTAAACGCAATTCAACATCTTCAATTCCATAAAAATCTTTGGGTATCGGTCTTAATGATTTTGCCAAAAAAACAACATCATTAACAAAAACGCTTTTTTGACCGGATTTTGAGACCATTGCTTTGCCAAAAATTTGAATAAAATCTCCCAAGTCAATATTATTTTTTACAAGTTTAAAATTATTTTTTAATTGTTCGTCTTTAAATATCGCCTGAATTCTTCCGGAAAAATCCTCAACATCAACAAAAATTATTTTTCCTTGATCACGCAAACTTTTTATTCTTCCGACTAAATATATTTTTTTACCGGATTTTTTGAAGGAATTAAATTCGGATATAAAATCACCTATTGAAACGGTTTTTTTGGATTTTATGGGATATGGATTTATCCCTTCTTTTTTCAAATTATCAAGCTTTTTTAATCTGTCGGATATTATTTGATCAATCATTTTTTTATTATAACAAAAAGCGGGGATTTTTAAAGCCCCGCCATTGTTTAAGATATAAAATTATTCAATATTTAATATTTCGTAGTCAATCTCCATTCCTTTTGGAGTTTTGAATTTAACTTTATCTCCAATTTTTTTACCCAAAAGAGCTCTGCCCAACGGAGAAACATTTGAAATTTTATTTTGCATCGGATCGGCATCTTGTGAGCCGACAATAGTAAAGACAATCTCTTTGCCTTTATTTTTTACGGTTACCGCCAATCCGACATTTACCGCATTTTTATTCTTGGGTTTGGTGATGATTTTGGCGTCTTTCAAAAGTATTTCCAAATCAAAAATTTCTCTTTCCAACTTATCCTGATCTTCCTTCGCCTGAGAATATTCAAAATTTTCCGATAAATCTCCGTGTTCTTTTGCCCTTTTAAGCCGTTCGGCTATTTTAAATCTTTCGGTAGTTTGAAGTTCTTTAAGATGTTTTTTTAATTCTTCAACTTTTTCTTTGCTCAAAAATTGTTCTGGCATAATTCATTTAATTAATGCTTAATAATTTTACAATCAGATACTATACTCGTTATTTGAAAAAAGTAAAGTTAAGCCCTGATTTTTGATGATTTTTTAAGATAATACTTTGAAATCATTCTTGATTTTATTTTTATTGCATCAAAAAGCGCCTGAAAATAGGCTCCGGGACCGAGTTTTGATCCGGACGAATTAATCCATAAAACAGGAGCTTCTTTTATTTTAAATCCCATATCTTTTGCAAGAGACAGAACTTCAATATCAAATCCCCATCCTGAAATATCCGTTAACAAAAAAATTTTTGATGCCGCCTTTTCGCTAAAAATTTTAAATCCGCATTGAGTATCTTTAATTCCGCGCAAAAGAATAATTCTTATAAAAGCATTCCCCAAAATTCCCAAAAAAATTCTGTACCAAGGTTGAGGAGGATCGGTTTTTGATCCCTGAATATTTCTTGAGGCAATAACCACGTCATAGCCCTCATCAAAAAAATGCTTCATTTTAAAAAAATGATCAATAGAAACCGAATTGTCGGCATCCAAAAACAGTCTTATTTGCCCCTTGGCCTGTTCCATGCCGGTTTTCACCGCCGCTCCTTTTCCTTGAGTTTTGCATTCAAAAACCTTAAGATTTTTTATAATTGAAGAGAATCTTAAAGCTATCTCCTTTGTGGCATCTTTAGAGTTATTATCAACGACAATAATTTCGTAATTAAATGGAACGTTCTGTAAGTGCTTATCGACGTCAATTAATGTAAGGGGCAATCTTCTTGATTCATTATAGGCGGGAATAATGACCGAAAGATACGGCTTTAAATCCATAAATTATTTGAAATTAATTCTAAATTCTATCTGACTGGGATCTATCTTGATCAATTTCAAGGATGGCGGGTATTGTATATTATCCGGCTTAAGATAAACCGACAAATATTGAGTAGTCGTATTATTAACTTTACTTGATATATCAACCACCGCTTTTATATTATTTGTTCCAAGCAATTGGAAATCTTTTTCCGCCCCCAAAAAAGTCAGGTCCACTTGAGAATATGTCAGTCGGTCAATAGTGGCATTATCGGGGACATTAGTAAATACTACCGGAGCTAAAATATCTTTTTGAATTATACCAAGCTGAGGATAACTTATAAAAAGCCAGAAAATTAAAGCCAAAAACAATGCCAGTAACGCATTGGGTATATTTTTTCTTATTTTTGAAAATAATTGAGCGCTTAACAATCTCGATTTTGAGGCGTTAGTATCGGAAACATTCAAAAACGTCTTTAATTTATTTTTTAAATCTTCCGGAGATTCGACAACTTCAATCGCTCCGTCAAAAGCCAAAGAAACTCTTCCTTTTTCTTCAGAAACAATCACGCAAAGAGCGTCGGTTCTTTCAGAAAGTCCGAGAGCCGATCGATGACGAGTTCCAAGATGTTTTAATTTTTCATAATCATCTCTTTCCGATAGTGGCAAAACGACTCCAAATTTTTTTATCACATCTTGCTCTACAATTATTGCCCCGTCATGTCCGGGAGATGAGGTGTCAAAAATACTCAAAAGCAACGGCTCGGAAATTTTTCCATCCAAATCAAATCCTCCGCTTACAAAAGAACTTATTGACTCTATTCCTGGAAAAACAATTAATCCTCCTATTTTTCTTTTTGCCATCGTAAAAAAAGTTGAAGCCAAAACATCAATCACGTCTTTAGCTCCGGAAATTTTTTGGTCTTTTATATTTTTTGAGAATCTCTTTCTGATGGCAGAAATATCTATCCACTCGACAAAACGTCTTAATTCTTTTTGGAAAACAATTACTAAAATAACGACAATGCTTCCCAAAAAAGCATTAGCAATACTTAAAACCGTGTAAAGATTGAGCCAATAAGCAACAGAATAAAATATTATAAAACCGATAATAGAAGTTAAAGCCAAAGAAACACTTTTAGTTTTTTTAAAAAGCCACAAAAAACCTCCTATAATCAAGGCAGTTAAAAAAATATCAGCCACGTCTTTTAAGGACATTGCTTCAAAAACAGAGCTAAAAAAATTAATAAAATTTGTTCCTACGACCGATACCATGGTGGCGTAAAAATAATTCATAAAACAATTGTATCACAAAAAATATTAAAAAAATAAAATCTATAACTACTCCGTCAAAACGATAATCTTATTTTTTGTAACCGCAATAGTGTGTTCAAATTGGGCGGTCAAACTCCCATCAGCGGATGAATAGCTCTCATCTTGGTTTTGAACAATCTGATCGCTTGAAATACTGAACATCGGCTCTATGGCAAGAACCATCCCTTCTTTTATCTCCGGTCCGGTGTTTTTTCTCCCAAAATTTAAAATAACCGGATCTTCATGAACCTCATAACCGACTCCGTGTCCGGTAAGATTTTTTATAACCTCGAAACCATCTTTATCCGCTCTTTTTTCTACGACACATCCTATATCTCCTATATGTCTTCCGATTTTTACCATTTTAATTGCTTCATCAAGAGCTTTTTTTGTAGAATTCATAAGTTTTTTTGCTACAGACGAAACTTCGCCAATACCGACAGTAACAGCCGAATCCGTATACATTCCTTCATAAACAACTCCCATATCTATTTTTAGAATGTCTCCCGATTTTAATTGGTAATTTTTAGGAACGCCATGAACGATAACTTCATTCAAAGACAAACAAAGAGCCGCCGGATAAGGTCTGTCGGCGCCATCCGGCTTATATCCCAAAAACGACGGCCTGGCCCCTAACTCTTTTGTCATTTTTCTCGATAAATCTTCAAGCTCAAGAAGGTTGACGCCAACAAGCGCTTTCTTTTTTAAAGTCTTTAATATCGATGAAAGAATTTTACCCGATTCTTTCAAAATTTCTATTTCTTCCTTACTTTTTAAAAATATCATTGATAATTGAAGTGATGTTCTCAAAAACTTTATACGGCATCGGAGTGCCGTCGATTCTATTAACCACAAACCCGCGTTTTTCCAATTCCGCAACAACCGGAAATGTTCTGTTTCTATATTCTTCCAAACGAACTTTTATAACATCCGACTTGTCCAGCGTTCTTTTCCTAAACGCTCCTCCACAAACCGGGCATTGAGGCAAATTCAAATTAAGAGCGCTTATCATCGCATTGCCGCAAACCGAACAAATCAATCTCGAACTGTTTCTTCTTATTGATTCCTCGTCAGGAATTTGAAGAAGAAAGATGAGTATATTTTCTCTTCCATAATCTTGCTCCAACACATCCATAAGCCCCTTATGACCCTCGTCCCCAAAACCTTCAAGCATAGTCCTGGGCGATCCGCTGAAAATTATTCCTTCGCCATTTTTGTATAATTCATTTATTTTTTCAGTAACCCATTTTAAAAAGAAAATTGGGCTTACCAAAATTCCTCCGTCAAAATTTTCTCTTTCCTTTTGAACCTCCGGGTTGTTTTGAAGTTTTGGGTCATGGACTAATTCCTCAAGAAACTTTCCCGTATCAAGATGGTAAAGATTAAGTTTCCCGGCTATAAGATTTGCTTGAGTTCCTTTTCCCGAACCGGGCGGTCCCATGACAACGACCACTTTTTGATTTGATGGTAAATTAGACATAGAGACATTTTACACTAAATTCAAATTAAATCCAAAAAATTCGTCAATTTATTTAAAAACAACACAATCAATAACGATGGCATTAAATTTTGATTTAATATTGCGATAAAAAACCGGCTAGCGCCGGTATTAAATTTATTTTCAAATATTTAATTTTATTCAAACCCTTCGTATTCTCTCATCACTAATTGAGAGTTGACCTGTCTTAGAACTTCAATAGCGACAGAAACGACGATTAAAAGCGCTGTTCCTCCAAGAGAAAATATTGTTATGCCGGTAACTATTCTGGTAATGTTCGGCAATATAGCCAGAACTCCCAAGAAAATAGCTCCCCATAATGTAATTCTATTTATAATTTTAGAAAGATAGGCGGAAGTTGATTCTCCGGGTCTTATACCTAAAATAAATCCTCCCGAGTTTTGCAAGTTCTTCGATATTTCTTTGGGGTCAAAAGTAACTGCGGTGTAAAAATAAGTAAACAAAACAACCAAAACAAAATAAATGGCGGCGTAAATATATTGATTATTAAATATATTGTTTACAAAATTGGTTGCTTCCAGTGAAAAATTTTTGGAAAATATAGCCGATGCCTGAGCAAAAAATTGAGGGAAAAGTAAAACTGAAATGGCAAAAATAATCGGAATAACTCCCGCCTGATTGACTCTCAGCGGCAGGTAGCTGGTGGCTCCCCCGTAAACTTTGTTTCCCCTTACTCTTTTAGCATAAGTTATTGAAACTTTTCTCTCTCCTTCATTAACAAAAACAACTCCGGCGATAACTACAACCGCCAAAACGGCAAACATCAAATAACTGGTCAAAACAGACATATCAAAAGTGGCAATTGCTTGCTGAATAGTGGTTGGCAATCGGCTCACAATACCGGCAAAGATTATCAATGAAATTCCATTGCCTAAATTTTGTTCGGTAATCAGATCTCCTATCCAAGTCAAAACCATAGAACCGGCAGTGATGATTAAAGATTCCTGAAAAAGCTGTAAAGCGCCAAGATGACCAATAACTCCCTGAGAAGCCAATAAATTTAAAAATCCGTATCCTTGCAAAAAAGCCAAAGGAACGGTTATGTATTTTGAAATACGATTAAATTTAGCCCTCCCCAAAGCTCCCTCTTCGTAGTAGATCTCTTTTAATCGAGGAAAGATCATTGTCAAAAGTTGCATGATGATTGTGGCGGTTATGTAAGGGCCGACAGCCAACATGGCAACCGAAAGATTGGAAAGTCCGCCTCCGGAAAAGACATTTAAAAAACCAAACAACTGATTATTTTCAAAAAAGTTTTTTAATCTGGTTATATCAACGTCAGGAATCGGAATAGCGGCTAAGATTCTAAAAACAACCAGCCACATCGAAACTATCAAAATGCGGAATCTCAAATCTTTTATCTTAAAAAGTTGGGCTATTTTTGACATTGCTTTATTTAACGCTCCCTCCGGCAGATTCAATTATTTTTTTAGCCGAAGAAGAAATTTTTATACCCGATATATTTTTAGCGGACTGCATTTTTTCATTTCCGACAATTTTTACCGGATACTTTATTCCGTATTTTTTCAAAACTTCAACATTGATTTCCTGCTCCGACATTTTATCTATCTTGCTCAAACTAACCGCAATCATTTTTAATGATTTGGGTTTGTTTTTAAACCCTCTTAATTTAGGGGTGCGAATGATAATATCTCTTAATCCGGGACGAATATTTCTTCCGGCTCTTGCTTTTTGTCCTTTTTGACCTCTCCCGGAATAAGTTCCTCTTTTACCCCCTCTTCCGATTCGTTTTATTTTATCCCTATTTGTTTTTGGTTTTAATTCGTTAAGTCGCATATTTTAGGATTTTAATTTTTTTAACGCCTCTACGGTAGCTAAAGCATTGGTTAGTTTGTTTTTTGTTCTTCCAAGACATTTTGCCGAAGCGTCTTTTATTCCGGCCATAAGCAAAACAACACGGACCGCTCCTCCGGCTTTAAGTCCGGAACCTTTTGAAGACGGTTTGATTAAAACTTTAGCAGCCGAAAATTTAGCATCAACTTCATGAGATAAAGTCGTTCCATTTAATGGAACCCTTATCATATTCTTTTTGGCGTCGTTTCTGGCTTTATCAATGGCCTGCGCAACATCCTGACCTTTGGCTATTCCAACGGCAACTTTGCCTTTTTCATCTCCAATAACCAGGGTGCACCTGAATGAAAATCTTTTACCGCCGGCAACGACACGAGTAACTCTTCTTAAATCAAGAGTTTTTTCTTTGTATTCGCTTTTTTTGGGAGTAAATTTTCCTCCGCCTTTTTGTCCTTTTTGAAATGACATTTATTTTTATAAAAACTAATTATATTTTTAATCCGTTTTTTCTTGATTCTTCGGCAATTTGTTTGACTATTCCATGATATTTATATCTTCCTCTATCGAAAATAGCTTCGCTTATTTTCTTGTCTTTGGCCATCTTTGCCATTTTTTCTCCTATAATTTTAGCAGCTTCATTTTTCTTCAGTTTCTTTTCCAATTGTCGGCTCGAAATGCTAAAAATAGTTTTTTGAGAATCATCATCTATGGCTTGAAGGTAAATATAATTGTTGCTCTTAAAAACAGAAAGTCTTGGTTTTTTTGAAGTCCCAAAAATTTTCGCTCTTACGCGATTAGCTCTCTTGGATTTTAAATTGTTTGTTTTTTTTCTGAAATTCATGGATTTTATTATTTAGTTGATGTTGCCGCTCCCGCTTTCTTACCGGCTTTTTTCCTTATTATTTCGCCTTCATAGCGAATTCCTTTTCCAAGATACGGCTCGGGTTTTTTAATTTTTCTTATGCTGGCGGCAATATGTCCGACTTGCTGCTTATCTATTCCTGAAACTTTGATTTTATTCTTTTCAACCTCAATTAAAATTCCTTCGGGAATCGGGAAATTAACCAAATGAGAAAAACCGACTTTCAAAACCAGATTTTTCCCTTCGACAGAAATTTTAAAACCAACGCCTTCTATTTCAAGTCCTTTTGAAAATCCGGCAGTTACTCCTTCAATGGCATTATTTGAATGAGACCATATAGTTCCCCAATTCATCAAATTTTGTTTGGTTTCATTTTTTGGAGAAATAACAATATTTCCATCTTTAATGTCAAAATTAACTCCGGGAAGAAGTTTAACTTTAACCGTTCCTTTGGGACCGACAAAGTTAATATTTTCTCCGAAAGTTTCAACTTTTACTCCGTTTGGAATAGTTATGGGTTTTTTTCCTAATCTAGACATATTTACCAAATATTAAATAATACTTCTCCTCCGACTTTTTCTTTTTTGGCCTGCGCGTCAGACATTATCCCCTTCGGTGTGGAAATAATCGAAACTCCGTATCCTTGTTTTATCGGCTTTAACTGAGAATATTTTTTATAAATATGACGCGACGGCAAGCTCACGAATTTAATTCCGGTAATTGCCGGAGAATCATTTTTATAAAGAAGATTTATTTCAAGGTATCTTTTCGGATTTCTTCCTTTTTTTTCAAATCCGGCTATAAATTTACTCTTAACCAAAGCATCAAGAATTCTTTCGTCCATAACCGAATACGGCGTTTTAACCGTTTCTTTTTTTACGCCTTGAGCGTTTTTTATGTGTGTTAATAAATTTGTATACATATTTTTACCAAGATGACTTTTTAACTCCGGGAATCTGGCCTTTTGAAGCCATTTCTCTGAAACAAATACGGCATAATTCAAAATCTCTCATAAAGCCATGTTTTCTTCCGCACCTAAAACATCGCCTCACGGAACGAGTCGAATATTTTGGTGTCTTTTTTGATCTTGCTATTACAGATTGTTTTGCCATATTTTATAATTTATTTTCTGCCTTTTGACTTTGATAATCCTTCCTGATTCTTTTTAAAAAGAAATCCTATTTTTTTTAAAAGAAGAATTGCCTCATCTCTATTTTGCGATTTGACGGATAAAGTAATTTGCATTCCGAAATCAACCGATGATAATTCTTGGCTTATTTCAGGAAAGACAAAATGGTCCCTAAATCCAAGATTTAAATTACCTTCTTTATCGACATTTTTCAAGTCTATTCCCCTAAAATCTCTTACGCGAGGATAAACTATTTTTACCAACTTATCGGCAAAGTCGTACATTCTTTCGCCTCTTAATGTCGCCTTGAGACCAACAACCTGTCCTTGACGAAGTTTAAATCCGGCAATTGATTTTTTTGAAGAAGTTGAAGCCGGTTTTTGACCGATAATTTGGGTAAGTTCTTTAATAATCTCGGGAAAAATTTTATCCTGAAAATTTGGTGACTGACTCGCTCTTCCAAGACCGATATTGATTGAGATTTTGTCAAGTTTCGGCAAAACGTGCCTGTTTTTTACACCAAGCTCTTTTTCCAATTCGGGAATTATATTTTTTTGGTATTTTTCTTTTAATCCTTGTTTCATAATTTGATTTTATTTTATATTCTTGATTTGCATTTTTTACAGACCCTTGATTTGTTTTTATCTTCAATGACATATCCGATTCTCGTTGGTTTTCCACAGGCCGGGCAAATCAATTGAATATTTGAAATATGAACGGATCTGGGGACGGTTATAACTTGTCCTTTTTCCCCTTCTTTTTTCGGTTTAACGTGTTTTTTATACAAATTAATACCTTCAACTACCGCTCTTTCTTTGAGTGGAAAAACTTTTACTACTTTTCCGGTTTTACCGTTGTCTTTGCCGGAAATGATTTTAACCATGTCGTTTTTTTTGATTGATATTTTTTTCATAATTTTTAAACTATTTCTTGCGCCATCGTTCCTATTTTTTCGAAACCTTTTTCTTTTACTTCTCTTGGAATCGGTCCGAATATGCGGGTTGATCTGGGTTCATTTTTGGCATCTATTAAAACTGCGGCATTATCGTCGAATCTCACATAAGATCCGTCTTTTCTCTTAAAAACATTTTTCTGTCTTACGATGACGGCTCTTATTTTATCTTTCTTTTGAATAGCTTTTCTAGGCTCGGCAATTTGAACAGAAGCGATGACAATATCTCCCAACTGGGCATAATGGTGTTTTGTCCCGCCTAAAATCCTAAAAACCCTTACCGTTTTTGCTCCGGAGTTATCAGCTACTTTTAATATGCTTCTTTCTTGTATCATAATTTTTATTAATCTTTAATCTCTTCTTCTACGATTGGCTCGCTATTTTCCTTTTTATCAAATTTTTTTAAAAGTTTGATAATTTTCCATCGCTTGTCTTTTGAAATCGGCCTGGTTTCTTCTATTAAAACCACATCTCCATTTTGATATTCGTTATTTTCATCATGCGCTTTAAATCTGCTTGAAACGCTTATATATTTTTCATATCTGGAATTCTTTTTAAGACGCGATATTTCAATAACTCTTGTTTTTGACATTTTGTCTGAAACAACAACGCCTTCAAATTGCCTTTTTTTATTTTTAATTGTTTGATTTTGATTCATGTTCTTTTATCAAAGTTAATATTACGGCTATTTCTTTTTTAATATTTCTTATATCTTTAATGGCGGCCGTTTTGCCGGATTTTAAATCAAATTTCAGCTTTGCCAGCTTTTCTTTGGTAGAAACCGCAATATTTTGCAATTCTTCCAAATCTCTTGATTTTAATTCTTTTAATTTATCCTTTTTCATATTAAAAAATTATTTTTTAACGACTCTGGTTTTGACCGATAATTTATGACCGGCTTTTTTTAACGCTTCTTGCGATATTTCATCGGAAAGACCGTCAACTTCAAACAATATTCTTCCGGGTTTTACAGGAAAAACATAATGGTCAACAGCTCCCTTTCCCCCTCCCATTGTCAATTCGGGCGGTCTTTGAGTTATCGGCTTATCGGGAAAAATTCTTATCCAGACTTTTCCTCCTCTTTTGGTAAAGTGAGAAATCGCTTTTCTTGCGGCTTCTATTTGTTTTGAATCTATATAAGCGGGAGATAAAGCTTGCAATCCAAAACTGCCGAAATTTATTTCAATTCCTCTTGTTTCGGTAATACGCTTGCGAGAGCGTCCTTTTTGCCATTTTCTATGTTTTATTTTTTTGGGTTGCAACATAATTTTATTTTATCAATTGTTTTGAAAAAGTTTCACCTTTATTTATCCAAACTTTTATTCCTATAGTTCCATAAGTGGTAAATGCGGTAGCTTCGGCATAATCTATATTTGATCTTAATGTCTGTAAAGGAAGTGTTCCGGAAGAAAGTTTCTCGGCTCTGGCAATTTCAGCTCCATCCAATCTTCCTGAAACTCTTATCTTAATTCCCTTAACTTCTCTGTTTTGCATAACTCTTTCAAGATATTTTTTTATGGTCTTTCTGAAAGGAAGTCTTTTTTCCAAATCCCAAGCTATATTTTGGGCCGTAACAGCGGCTGAGATATCATATCTTTTTATTTCTTCAACGTTTAATGACAATACCACTTTTTCTTTGACTTTTCTTTCTTTTCTAATTTTATTTAAAGCTGTTTCTATGGCTTTAGTGAGCTCTTCTATTCCCTTGCCTCCTTTTCCTATAACAAAACCCGGCTTTGCCACTCTGATATTTATTTTGTAAGCGTTGGTCGTTTTTTCTATTGAAACGGAGTCGATTCCGGCCTGTCCAATCTTGTCTTTAATAATTGAGCGCATGACAAAATCTTCCTGAAGCATTCTTCCGAATTTAAAATGTTTTGGAAGCCATCTCGATTCCCAATCTTTGATAACTCCAGTGCGTATTGATACCGGTTTGATTTTTTGAGCCATTTTAATTTATATTTTTATATTGATTTTCTTCTAAATATTTTTTGGACAAAACCTTTATCGGAAACGTTCTTGTCTTTCTTTATTTCTTGTTTTTCGGGTTTGACTTGTTTTATTTTTTCTTCATTCTTCAAATTTTCATCATGATGCTCACTGCCTGAATGCTCATGCTTGTGCTCTTTTTCCGATTTATGGTCGTGAACATGTTCGGATTGTTTATTTGATTTCTTAACTTTTTTGATTTCCGTAACAAATCTCGGTTGCGCTATTTTCTCTCCTTCCTGCAAAATAATTTCAAGATGACTGGTATTTTTATGTATCGGGGTTGCTCTTCCTTGAGCTCTTGGAATCCATCTTTTTAAAATCGGTCCCTGATTAACTCTGATATCGCTTATAAAAAGTTTCGCTTCATCCATTTTTTTAGCTTTAGCATTGGCAATGGCCGATCTTAATAATTTTAATATCGCATCAGACGGCCTTCTTGGATTTAACATTAATTGAGCCTCCGCTTCTTTGGCGGGAAGTTTTTTAATTACATTGGCGACCAATCTGACTTTTCTTGACGAAATTCTCAAGTATCTTAAAATCGCCGACGCTGTTTGTTTATTCAATTTTTCATCCATTTTCTTTGCCATTTTATTTTTTATTTTTTAGTTTCAGTCGAAGGCGCCGGAGCAGTTCCTTTTTCAAGTTCTCTTTGCATCTTTCCTCCATGCTTAACAAATTTTCTCGTTAAAGAAAACTCGCCTAATTTGTGGCCGACCATTTCTTCCGATATTCTAACTTCAATAAAGGACTTCCCGTTATGAACCGCAAAAGCATAACCAACCATTTCCGGGGAAATATCGCAATCTCTTGACCATGTCTTAATCGGACCATCTTCCGGTTTTTGTTTGGATATCTTTTTCATTAATTTCGGATCTAAATAAGGACCCTTTTTTGAACTTCTAGACATATTTTATTTTCTTCTTTTAATAATAAGATTGGTCGAATATTTTTTCTTATTTCTCGTTTTCTTTCCTCCTGTTATTTTACCCCACAAGGTTTTTGGCCTTCTGGTTCCTCTTTGCGCCTTTCCTTCTCCTCCTCCGTAAGGATGATCAACCGGGTTCATAGCCGATCCTCTGACTGTCGGTCTTATGCCCAACCATCTCGATCTTCCGGCTTTTCCGATATTAACCAGAGAATGATCCGGATTTGAAATTTGACCGACTGAAGCATAATTGTTCCATAAAAACTTTCTTATTTCTCCAGACGGCATTTTAATCGATGTATATCCGTTATCATGAGCTAAAACTTCGGCATAACTTCCGGCAGAACGAATTATTTGCCCTCCTTTTTTAGGACTTAATTCAATATTATGAACCATATATCCAATGGGTATATTTTGCAATTCCATTCTGTTTCCATCCTTAAGCGGAGCTTTGGCCGAGAATAAAATGGAATCCCCAACTTTCATAGTATTGGTTGCTAAAATATAATTTCTCCTTCCGTTGGCAAAAACAATTCTGGCAATAAAAGCTGTGCGAAACGGATCATATTCAATTGTTTCAACTTTTGCGGGAATATCAAAAACTTGCTGTTTAAAATCTATGATTCTATATTTTTTCTTATTTTCTCCTCCTTGATGACGGGTGGTAATCCTTCCCTGATTGTTTCTTCCGGATTTTTTATTGGCTTTAGCAATCAATGATTTCATCGGTTTTTCTTGAGAAAGAACGCCGTAGTCAACGGTTGTCATATGTCTTCTTGATGGAGTTGTCGGTGAATAACTTTTCATGATATTTTAAAAATTTATTATTTATTGAATATTTCTATCTTTTGTCCATTTTTGACCGTTACAATGGCTTTTTTTAATATGTTTTTAGAAGATTTTAATCCTTTAAAACTTTTTGATTTTTGTCTGTATTTATTTACATTTATTTTTATAACATCAACGTTGTATATTTTTTCTATTTCTTTTTTTGCTTCGGATTTATTGGCTTTCGGATTAATAACAAAAACATAAGTATTTTTTTCGGAAAGAATCATCGCTTTTTCCGAAATTAAGGGCCTGATTATGGAAGAACCGGGTTTTAAATTGCTTATAAAACTATTTTTAACAGCAACAACAGATTTAGCCTCTTCATTGATAGGCGTTGTTTTTGCGATATCTTCAGTTTTTTTTGAAAAAAGTGACATAATAATTTTAATTGTTGCTTAATACTTTTTTATAATGGTCCGAAATTTCTTTGACCGAATCTTTTTCTATAAAAATATTTTTCGGATTAAGTAATCCGTAAACATTTAATGATTTGGGGGATAAACAAAAAGTTCTGGGTATGTTTTTCAAAAATTTGGAATTATCTTTGTTTTTTTCAGAAAAGATAAATGTCGCCGTATTTTTTGGTTCAAAAATATTTTTTATCAATTTTGAAAATTCTCCTGTTTTATTTACTTTAGGAAAAGAATCAATCACAAAAATTTCATTATCGGCCATCTTTTTTGATAAAACGGAAAAGATTGCCGATTGATTCATTTTTTTATTTATTTTTCTTTCAAATACTCTTTCTTTTCTTGGTCCAAAAGTCACTCCTCCTCCTATCCACAACGGGGATCTTATTGATCCGTGCCTTGAACGGCCGGTTCCTTTTTGTTTCCACGGCTTTTTTCCTCCCCCTCTTACTTCGCCTCTGTTTTTTGTATGAGCAACGACATTTCTTCCGTTCGCTTGCTGAGTAATCAAAGCTTGATGCACCAAATCAGGGCTCCATTTTTTCCCAAAAATTCTCTTGGGAACTTCGATTTCCCCGATTTTTTCCTTATTCAAATTGTAAACAGGAATTTGTATCATTTTATTTTTGTATCAAAAGAATATTTTTAGAATTTCCCGGAACCGGACCTTTAATCAATAAAACATTTTTTTCTTTATCAACATCAACCACTAAAACATTTTTTAATGTCACTCTTTCATTACCCATTCTTCCGGCCATTTTTTTACCTTTAACAACACGCTGAGGAGCGGTTGGTCCCAATGATCCGGGAGCTCTTAATCTGTTTTTCTGTCCATGGGTTTTTGGTCCTCCGTGAAATCCATGTCTTTTTACGACGCCCTGAAATCCCCGACCCTTTTCCCATCCGGTTATTTTTATTCTGTCTCCTTTGACAAATGCCGAAACATCAATAGAATCTCCAATTTGATAATTTTCGTCATCGTTGGTTTTTTTAAATTCTTTGATGTGTCTGAATTTGCCAAGCAGTTTTTTATTTCCATTTTCATCTTTAACCGATAAATGGCCTTCCAATTGTTTTGATATTTTTTTGGCGCTGTTGTCGTATCCTACCTGAAAAGATTGATATCCGTCTTTTTCTTTATTTTTAATTTGAGTAACAAAAACAGGGCCGGCATTAATAACGGTTACCGGGACAACGTTTCCTTTTTCGTCCCAAACTTGATCCATTTTAACTTTTTTACCAATAATAAACGGCATATTCTGTTATTCAATTTAAAACAGCCAATGGACTATAAAGTCCCGGCTGCTTCTTATTTATAAAAGCAACCAATTTTTTGTGTAAAATAAATGTATCAAAAATATATTTTAATGTCAACATTTTTAACCTATTTTTGATAAAAAAATAAATTTTATTTTGTAATCATCCGTTTCGCTAAAAAAACAAAAACCCCTCACAAGAAGAAGGGTTTTTGTTTTTTGGATTCTATTATTCCAATCTTATTTCTACATCAACTCCTGATGGCAAGTTGAGATTTGAAAGCGATTCAACAATTTTCTGTCCCGGATTTACTATCTCTATCAGTCGTTTGTGCATGCGCATTTCAAATTGCTCTCTTGCATTTTTATGCACAAAAGTCGAACGATTGACGGTATATTTCCTAAATTCTGTCGGCAAAGGAATCGGTCCGACAATTTCAGCTCCATTTCTTAAAATAGTATCTATGATTTGTTTAGTCGAAGTATCGATAAGACGATGATCATATGATCTTATTTTAAGACGTATTTTGTTTTTTACTTCTATTTTTTTTGTAGGCATTTTAAAGTGCTATTTTTTAACTGAAATTATTTAAGAATTTTAGTAATAACTCCGGCGCCAACTGTTTTTCCTCCTTCACGGATAGCGAATTTTTGTTTTTCTTCCAAGGCAACCGGCGCGATAAGTTTAACGGTGAAAGTGATTGTATCTCCGGGCATAACCATTTCTGTTCCTGCCGGAAGTTCAACTTCTCCGGTAACATCGGTGGTTCTCAAATAAAATTGAGGTTTGTATCCTTTAAAGAACGGGGTGTGTCTTCCTCCTTCTTCTTTGGTCAAAATATAAACTTCGGAAGTAAATTCGGTATGAGGAGTGATTGAACCCGGTTTAGCGATAACTTGACCACGTTCAACATCTTCTTTCTTAAGTCCTCTTAAGAGAATTCCGACATTATCTCCCGCTCTTCCTTCGTCCAATGTTTTTTGGAACATTTCAACTCCGGTAACAATAGTCTTTGCGGTCGGCTTGAGTCCGACAATCTCAACTTCTTCGTTGACCTTAACTATTCCTCTTTCTATTTTTCCGGTGACAACAGTTCCTCTTCCTTCAATAGAAAATATATCTTCTATAGGCATCAGAAACGGCTTATCGGTTTGTCTTACGGGCTCGGGGATATATTCATCCAAAGCTTTCAATAATTCTTCAATAGGTTTAACCGCCGGATCATCCATTGATTTCGCTTCCAAAGCTTTAAGAGCTGAACCTCTTATAATAGGAGTTTCATCTCCGGGGAATTGATATTTTTTCAAAAGTTCCCTTACTTCTGATTCAACCAAATCTATAAGTTCCGGATCGCTTACCTGGTCGGTTTTATTCAAAAATACAACCATTTTAGGAACGTCAACCTGATGAGCCAAAAGAACGTGCTCTCTGGTTTGAGGCATAGGACCGTCAGTGGCGGCAACAACTAAAATTGCGCCATCCATTTGAGCGGCTCCTGTGATCATGTTTTTAATATAATCAGCGTGTCCGGGAGCATCAATGTGGGCATAATGCCTTTTTTCAGTTTGATACTCTGAGTGATGCAATGCGATTGTTATTCCGCGAGCTTTTTCTTCGGGAGCATTGTCAATCTGATCGACTCCTTCTTCTTTATCAATAAGACCCTTAAGTTTAAGAACGTGCATTATAGCCGCTGTCAAAGTAGTTTTTCCATGGTCAACGTGTCCAATGGTTCCGACATTGACATGAGGCTTCGTGCGTTCAAATTTTGCTTTCTCTGCCATATTTATTAATTTTATTAATTATTAATTTTAATTTTTTTTAGACGCGATTGCGATTTAAACGGGTATATGTCGTTGACCGTCAACATATATCCACTCAAATCTTTTAATCCAACAAACGCATCAAGCAATATTTATATTAGACGGGAATTTTATTAATGTCAATATCATAATTTTCATCTTCAGCTTCATTTTCTATCTGAGATTTAATTTTTAAAAGTTCATCCTGTTGGTCTTTAATTTTATTAAAAGACTTCCATTTTAAAACAACGTATTCCGGATTTCCGTTTTTAGACAAGACACAAACATCTTGATTTTCCAAAATTTTTTTTACTTTTGAAAATAAAGCCATCGGAATTTAAAAATTAATTTAGACAAATTCAATAATATTTTTTGTGGAAGCATCCCCCACTCTTCTTTTGCCGGATTTTATTATTCTTAAATATCCGCCGTTCCTTGAGGCATACTTGGGAGCGATATCATAATAAAGTTTTATCGCCGGTTCTTTTGAAATTCTTGAAATCAACTCTCTTAAAGAAGCGAGGTTTTGTTTCTTTGCCAAAGTTACCAGTTTTTCGGTTTTTGATTTTAACGTCTTAGCTCGAGCTTCGGTGGTTTCAATCTTCCCTTTTAAAATTAAATTGGAAACTAAACTCTTTATAAAAGCGTTTCTTTGTCCCATTTTTCTTCCGAATTTTCTATTTTTCTGTTGGTGTCTCATATTTTAAAACTGAAAAAATTAAATTGATTTTATTTTGATTTTTTTGAAGATTTTTTAGCGGTTTCCTTTCCTTTTTTAGAGACTGGTTCGGCTAATTCATTGTCGCTTACTTCAACATTAGAGATAATCTCAAGATGGTCTTTTAAGATATTAGCCGCTTTATGAAGCGCTCTGGACGGACTGATTGTCAAATCGGTTTCAATAGTGAGCAATAATTTATTAAAATCGGTTCTGTCTCCAACGCGCATATTTTCAACTTCAAAATTGACATTAACAACCGGAGTAAAAATAGCATCAACGGCGATAGTCCCGATCGAAAGCTTATCCGATTTTCTGCTTTCCACCGGAGAATATCCCAATCCTTTTTCAACAGTCAATTCCATATCCAATTCTCCGCTCTTTGATGTGATTGTAGCAATTAATTGTTTCGGATTGGCAATCTCAACTAAAGAATTCCCTTTTATGTCATCTGCCGTGACTTCGCCCTCTCCTTTCTTTTTTAATGTCAAAACCTGAGGTTCATCGGCGTTAAATATAAATCTTATTTTTTTAAGATTTAAAATAATTTCAACAACATCTTCCAAAACTCCGTCTATTGTAGAAAATTCATGCTTGATTCCTTTTATTTTAAACTGCGTAATGGCCGCTCCGGGCAAAGAAGAAAGCAAAACTCTCCTTATGGCATTGCCCAAAGTTATTCCATAACCCGTGTAAAGACCGTTGATTTCAAAAATGCCAACGCCATCTTTTTCCGAAACCTTTTTGACGGAAACGTTTTTACTTAAAAATGTGTATTCCATATTTTTTATTTTTTAAAATTAAATAATTTATTTAATTATTTTATCTTGAGTAGTAGTCAATGACCAAGTTGATATCAAACGGCATTTCAATTCCTTCCGGTTTTGATTTGATTGATCCTTCCAATTTTTGAACATTGCGAGTGAGCCAGTTTTCGGGATTTTCTCCTTTTAAAATATTTCCCAAATCTTTGAACATAGGAATGTTTTTGCTTTGCTCTCTGACTGCAACAACTTCTCCAACTTTTAAAATGCGGGACGGGATATTAACTTTCCTTCCATTAACCAAAAAATGACCGTGTGAAATAAGCTGTCTGGCAACTATTCGGGAAGGAGCAAATCCCAAACGATAAACTACATTATCCATTCTCGATTCCAATCGACCGACGATCTGGTCGGTGACAGAAGCGACTTTTTTCTTGGATAACGCTTTATCAACAACGGCATTCATTTGTTTTTCGGAAAGTCCGTAACTGAATCTTATTTTTTGTTTTTCCATCAATTGCTGTTTAAATTCAGAAAAACCTCTTCCTTGCCTGGGATGTTCCCCCGGCTTAGTCGGCCTTCTTATCATGGCGCACTTTGGAGAATTGCAACGATGGGCTTTTAATCCCAATTTCGTTCCAAGAGCTCTTTCTTTTTTTTCTTTTGATTTAAGCAGGTGCATTTTAAAAAATAATTTAAATGATAAATATTAAACTCTGCGGACTTTTTTCGGTCGCGGTCCATTATGAGGAATCGGAGTAGCGTCTTTAACGGAAAGAATATTAAATCCCTGAGCGGCAAATGTCCTTACGGCCGAGTCTCTTCCACTGCCGACACCTTTTATTATTATATCCAAATTAAATGGACCTGATTTTTTCATTTTTTCGGATAAAACGGAAACTATTTTTGAAGAGGCAAAAGGCGTTGCTTTTTTAGGACCGGAAAATCCGAGCGTTCCCGAAGATGACCAGGCTAAAACATTTCCGGAAGAATCGGTAACGGTAATAGCGGTGTTATTATAAGAAGCGTTAATAAACACTTTTCCGTTTTCTATTTTTTTAGAAGAACCCGAAGCGGACTGACTTTTTGCCTTGTCATCAGTCGCAGTTCCGGCACCTTCAATTTGAACAACTTTTTTCTTTCCCATAATTAATATTTAAATTCCAAAAATTATTTTAATTCAACTTTTCTCTTTCCGCTTCCAACCGTTTTGCGGGCATTACCTCTTACGGTTCGAGAATTGGTTTTTGTTCTTTGTCCTCTTACCGGAAGCTTTCTGGAATGCCTGGCTCCTCTGTAAGAACCCGTGTCTTTTAATAAAGATATGTTGGATCTCACAACTTGCCTTAGCTCTCCTTCGATCTTGTAATTTTTTTCAATAAAATCTTTTATTTTATTCAGTTCTTCGGGAGTTAAATCTTTTGCTTTTTTGGACGGATTAATTTTTGTATTTTCTAAAATAACCAAAGACAATCCGGGGCCAATTCCGTAAAAATATCGCAAAGCGATATCAACTCTTTTATTATCCGGTATGTTTATTCCAAGTAATCTCATTGTTTTAATAAAATATAAATATTTATTTTGATTTATTTATCCCTGTCTTTGTTTATGTTTTGGATTTTTGCAAATTACAAAAACTCTCCCCTTTCTTCTGACGGTTTTGCAATGATTGCATATTTTTTTTACTGAAGCTTTTACTTTCATAATTTACATTCGTTTCATAATAATGCCCCGCGTTCCATCGGGACTTAAACGGACAGTGACTCTGTCTCCCGGCATCACCTTAATATAGTGAATTCTCATTTTGCCGGAAATATGACAAAGAATGATTTTGCCATCAATCTCCACGCGAAAAGTAGTTCCGGGCAATGCTTCCTGCACAATCCCGTTTACAAACTTTTCTTTAAAATCCTTTGGCATTAGTGAAAGTATGATAAAAAATTTACTCTAAAAAGTCAAGCTTAAGAAACATTTTTTGGCTATTTATTGGACAACGATATTTATTTTATTCAAATCGCTTGTCACTCCATTAACCCAAAAAGGTTTAAATGAAACGGAAACTTTGTCCACTCCCGGCAAATTCAAAATATAATCCTTTAAATCGCTTGAAGATTTTCCCGCAACGGCCGATTTTATTTGATCCGGATCTATCGGGTGCCAGTAGACAGCCGAATAATTTATGGGCAGAGTCATTTTCCCAAGCTTCCAATCAACGGTTGGATTTTGATATTGTATCGTCTTTGATTGCTCAACATAATCCTGAGGCAACGAAGCATTTTTTTGAGCCAAACTTCTTAGAACTCCAACAATGTCGGATTCTTTGAAAACAACTACCTGCTCTTGTCCGTCGCCTACGGCAGAAAATTGATTACTGGAATCAACATTGGTGTTAACTGTCACTTTTATCGTTGAAGTGGAAATCGTGCTTGAAACATAAGTATAACCATCGGGAATTTGAGTTAGAAGTTTTGCGCTTAAAGCGTCAACGATTGCCGATTGGATTTGACTTTTAGCTTTGGCGACGTCGCTATCGGTCGGATATAATCCATTACCGATAAATCCTCCCGAAACTCCACTCGGAATACTTGCGTAAAATCCTTGAAATCTTGGGGTGCCGGAAAATCCCGGTATGGTTAATTTTTCTATCGCTCCCGAATTATAATCCGGACCGGCTTTATCGGCCACGATTTGGACATTCGGCAAAGAAGAAGGAGTAATTTTCCCTCCCGAAACGATAGCCCCCGGAACCGTTACTTTATTAACCAATCTGTAAATTTTACCATCAGGAGTTTGAAGTCTTGTGGTCGCCACTAAAACTTGTGGCGCCGAACTGAAAGCATTAAATATGGTGGCGGTGCCGGAAGCCTTTCTTTCCAAATATTTTTTCCCGGTGGGAGTAAATTGCAAAGCGGCATTTACCGGAACATTCAAAATTTCTCCCGGGATTTGAAGCGATGAAACATCGGGCTGGTTAATGCTTTTATTGACCGTAAGAGTTATTTGAGTATTCCAATCAACTTTTTTTGTAAAAATATTTATAATCGCCGATGGAGCGATATAAAAAGCCCAGTAGATGAAAAACGCCGCCAAAAATAATATGACCGTCCAAGTCAAAATCTTTGTAGATTTTTTCTTTTTCTTTTTCGGCTTTTCTTCTTGTTCTTGAAAAATTTCCGGTTCATCTTTTGACCTTACGAGTTCTTCGAGTTCGCTGATGGCTTTCGGATTAATATCGTCGGCAAAAAAATCATCTTCCGGATTAGCTTCTGATTTTTTAGGTTTTCTGTCTTCCGCGATTCTTATAATATCAACGACTTTTACTATTTTCTTTTTGTTGTTTTTTCTTTCAGCCATATTTTTTATTTATTAATCAATTATAAACGATTTAAAAAAAGTCGCAACTAATTCACTTCAATGCCCTGAGGAATGAGCCAGCGGATTTGTCTGGCAATCATCATATTTATCTGTTCATTGCGGGAAATTCCCAACATACAACCCAAATCCGCTTTAAAAGAATTTGATAAATTGACATCTTTTAAATTTACGGAAAATATTGAATCAAATCCATTTTTAAAAATAATCATATTGGAAGGGTTTCTTCTGATATTAAGATAATCCGATAGATATTCACCATTAATATAGACAGCGCCGGCTTTCGTTTCTTTTTTGAAAGAAGAAATCCCTTTATTGAAAATAGACAGTTCTTTTTCAAAAATCGACAGGAATTTATTTTTTGCGGTTTTGGAAATATTGTCTTTAACCAAACGGTCCAGCAATTCCAAATAAGTTTTATAATCTATCCCAAAAAAATGATTAACCGCTTCGTAAAGAGATCTGCTCCCAAAATTAAACACATCCAAAAAAAACATACTCTCTCCGTCAAATAGAGTAGTTCTTGTTTCGTTTTCCTTAATATCGGCAAAAATAAACTTTTTATTTTTTGCCTTTGAGCTTTTTAGATGAGCCATTAAAATTGAAAATGGAAGCTGAAAACCGTATTCATGAAAACTCTTTAATGTCGCTCTTTTAACCGGTATCATTTTTGAAAGAGAATCCAAAAAATTCCTACTGATAAATGTTTGCAATATGCCGAAAGTTATTTTTTTTCCTGTTTTGCCGAAAATGTCGTCACAATTATCCATTGTTTTTTTATCCAATATAGATACCGAAACCCAATTATTGGCAAGCACTACCCCAAGATCGTCATATCCGTTTTTCTGAGAAAATTCTTTCTTATTTATTTCTATAAATTTCCACAAATTTTGCGAGAAAAAATGAGAGATTTCTTCTTTTTGGATTGGATTAAGACGATTTCTTCTCTCAAGATTGATGGAGAAGTATTTTGAATGACAGACATTTTGAGGAGCGATAATTCCTATTTTATATTTGAACGGAAAAAACAATAAATTCAAAACAAATTTAAGATTTTTTTTTGAACGAAAATTCTTCTCCGAGACATTTTTGAAAAAAATCGGATTTTTTTCCGAAGTCTTTAGGAGTTTCGGATTGTAAGTTATTCTTCTTATTTCCAGTCCATCATAATCAAAAATCAAGATTGCCCATCTTTGTTTTTGAAATTGATTTTTTACTTTTTCCCCAAAATCACTCATTTTATAAAATTAAATAACGGTTGCTTTTATTCTTCTTATCCCCTTGCCGACGGATTCTTCTTTTAAAATTTTTATTTTCCCTATTTCTTGAGTCCAATTGACATGAGGTCCGGCGCAAAATTCCTTGCTTAACGGATGGTCTTGATCTCCTATAAAATAAACTTTTACCTTGTCCGGATATTTTTCCTTAAAAAAAGCCAGCGCTCCGATTTTAACCGCTTTTTCTTTTGACATTTCTTCAAAATAAACAGGCAGATTTTTCTTTATTTCTTCATTAACCATCGATTCTATTTTGGATAATTCTTCGGGAGCCAATTTTCTGTCAAAATTAAAATCAAATCTCAATCTTTCAGGATTTATATCCGAACCCATTTGATGAACGGATTCTCCCAAAACCGAACGAAGCGCCCAATGCAATAAATGAGTGGCGGTATGCATTCTGACAACTTTTTGCATTTCTTCACTGCTGCCGGCTTTTAATTCACCCGTATCCAAAACTAACCCGTGACCTCCAAACTTTTTTTGAACTCCGGCTCTGGATATCTCCTGATGTTTTTTAAATTCTGATTCAAAATCTTTATAATCCAATTCCTTAACGGAATTTTTGGGAGCCAATTCTTTTATCAATTCAAACGGCAAACCGAACGACTCATAAATATAAAAAGCGTCGGCTCCGGTTATTTTTTCATATTTTTGAATTTCTCTTAAACCTTTAGTGATAGTTCCTTGAAATTTTTCTTTTTCTTCAAGCCAAGTTCCGACGATATCTTTTTCGTTTTTAATTTCAGGATAAATATTCTCAAAAAGTTTCTTTATTTCCGGATAAACTCCGACAAAAATGTCGGAATGAATGTCGTCTTTTATTTCGGTAGCGATTATTCTTCTTAATAATCTCCTTAAAATATATCCGGCTTCTTTATTGGACGGCAAAATTCCATCGGAAATTAAAAAGATTGAAGCTCTTATGTGATCCGCCAAAAGACGGACATCCCTATAGCTTGAATTTGGAGCAAGTTCTTTAATCTTTGAAATTATCGGTTTAAACGCGCTCGATTCAAAAACGTTTTTTTCTCCTTCAATCACAGACAGCAATCTTTCAAATCCCATTCCGGTATCAATGCCGGGATTTTTCAATTTTACATATGCCGAATTACGCGGACCTAACGCTGATTTGCGCCGACCATTTTCTTCCGCGTCATTTTGCGCGTCATCGGCGTTTGTCGGCGTCTTGTAAAATTCGTTAAAAACTATATTCCAAACTTCAACGCCATCAACATAAATTTCCGTTGTCGGACCGCATGGTCCCTCGGCACCGGTCGGTCCCCAAAAATTATCTTCTTTCGAACCTTCTTTTATTTTATTTTCCGGAATGCCGATTTCCGAATACCAGATAGCATAAGATTCGGAATCTTTTGGAATTTCTTTATCGCCTTTGAATATTGTCACGCTTATTCTTTCGGGCGCAATTTCCAAAATGTCAGTCAAAAACTCATAAGCCCAAACAATGGACGCTCTTTTAAAATATCCTCCTTTTTCTTTGATTGAATCGGGGCTGTCGTTTTTAACGGGACCGAAAGAAAAATTTCCAAGCATCTCAAAAAATGTGAGGTGGGTGTCATCACCGACTTCTTCAATATCGGAAGTGCGAAAACATTTTTGAATAGACGCCGTCCTATTGGAACCAAAATCGGAATCGGCGTTAAGCTCTCCGGTATAATATTTTTTAAACTGTTGCATTCCGGCGGTGGTCAAAAGAACCGAAGGATCATCGGGAATTAAAGAAGAAGATTTAACCGCAACACTTCCCTTGCTTTTCCAAAAATCAAGAAATTTTTTTCTGAGTTCTAAAAACATTAAAAATAATTTAAATTATAAGAAAGATTGTAGCTTTTTTTAAAGCAAAAATCAAAAATAAAAAAATTGATTTCTTCGGATTTGAAATATAAAATTTACTAAGAAAATTGGATGGACAAAATGACCGGTGACAGCGACTCAAAACATATTTCACTAATAGGAACTATCGTCTTTATTTTTTGGAGTTTTTGTTTTGATATTGCAAATAAATTCAAGCATTTCTTCAAAAAATAAAAACCGCTTTGAAAAAATAAGCGGTTTTTTTATTAAAAAATATTCCTCAAACCAAGGCCGAGATTCAAATTGATTGCCGTTTTTTTGGACTTGAGCATCGGGCAAAATTTCTTTGACAATATTTTTGCTCATTTCGGAAATTTTTTCATCACTTAAATATCTTTCGTCTCCATCATCATTGCTGTCCCATTTACCAATTCTAACGAGAGCCGGAAAGATTCTTAATTCTCCTCCCACCTTTAAAACTCTTAGCAATTCTTTTGACTGAGCCAGATATTCTTCTTTGGACTCGGAAAGCGTCGGAGGAGCCCCACTAGAAACAACATAATCAAAGGAATTATCGGTAAACGGCAGTTTTTCGGCTTCCGCTTTAACAAATTTAATGCCCTTATTGATGCCTCCTCTGTATTTATACAATTCCGGAAATCGGTCAACCGAAACAACATCAATATTCTTTTTCTTTGCCACCAAACCAAAATCACCCATACCGGAACCTATTTCAAGAATTTTTTTACCACTTAGCGCATTCCAAGAAAGCCCGAGATTTTTTATATATTCCGTTATTTCTGATTCCATTTTTTTGTTTTCCGTATCGTCTTTGTTTTCTTCTTTTAGATTATGTGGTGAGTTTTCTATTTCCATATTTTATATTTTATCATTATATTAATAAACAACAAAAATAAAAAAACCTGCAAAATACATTTTATCTGTCATTCCAAACTTGATTTGGAATCCAAGGTCTTTGTCATCCCGAGAAGTCTGTGACGAGGGATCTCTGGATTCCTCTCCCGACAAGTCAAGCTCGGAATGACAATCAAGGAGTCATTCTGAACGAAGTGAAGAACTTCTCTTTTTATTATTTATTATTTAGTTGCATTGTACAAAGCTTGAATTTCAGATGCGGAAAGAGCGCGATTATAGATGCGAACATCGTCTAATGAACCGACCCAATAACGCCCCCCACAACAACCCTCAGTACCCATAGAAAGTGTCGAGGTAGATAAAATATTTACACTTCCAGCTGAATAATTGTTACATATTCCATTCACACAAATCATCATATTTGAGACCCCATCATAAGTAGCTACTACATATGTCCAAGTATCATTTCCAACTGATGTGGAATTAGTAAATCCATTAGAATTTAAATCAAATCTTAAAGCATCTCCAGTAGCACCGAGATAAAAGTTATATGAAATACCATTGCCTCGGCCAACAATTCCAAGATAAGGCGTATTTTGTGGTTTATATACCCAAGCAGATAGAGTGATTGCATTTGAATCAAATGAATTGTTATACGGAATTGTTATGTAATTGTCACTTCCATTAAAATACCCGGCATATGCCCCGATCTTTCCTGCTATCCATTGACTTCCAAGAGTGCCATACCACGTCCCATTATTCCCATTCCCACTCTTGTCATAAGCGATAGTCCCCGAACCTTCATCAAAAGGCCAGTATCCCACAAGTCCTGTGGTGTTATAGATAGGAGAAAGAGTTAAGTTGTTTCCTTTGGCATAGACACCGGGAAGATTGGATTTGGTAAGGGTGGTATTATCTCTGTATTTATTGGATTCAAATATAGCATCCAGTTCCCAAGATCCTCCTGAGGTATAGGTATAATAATCTCCTGTAGAGGTGGAGTTGATGGGGTCTATGGGTAAAGAAGAGAAGGAAAGAGTTGGAGATTGGGTAAAGTCCACAGGAATCCAACCTGTTCCATTGACACTTTGGAGAGTGGAGGTGGAGACACAATGATAAGAATAATTGGAAGGGAGGGTGGGAAGACCTAAGTTGGCGCAAGTGGAGGTGGTATCAGGGATTGAGACATAGACGGTGTTAACCAGTCCAAAACTGGTTACTCCTTGAGTTTCTAAGACATTTAAGGCTTGATTGATGGAACCTAAGTCATTCATTCTGGTGACATCTCTGGTTTGTTTGAGATATTCTGCGGGGTTTAGGATGATAATAACTGCTGCGGTGAGAATAGCTAAAATACCTATTACGACAAGTAATTCAATAAGGGTAAAAGATTCTTCCTTTCTTATTTGATACATTTTTTTATATTTTATTTATCTTATTATAGATAATAACATACTTTTTAAGGGGGGGTAGTGGATAACTTCTATAATTCCTCCTTTTCTAAAGGAGGTGTCCTGAGCTTGTCGAAGAGACTTGTCCTGAGCGAAGTCGAAGGACGGAGGATTTGTAAAAAATGTATTTTGTATTTTGTATTTAGTATTTAGTATTTTGCTCGCCCTCCGTAGATTTAGCGAAGGAGGGAGCTTGTCCTGAGCGGAGTCGAAGGACGGAGGATTTGTTAATATATTATCTTATTACTCTTTTTATGGTCGGCGCTAAACGCACTAAAATTTCATAAGGAATTGTGTTGCATAATTTGGCAACCTTACCAACAGAATTTAATTTATTTAAATCGGCGGAATATATTTCAATTTCATCTTCCAGATAAATCGGCTCCTTAATATCAGAAATATCAACAACCGTTAAATTCATACTAATCATTCCAATTATCGGCAACGGAATATTTTTATAATAAAAATATCCGATGTTGCTTAAAGACCTTGGGATTCCTTCATAGTATCCGCAAGGAACAACGGCAATAGTCATATCCTTTGGAGCTATATAAGTGAAATTATATCCGACTCTCTCCCCTTTTTTTATTTTTTTAATGTTGGCGATTTTTGACCAAAACGAAAGAACGGGCAGAACTTTCAATCTGTTATCTTGAGTATTGTCAAAACCATAAACTCCTATGCCCGCCCTAATTAAATTATTTTCCGCCATTCCCGAATATCTTGAACCGGCAGTTGCCGCAAAATGAAAAATCCCCTTCCTGTGACCGATAATTTTTCTATAAATAGCCAGAGCCGCGCGCCACTGTTGAATTTGCATCTGAGTGGAAACTCCGCTTAGTCCGTCGGCATCCGCTAAATGAGACATCATTCCTTCAATGCTTATTTTTTTATTGGAACGCAAAATTTCAATAACTGCGACCAAATCGGAAACCGGAATGCCGTGACGATTCATTCCGGTATCAACTTTTATATGGACTTTGAGTTTAAAATTTATTTTATTTTTTAATATAAATGCCTGTTCTTTGGAATTGACTATTAATATGACATCTTTTATTTTTTTTAATTGTCTTAATGCATTTTGTGGAATGTATCCCAAAATAATAACCGGTTTTTTTATTCCGTTATCACGCAATGTTTTTGCCTCCACCAAACTATCAACGACAAAACAATCGACTTCCTTGTTTTTATCCAAAAGTTTTCCCATTTCCTTAAGGCCGTGCCCGTAGGCGTTGCTTTTTAAAACTACGCCCAAATAATGGCGCGGGAAAAGGGTTCTGAATCTGGAAACATTATTTGATAAAGCTTCCGAATCTATTTCTATTTTTAAAAGTCGTTTTGACGGGTCATCAAAAACATTTTTGTATTTGCGGAACCAATTCAATAAATACATATCAAAATAAAACAAAGCCGAACGAATTAAAATGTCGCCGGCAATTAAAAATTAACGACAATCGCACTTGTCTTCCGATTTACCGCAATTCAAACATTTTGCCTTGCAGTATTCGATGCCGCAAGGATGGGACGGATCGCATTCCGCCATTTCCTGACCGCAACGGACACAAACGCGCCCCTCTGTCGGACCTCCGCATTTTTGGCAAATTTTCTTTTCAAGCATAAATCAATTATACCATAAAAAAATTTGTAAACTCCACTTCTCGTGATAGTATTAGATATTCGTTAAAATTATGAAAACTACCTACACTATAATATTCTTAGCTTTGGTTTTGTTAGCGGCAAAAGAAATTTTTCAGACAAAAAACAATCTTATTTATCAAAAAAATTCCGCTACGCTTCCGCTTACGCCGACATCGCCCATTGAAAACCACTCAACCAATAACATTCAAGCTTTGGCGCTAGCGGACATAAACACGCAAAATAACATAAAAGTCATTCATCTTGATACGCCAAAAACTCTCAAGGCTTTTTACGTGACTTATTATTCCTTTGAATCAATCGGGAAATTAAATCAAATTATTCTTGCGGCTCAAAGAAACGGGATAAATTCTTTAGTTGTCGATATTCGTTCAAGCAACGGCGGAATTTTTGATTTTTCAGATAACAAAATAAAAACAATTTTATCTCAACTGCACGACAAAGGATTTTATCTTATTGCCAGAATTGTCTCTTTTAAAATGAACGAAAACGAACCCAACTCCCCCTGGTATGACCCGAGCTCAAAAGACAGGTGGAATCAAATAGCGGAAGTTTCCAAAGAAGCCATTGACCTTGGGTTTGACGAAATTAATTACGACTATGTCCGTTATGGAGGACCCGATGAAGCTCAAAGTCAGACTCCGATAGAACAAAGAGAGCCGGTGATAAAATCTTTTTTTGAATTTTTAAATACGGAAGTGAGACAAAAATACGGACGGCCTATTTCAGCCGATATTTTCGGAACGACCTTTGTCGATCCGGAAAAAGGCATCGGTCAAAACCCAAAAGATGCTTTTGAAAATTTTGATTATGTGATGCCGATGACTTATCCTTCCCATTGGGCTATCGGCTCATTGGGTATAAAAGATCCGGGAAACCATCCCTATCAGATAGTTTATCAATCATTGGAAAAAGGGTTGTCAAAAATAAAAAATGATCCCCTGAAAATAGCCGGATTAAGATGTTGGGTGCAGGCATTCGATATTGAATCGATCTCTCCATGGAAATTAAGAGTTTATACCGCTCAAGATATTCAAGATCAGATAAAGGCCTGCGATGATGCCGGCGGTGTCGGATGGGCGCTATGGAACGGATTTTCCAATTACAAAGATTTTGCCGGAGTCGCGCCCTCTCCCACATCAGTCCCGCCAATTATTTCAACCACAACCGCCTCAACAACTTTAAAAAATAAAATCTTAAAAACCGAAACTTCAACTTCCACGACAACAGAAAAAATATCGCATTAATATTTAACAAATCATGATACTAACAACTCATGCCGTAGTTGGTGCCGCAGTAGCCGAACTTTTTCCATCAAATCCGATATTGGGATTTTGCGCCGCTTTTTTAAGCCACTTTGTTCTGGATGCGATTCCTCATTGGGATTATAAAATAAAATCACACAAAAAAAATCCCGAAGATCCGCTCAATGGAGGAGTAAAATTCGGAAAAGATTTTATAATCGACTTATTAAAAGTTTTGATTGATTTAATTTTAGGATTTGTTTTGTCGTTTTTGATTTTTTCAAAAGACGGATTGAAAAACCAAGAAATAGCGCTGATGGGAGCATTTGCGGGAATGTTTCCCGATGCCCTGCAGTTTGCGTATTGGATTTTTAAAACAAAGTTTTTAAAATCAATTCAAAAAATACATTTTGCGGTTCATCAAATTATAGAAATAAAACCATCGGTTTTTTGGGGAATATTTTCTCAAGTCGCAATTATCGCGATAGTTCTATTTATTGTTTTAAAATAAATATTATTTAAAAAATTCTCTTCTGATTTGATTGACCAACTCCTGAAAACTTGGGGCCTGTTCATGGCGAGGTCTTGATAAGTTTATTTTAAATTCTTTTTGAATTAATCCTGTTTTCATTAAAATTATTTTATCGGCTAAAGCGGCGGCTTCTTCTATTGAATGAGAAACCATAACAATAGTTTTTTGAGTTTGTTGCCACATGCTTAAAATATCCTGATGAAGCTCTTCGGTGATTTTGGCATCCAACGCCGAAAACGGCTCGTCCAAAAGTAAAACATCCGGGTCAACAGCAAGCGCCCGGGCAATTCCCACCCTTTGTCGCTGACCGCCCGAAAGTTCTCTTGGATATTTATCGGCAAATTCGGAAAGTTTCATCATTTTTATGTATTTCTGACAGATAAAATCAATTTCATATTTGTCTTGTTGTTTTACTCTTGCGCCCAAAGCAACATTTTCATAAGCGGTAAGCCACGGGAAAAGAGCTCCGTTTTGAAAAACCATCGAAATATTTTTTGGAATGATGATGTCGCCGGAACTTTCTTTGTCCAGTCCGGAAATTATTTTTAAAATGGTGGATTTACCGCATCCTGAAGGACCAATAATACAGGCAAACTCCCCTTTTGAAACAGAAAAACTTACGTTTTTTAAAGCGACGTCGCCTTGCGGTTCGTATATTTTCCCGACTTTTTCAAAAACAATTATATTATTCAAATTTGAATCGTTCCGCATAATGCAATAATTTTTGCCAAACAAAAAAATTAATAATTCCTATTCCAACAATCATTGTGACGATGGCAATTATAAAAAGAGATTGCTCGTTTGAAGCGGCGGAATTAACCAACATACTGCCTATGCCGAATAAATCGGAACTGGAATTTCCTCCGGGTATGTAGGTATGAAGAACTTCCGCCACTATAATAAGGTTCCATCCTTGAGCCCAAGCCAATAAAGATCCGGTAATAAGATAAGGAACGCTGGAAGGCATTGTCATCTCCCAAAAATAAGATAATCTTTTTAGGCCAAAAATTTTTGCGGCTGATTTTATGTCGCTTGGGACAACTTTCAATCCGCCGATTAAACTGAAAACAATATTCCAAAGCATTGCCAAGAATAAAATAAATATCGCCGCCATTTCAAAAGATCCGTATTTTATAAAAATAGCTATAATCAAAGGAAAGAATGCCAGCACCGGAACCGATTCTATAATATCAAAAGTCGGTAATAAAAATTTTTCCGCCCTTGGATTTGAATCCGCCAAAAGCGCCAGCGGAATAGCTATAATTATCGCAAAAATATAAGCCACAAGAAGTCGGAAAAATGTGTAAAAAAATGCTCTTACCACCGAAGCATAGATAATCGGCTGAGGAGCTCCGGGGAAAAGAGAAAACACTTTGATTGCTAAAACTATAAGAATTACCGCCAACATCGGTGTTACAAAAATAGAATATAATTTTTGCCCCGTTGATATAGGATAAGTGACCAGAAAATGTTTATGAGCTTTTGATTGTTTTTCCTTTGTCATTGATATTTTAAAATAATCTGAAAATAGAAAATTATTTTTGTTTTTTATATAAACCAAATATTTGAGCTTCTTCTATTATTTTTCCCGACATCGCATTTTTTAATTCTAACACATTGGAATCTTTTGATATGCTTATCAAATCGCTTAAAGCATAGAGAGTAAAAAAATAACGATGAGTGCCGGATGGAGGACAAGGCCCTATATACCCCGTTTTATTAGCGCCGTTTAATCCTTGAACAGCTTGGGGCGGAACACTATTTTGAAAAATAGTTTTTGTATCAGGAGAAATATTCCACATAATCCAATGAGTAAAGGTTCCTCTTGGCGCATCGGGATCATCCATAATCAATGCCAAAGATTTGGCATTTTGGGGCACCTTTGAAAAATCAAGCTGGGGAGAAATATTTTCGCCTTCACATGTATAAACAATCGGAATAAAATCATTATTTTTAAAATCGGAACTTTGGATAATCATACTGTTTAAATTGTCCGGCTTTAATTGATTTTCTTGACCTTGTCTTAATAAAAATATAATCGCCGATACACAAATAATTACAATCGATAATAAAAAATATAATTTCTTATTTATCATTTATAATTCAAATTATTTTTATAATCGGCACCAAACATCAGCATCGCGTAGCCAATTAAGATAATTTTAATACATTTTAAATGATTTTCCAATTTTAAAATCAATGTAAATTTATATAAAAACAGATAATTTACACTTTAAGGATTCAATTGACAACATCGACATATTTTGTGATTATATGTTTTAGGACGCGCTTTTTTAAAAGCGCGCTTGAAAAAAAGGGAGGTTAAAGGATGAAAAAGAAAACCGGACTTGTTTTGACGTTTTTGATTTTGATTGCGTTGACAACAATTGCGGCCGGAATGTGGAGCAACAGAAATCCCGTTCCGACTCCCTCAAATTCTTTGCTCTTGCCATATTTTGCAGTGGGAATCGATTCGCCTGAAACAACAGAGATGACGATTGGAAATAAATCAAATTACAACGCTCCGTTTTGGCTTACGATTTATTCCAACTGGAGAATTCAAGTTGCCAGAGCATATGTGACTATTCCCGCAAATGGGACAAAAACCATCGATCTTAAGGATTGGATTATCAACGGAAAATCGCCCGATGGAACCAGTCTCAGCGTTTCCGAAATCGACAGAATTCAATCGGAACTTGGAGGAAAAATTTCTCCAGCCGACGGAAAATATCACTCGGCGGATACACTCCCCGGATTTCTGACCGGATTTGTCAAATTGGATTTGGATTGGTGGCAAGGAGATTTGGAATATTTTTGGGGAAATTATTATTACCTAAACAAGGACGGTCAGAAGGTTGAAGCCGACAGACTGCTTATGTCCGGATCCGATTATTCGTGTTTTGACTTCTGTTCATACAGAATTATCGAATTCAACAATCAAAAAAGTTTGAACACAAACACAACGGCTTTGATTTGGAACTGGAATTTTGTCCCGATGATGCCGTCGTATTTTCCAAACGACTCAAATTATCTTCAACCGCTTTCGGTTGAGGCATACGACAGTCAAGGAAATCTGATAGACATTCGCAATATTAATGTTTGGGGAGTCCAACCGATTTCAATTGCCGATTTGAATCTGCCGGCTGAAACGGGATCAATTGCTTTTAGAATCCCGGGATCAAACGGGGATACGCTTTTGTTCGTTGAAGGAGAATACAATTTCCCTTACGGAAGCGGAGCGCTGCCTTCGTGGTGCATCCCGACTCCGGTACCGACAGGCACTCCGACTCCTCCTGTGCCCACCGAAACGCCAACGCCTGTTCCGACAACAACTCCAACGCCCCCTCCTTCCACGCCAACCGCAACTCCGACAGCAACGCCGCCGGTATTCGGCCAATGTTTGCTTCAAATTCAAAAAACGGTTGACAAAACTCAAGCTTGCGATTCCGACTCGTTGAATTACACAATTACTTTTTCAAACGTCGGAACGGCAAATTGCACCGGTGGAGGCGTAAAGGTAATTGACGTTGTAAGTCCAAAACTTACTTTCATAAGTGAAAGTCATAGCTCGAATGTTGTTTCCGGATATCTAAATATTCCTTTGTATTCTCCTAGTTCAAGAACTCTTACTTGGAATGCGGGAATTTTGACTCCGGGACAATCCGGATGGGTGGCTTGGACAGGAAAAATAAATAGTATTAACTCTACAATTGAAGGCGATACGGAATTTTCAACAATTAAGCCCGCATGCGTTCAGCCAAATATTATTTATAACACCGCTAAGATTACTTCAAAGGAATATTCAAACTTCAGTGTTTGGGTAAATAGCAATACAGTAAGCACAACCGTCAACAATTGTTCAAACCCGACTCCAACACCAACGAGAACACCAACTTGTCCTCCAACTCCAACTGCTACTCCGACATCTCCACCGCCGACTGCTACCCCGACAAAAACTCCGACCCCTCCGCCGCCGACTGCTACCCCGACTTGTCCTCCACCACCAACAAAAACTCCGACTCCTCCGTTTACACCTACTGCAACTCCAACACCGACAAGAACTCCGACTCCTCCGCCAACACCGACCACAACTCCGACCAAGACTCCAACTCCAAGTAATCGAGGATGTTCTCCAGGATACTGGAAAAATCATCCAGGATCTTGGGGAGCCACCGGATACTCTCCAAATCAAACCGTTTCAAGCGTTTTCTACGCTTCAAATTTGTATTCAAATTTGGGAAATTCATCTTTGATTGGAGCTCTTTATTTCAAAGGCGGTTCAACTACCGAAGGAGCGGCAGAAATTCTTTTGAGAAGCGCTGTCGCCGCTTTGTTGAATAGCTCTTATCCGAATATGCGTTATCCAGATTCCGCTTCTGGTGTTATTAGTAGCGTTAATTCCGCTCTTTCAAGCGGAAATAGAAATACGATGCTTTCACTGGTATCAACGCTGGATGATTGGAACAACCTGAGTTGTCCTCTCAATTAATAATTGGCAATTAACAAATTTTAAATCAGCACACTTTATTTTTCTCCGCTTTTAAGCGGAGATTTTTTTATAAATAAAAAAAGGCGCTACAAAGATGTAGCGCCCAGTGTACAAAGAGGGCTTTTTTTTGATGAGAAGGGCGCCCTCGTAAACCCCTCTCATCGACTTCATTTTTGGGTGACAAATCGGATTTTTTGAGGGTATTTTTTACGGGAAGAGCCACCCCCAAGACTCTTCCAACCGCTGGCTAGACGGATTTTTTTTACTACCCCGCAAGAGGGCCTGGTTTTTCTCTTACGGGATAGTATCACCCAGCGAGTATGACATGGACATACGTGTCCTCCACTTTTTTGACCATTCTCCCCGGGATGGTCAGGTTTTGGCTATCTATAAAACTTGATAGCTATTAGCTTGGGGAGATAACGGTTCAAAGCACACTCTCTCCTTTCCTCAAGATCAAACGTCGAATTTCATTTTTATTACATCACTTGTTTGATCTTGACTGTTCGGTTGTTATCTTATCATATTATTAAATAATTGTCAAGTTAACAAATTAACATTAAATATATGTTAATTTGCAATCAAAAACACGCGCAACGCGCGTGTTTTATATCCAAGCTTAAGATCAAAAACTTATCTTCCGGTTCCAGTCTGAAGATTAAGTTGATTTCTTAATTGATTCAATTGATTCAAAAGATTCTGAATCTGTTGTTGAATGCTTGAAATATTTTGTTGATTCAAGCTCTGGTCCATAACTTGAGTTGCATTTACAAGTCCAGAAGAGCTGTCTATCTGTCCTTTAACATTTATTGAATCCCCCACTTTCATATCGGTGATTGAAACTACCGTAGAAGAAGCGGATGAAACTTGCCACATTAAAGAAGTTGAAGAAGTGGTGATAAAATTCAAAGTCAGTCCGAAAACTTTAGCCGTAAAAGAATTTCCCGAAACGGAAACCAGTGAGGCGCCGTTAACCGAAACCATTCCTGAATTGCTGATTGAAAAAGAATTTCCGTTTTGACCAAATTGATTATCACTACCTTGTTGACTCTGACTCTCGGTTTGGCTTTCTCCTTCCTGACCTTGACTCTGAGCCAAATTTCTGACAATGCTACCTATTCCATTTAATCCGCTGTTGCTATTACTATTGCCGTTATTACTACTCGCGCTACTGTTATCTCCATTTTCCTGATCGGCAAACGCTTTACTTAATTGAAAAGCTCCGAAAGCGATTAGTCCAAAAACCAAAAAAACGGAAATAAATAATTTTATTTTGTTATTCATTTTTTATTTTTAATTATTAATTATTAATTATATTTTCGACCATTTTATTATATCATACTAAAATATTCTTTGAAAACAAACCTGATAAATCATAGGTGTTGAATTAAACAAAAAATCATTTAGTTAATTTCTCCTTAATCTCAGACACGTCTTTTTTTATGGATTCTATTTCTTCTATTATCTTTTTGATTTCATCAATTTCCGAAACGACTCTTTTTAATCTCATCTCTTCGTCAAAAAGCTCTTTTTCCGTTTTTTGGTCGGCTCTTTTCTCGGCTTTTAATCCAGATATAAGTATCGATTCTCCAATGAAAAACGAAACAAAAGTTCCGGTAGCTAACATAACAACAACACTCAAAATTATTGAAAAAACCGGAGTCATAAAATCAAAGTAATCCATAAACAACCAAACTCCTCTCCAAAAAATAACCGTGGCAAAACCTCCTATAATTGCATAGATAACCGGGTGATGGCTCAATCCGTGCCTTACTCTATCTTCAAATTTATCAAAATAATTTATAATCCTTTTTATCAACATAAAAGCATTTTAACACATTGAATTAAAATAAAAAAATAATACCGCCTCATGACAAGGCGGCATTATTTTGTGCGCCCGGAAGGACGCTTCGCTATCTCACCGCTTACCCCCGACCCCCACTTAAGAAACCTTCTGGTTTCTTACGTCGCTTCGCTCCTATTTTCCAACACGGGGGTTCGCATTCGATTTCTTTTCTGACACACCATAACAAAAACACCCCCGATGGGGTATTTTTGTTATTTGTGCGCCCGGAAGGAATCTCACCTCGGACGCTAAACGCGCTTCGTCAGAAACCCTCGGTTTCTGACGCTTTGCTGTTTTCCTACACGGGAGACTAAGCGTCTCCCGACCCCTCTCTATTCGATTCCTTCTCGAGCAAAATAATACCGCCTCATGACAAGGCGGCATTATTTTGTGCGCCCGGAAGGAATCGAACCTTCGACCATCTCCTTAAAAGGGAGCTGCTCTACCAGCTGAGCTACGGGCGCTTTTTAAAAAAAATAAATAACGACAAAATAATACAATCAATCGCCGTCTTTTTCAAGCTCTTTTGATAATTCTTCCGCCAATTGTTTTGATTTGGAAGATAATTTTTTGGGAGTTTTTAATTTAAAATTAACAATCAAATCGCCTCTGCCGACTTTGCCTAAAATACCGGAGTTTCTTTTCATTCCTTCCCCTTTTATGGTAATTCGATCATTCAAATTAAAATCATGCGGAATTAAAATTTTTATTTTATCACCGCTTACGCTTTCAATTTCTATTTCTTTTTCTTTTAAAACATCCGATAATTTGATTTCTTTTTCGGTAAAAATATCATCTCCGCTAAGTTTGAATTTTTTATCCGGTAAAATGTTTATTTTTATATAAAGATCTCCTGACGGCTTTCCTCTTAAAGATGCTTCTCCTTGACCTTGAATTTTTATCATTTGCCCGCTATAAACTCCGGCTTTAACATCCACCGAAATAGATTTTGTTCCCATAATTCTTCCCGAACCTCCACATTCGCTACAAATTTTATTAGGCTCTTGTCCGGAACCAAAACATTTATCGCATTCTTTAACTTGAACAAAATTTCCAAAAAAAGAGGAGTGCTTTTCCTTGATTTGTCCGGTCCCTCCGCATTTTGAACATTTTTTGACTCCCGCTGATTTGTCATACCCTAATCCGTCGCATTTTTGGCAAACAACAAAAGTTCTGAATGAAATATCTTTTTTAACTCCAAAAAAAGCTTCTTTCAAAGTTATATCCAAAACGACTTGAATGTCGTTTCCTTTTTGACGGCGACTCTGCTTTGCGCCTCCTCCAAAAAATGAGCCGAAAATATCTTCCAAATCCTCCCAGTTACCTTGACCGCCAAAATTAAAATTTGAAAAATCGCCGTTAAATTGTCCTCCGGAAAAATCAAAACCGGCAAACGGATTTCCTTCGCCAAATCCTTGGCCGCCAAATCCCTGTTGATTTTGAAAGTTTTTTCCGAATCTGTCATATTGAGCGCGTTTTTTGGAATCGGAAAGCACTTGATAGGCTTCGTTTATTTCTTTAAATTTTTTTTCATCTCCGCCGGCTTTATCCGGATGATATTTATGAGCCAATTTTCTAAAAGCTTTTTTAATATCATCTTCAGAAGCGTTTTTGGAGACGCCTAAAATTTCATAATAATCCATAATGAAAAACTAAAATGTAAATTAAAACTAGGGCATAACAACCGTTTCTTTGCTTTTGGTTTCACTGATCACCATTCCAAAATTAATTGCCAATAAAATTTCGTAAAAAACAAAAGCAAAAAGTATTATTATCGGACGGATTATCGGCGAAACCGCAGTGACAGTCAACAACATCAAAATCGCGCCACCTATTAAAACCCAATTACGTGTTGAATCCGGCAAATTATTTATTTTATTTATCAAGGCCGAATAAAGAGAAGAAGAAAGTTTTTCATCCGGATTCACCGTTGAGCCGAAAATTGAAGATAATCTTTGCTTGTATTGATCAACAATGGAAGAAATCATCAAATCCTTTTGCGCTTGAGAAATAAAAGCGGCATTTGAGTTTGAAGCTATTTGAGCATCCACCGCCTGAGAAGCAATCTGGTTAAGAGACAAAGAAAAATCCAATCCTCCCAACGACGGGCTGATAAATTTCGAAATTTCATTTACCGCACTCTCAAAAAAGCTTTGAGGCAATATCGGATTATTTCCGCCTAACGGCTCGGAGGAAAATTTATTGAAGAAAACAAATCCGGCTATAATCGCCGCCGCAAGAATAACTCCTTTTAAAACCGTGTTGGATGTTTTAAAAAATTGTATTTTTAAAGAATTTTCTGAAAGATTTTTTGCCGACAATCCGGCAGAAATCATAACAATTATAGCCGCCGCTATAACCAGCAAAGAATTTTGACTGAAATTCAAAATTCCCACCCCTAAAGAAAGCCCGCCGATTCCCATTAAAACTGATACCGCCCAATTTCTGTTAACAAAGATAATATCCAAAGCGGATAAAATAAGAAATAAAACAAGAGAAGCACTACCCCAGGCAAGCATCTGAATTTTATTGGAACCGCCAATCAAAAAAGAATTGTTTATAAGATAACTTGAAACAAATCCAAAGCCGGCTGTAAGAAAACAAAGAATGCCGAATTTCCAATAAGAGAACGCTCCGATATAAACAGAATTAGAAAAACTTTCGCTTTTAACTTGACCAATGTGTTGAGGATGTTCCAAACCAATCATAAATATTTAATGTTTATTTTTAATTATCTTTGAAAAACATCTTTAATTATAACTCAAACACTTTTTTTAAGAAAGCTTCAAATTAGTTTTGTTGCTCTCCTTCTTTTGGAGGTTCCTGTTGCTGACTCTGGTTGTTATTATCCGAGGAATACATCGACTGGCCTATTTTCTGGACTTCTTGAGAAAGTTCTGCCGATGCGCTTTTTATAGATTCAATGTCATTTTTTGAAATAGCATCCTTGAGAGAAGAAATTTTATTTTCTATTGAACTTTTAACTTCGGCGCTTATTTTATCTTTCCATTCCCCAACATTTTTTTGAGCCAGATAAACCAATTGCTCCGCCTGATTTTTAATATCCGCTTCATCTCTTTTTTTCTTATCTTCTTCGGCGTGAGCGGCCGCTTCATTTTTTAATTTTTCTATTTCATCTTTAGAAAGCTGGGTGGAAGCTTCAATTTTAACCGATTGCACTTTTCCGCTGGCTTTATCTTTGGCTGAGACATTCAATATTCCGTTAGCGTCAATATCAAAAGAAACTTCAACTTGAGGAATGCCTCTTGGCGCCGGAGGAATGCCGTCCAAAATAAATCTGCCCAAAGTTTTGTTGTCTGCCGCCATAGTTCTTTCTCCCTGCAAAATATGAATTTCAACGGATGTTTGATTGTCTGAAGCGGTTGAAAAAATTTGAGATTTTGAAGTCGGGACGGTTGTATTTTTTTCTATAATAGGAGTAAAAATATTTCCCATAGTTTCTATTCCCAAAGAAAGCGGGGTCACGTCAAGTAATAAAACATCTTTGACGTCTCCTTGGAAAATACCGGCCTGCACTGCCGCTCCTACGGCAACTACTTCATCGGGATTGATTCCTTTGTGAGGTTCTTTTCCGAAAAGATTTTTAACCGCTTGTTGTATCGCCGGCATTCTGGTTTGACCACCAACCAAAATGACTTCATTGATATCCTGAATTTTAAGTCCGGTTTCGGAAATTGTTTGTTTTACCAATTCAATTGATTTATCAACCATATCTTTGACTAAATCTTCAAGTTTGGCTCTTGTCACTTTCATCAAGAAATGTTTCGGACCGGAAGCATCCGAGCTTATGTATGGCAAATTAATTTCTGTTTCTGTAACCGTAGAAAGTTCATGCTTTGCTTTTTCAGCGGCCTCTCTTAATCTTTGTAATGCCAACGGATCTTTGGAAAGATCGATGCCTTCCGATTTTTTATATTCTCCAACCAAATAATCCATTATCACTCTGTCAAAATCATCTCCGCCCAAATGAGTATCTCCTCCGGTTCCTTTAACCTCAACTACATCGTCTCCGATTTCAAGAACGGAAATATCAAAAGTTCCGCCACCAAAATCATATACGCAAATTTTTTCGTTTTTCCCTTTGTTAAATCCGTAAGCTAAAGCGGCGGCAGTCGGCTCATTTATAATTCTTTTGACTTTGAGTCCGGCGATTTCTCCGGCATTCTTCGTCGCTTGTCTTTGAGAATCATCAAAATAAGCCGGCACGGTAATAACCGCTTCTTCTATTTTTTCTCCGATTTTTGCTTCAGCGTCAGCTTTTAATTTTGACAAAATCATTGCCGAAATTTCTTCAGGTGTGTAATATTTTTCTCCCATTTTTATTTCAACTCCTCCGCTTGAAGATTCTTTCAATTCATAAGGAAGCCACTTAACATCACGCTTTACTTCGGAATCGGAAAATTTTCTTCCAATTAATCTTTTAACCGAAAAAATCGTGTTCTTGGGATTGACCACAGCTTGACGTTTTGCCAACATTCCAACCAACCTTTCATTTGATTTACTAATTGCAACAACCGAAGGAGTGGTTCTGGCACCTTCGACATTTTCTAAAATTTTCGGCTCTCCGCCCTCAACAATCGCCATTGCCGAATTAGTTGTTCCCAAATCAATTCCTAAAATTTTTGACATGTTTTTTAAAATGATTAATTAATTATTTTTTTATTTTGAAACTTTTACTCTTGCCGCTCTAATAAGTTTTCCCGAAAGAGTGTAGCCCTTTTCAACTTCATCCACTATTGTTCCCGACGGCTCATTCGATTCAACGACAGCAATCGCTTCATGCAATGCCGGATCAAATTCTTGACCGGTAGAAACCATAATTCTCTCAAGCCCATATTTTTTTAAAACATCTTCCATCTGAGCTCTGATTAAATAAATACCTTTTTCCAACTTTGAATCTTCGCCAAACGACTGAATCGCCAGATCAAAACTATCCAAAACATTCAATAAGTCTTTGATAATCGTTTCATTGGAAAATTTTAGAATCGAGTCCAATCTTTTTGATTCGTCTTTCTTATAGTTTATAAAATCGGCTTTAGTTCTTTTCCATCCGTCAAGATATTCATCACATTGTTTTTTTAACAAATCAATTTCAGAAGCGCTCGAACTTGAATTATCGGACGACTGATTATTTACATCATTATTTGAAACATTTTTCTCTTTTGATTCGTTTTCTTTTTTATCCATATTTTTATTTAAAAATTTAAATATTATTTTATGTCGCCTTAATAATTTATAAATGACCTTCAATCAAAAACAATTTTACTTCCAAACCATTCTATTCTATTCTTAAAATCCATTCTGTCAAGTATCTCACGATCGTGAGATACTTGACAGATTCTAAAATTTCAAAAAATCAATAAAATCGTAGCCGGCTCAACTTAAAAAACTAAAGATTTATCATTATGTTCTTGCTTGAATTTTTTTCTGATCACCGAGATTTAACCTTCTTAAAGAACCGGCTTTATCTATACTGAATATTTCTACATAGTCGCTAATTTTTAAATCCTTCATATCTTTAAAAAATTTTTCCGGTATTTTATCCCCTCCCATCCAAACGCTTTTGTGGACCATATTAAAGTTCATATTAGCCAAAGCGGTTCTTAACCAATCTCTTTTTGATCTTTGTTTTTCCGGTATATCAAAAGTCACCACGGTAACTATTTTTTCATTTTCCAAATTATCCGATTTTTTAATATCTTCGGAAACATCTTGAGGATATTTATTTGAAGGAAACCAGAGAGTTTTTGATGTTTTTAAATATTCAAGCTTTTTCTTGCCCTTGCTGGTAATAGACACTTTCATTTCTCCGGTTATTTCTTCTTTTCTGACAAGGCCGTCTTTTTCAAGATAACCGACAAAAGAATAAAATTTTCTCACTTGCTCTCTTGCTTCAATTTTCTTATGTCTATTTCCTTTTCTGATTTCCAAAAAATCCTTTGCGCAAGAAAAGGCCTTGTTGGGGTTATAAGACATTCCGCAGATAAGATAAGAACCCAGCAAGTCAATGGCTGTATCCTTGCCCTCATCCAAAGAAGATAGGATTTTAAACATTATTTCGCCTTTCATATGTGATTATAATTTTTAAATATTAATAAATACTCACCAAAAAATATTTAATCAAATTGTAATCTCCAAAAACGATTCCGTCAAGCATCTCACGATCGTGAGATACTTGACGGATATATTCTTCAGAAATCAAAACTTGTTCTAAACAGCAAATCTGACAACAAAACTCATCATCCTTTGATAAAATCGCTCATTCTTTAACAAAATCCCCTACTCTGATATAATTAAAAAAATAATAAATAACAAAAATATGATAATAAAAAAAGGAAAAGTTAATTGGATAAATTTGGTAAAGCCGAACAATAAAGAACTCGAGGCTTTAAGAAAAGAGTTCAATATTCATCCAATAATTATAGAAGAGCTGTCCCAACCATCGGCAAGATCAAAGGTTGAGATTTATGGCGACTATATGTTTATTGTCTATCAATTGCCTGTTTACGACTCAATGGAAAAAGTTTCTAGAAAAAACGAGGTTGATTTTTTAATAATAAAAAATACCGTTATCACCGTGACTTATGACACACTTGAACCGATACAAATGATTGAAGATAAGATAGAAGAAAACGAAAATTATAAGGACAGATTACTTAGCGGAGATTCTTCAAGATTGATTTACTATCTAATGGAATCGTGTCTTTTATTTTCACTAAGACAGTTAAGACATATCGATGAAAAAATAGAAGACATAAGAAACAATCTTTTTCAAAATAAAGAGCGGGAGCTTTTGGAAAAAATATCATACGTCAAAAGAGATTTATTAAGTTATCATCTGATCACCAAATCACAAACAAGCATTTTTAACTCCTTGAACAAAATCGGGCCTGATTATTTCGGCGACGGTAGCAAGGTTTATTTTTCAGACCTTGAAGGAGATTTCCTTAAGGTGATGCAATCATGTGAAAATTATAAAGAAACAATAGAATCTTTCGAGCAAACCAACACTCAAATGCTAACTATTGGAATGACTAAAATAATGCAAAGATTTTCTGTTTTGGCATTTATGACATTCCCGCTAATGGTATTGCTGGCTCTTTTTACTATTGATACAAACTCTCGACCGATTGTTGGAAAAACTCCTTATGATTTTTGGATACTGGCGGGAATTACAGTTGTTTTGCTTTTAATAATGACTGCCATATTTAAAAAGAAAAATTGGCTTTAATAAAAAATAATAAAAAAACGGCTTTAATCAAAAAGCCGTTTTAAAAAACTAATTTACATTACATACGAAATACAATAACCAAAAGAATGGCGATGCATGCGATAGTCAGCCAAAAAACCTTGGCAAAAAGGACAACTAAAGACGCCAGACAAAAAACAGCAGAAGCCAGAGCAAGTAAAAAGAAAATCATACCGACAAATGCTCTCAAAAAACCATATCCATCCCATTCACGCAGAATCCTTTTGCCACCGAAAAAGAATGCACCAAAAAACAATCCGGAAACAAAATAAAGAATTAAAGCTTCGAGGATTCCCATGTCATGAAACATTTTGTCGCCCCCCCCTCTTTTGGTTAAGGTTCTTTTCAAATAATACATCAAATTTTGCATTCAGTCAATTGTTCAAGATCGGCTAAATGATCTAAAATTCATTCAATACGCTTTGATTAATTGTCAACATAAATATAAAATGAAAATATGTTAATTTACGATTCTTTGTCGGAAGTAAAAAAAAATTTTTCAAGAACAAAAAAAGAGATTCGTTTGTTTGTCTGCGGAATCACGCCTTATGATAATCCGCATATAGGTCATGCCAGAACTTATTTGGCGTTTGATATTATAGTAAGGTATTTGCGCCACCAAGGATGGAAAATTAATTATCTTCAAAACATCACCGATATAGACGATAAAATAATAGAAAGAGCCAAAGAAAAATCGTTAAATTGGAAAGAGTTGGAAAGATTGTATGAAAAAAAATATCATCAAAACGAAAAAGAGCTTGAAATAATTTCTGTCAATAAATATGCCAGAGCCACGGAACATATTCCTCAAATTATAAAACAAGTCCAAAATCTTATCAAAAAAGGATTTGCCTATAAAATAAGTGACGGATATTATTTTGACGTTTCGAAATTTGAAGATTATGGGAAACTCGCCCGAAGAACTGTTCAACAATCGGAAGATGGCGTTTCAAGAATAGACGACAACTTGGAGAAAAAAAATAAAGCCGATTTTTGCCTTTGGAAATTTTCAAAACCTCAGGAACCTTTTTGGAATTCTCCCTTGGGAAAGGGGCGTCCCGGATGGCACATAGAAGACACGGCAATAACCGAATATTATTTTGGTCCGCAATATGATATTCATGGCGGAGCTATTGATTTAAAATTTCCTCATCACGAAGCGGAAATAGCGCAACAAGAATCGGCATCGGGGAAAAAACCGATGGTAAAATTTTGGATGCATACCGGATTTTTGCTGGTTAACGGACAAAAAATGTCAAAAAGTTCCGGCAATTTTATAACTATCGACGAATTTTTAAAAAAATATTCGCCTCAAGTTTTAAGATATATTATTTTATCTCATCACTATCGTTCTCCGATTGATTACGACGAGAATACAGCCGAACAGGCAAAGTCATCGCTTCAAACGATTCAAATTTTTATTTATAAATTATCTCTGGTAAAGAAATCAGGGCCAATTTCCGATAAAATAAAAAATGATATATTTTCCGCAAAAGAAAAATTTGATTCGTCAATGGAAGATGATTTCAATACCCCGAAAGCTTTAGCTTCGATTTTTGAAATTATCGGAAACTTAAAAAATGTTTTTGATTTGAATAAAAAAGAAGCAAAAGAAATGTCGGATTTTATAGTAAAAAGTTTAAAAATATTCGGAATTAAAATGGAAAAAACGCCGAAAATACCGATAAAAATAAAGATTTTGGCCGAAAAAAGAGAGATTTCCAGAAATAATAAACAGTTTATTAAGTCCGACACCTTGAGAAAAAAAATTATTGAGTTAGGATACTGGTTAGAAGATACTCCGTTAGGATATTTAATTTATAAGAAATAAAATGGATTCCATAAAAATTCCGCCCCAAGATTTGGAAGCGGAACAATCGGTATTGGGTTCGCTAATGATAGACAAAAACGCCATCACAAAAGTGGCTGATTCGATAATCCCTTCAGATTTTTATGTCGTGGCCAATCAAAGAATTTATAATGCCATATTGGAATTATTTTCTAAAAATGAACCGGTTGACATACTCAGCGTTTCAAACATTCTTAAATCCAAAAATGAACTTGATAATATAGGAGGAAATTCTTATTTGGGAGATTTAATAAATAAAGTCCCCTCTTCGGCTCATGCCGCTCATTATGCAAAAATTGTAAGAGAAAAAAGAGTGCTGAGAGATTTAATTTCTCTGGCGGCAGATATCAATGAAGACGTATTTGAAAAAAAATCCGGACTTGATAACTTAATAGATTCCATTGAACAAAAAGTATTTAAGGTTTCTCAAAGATCTCAGGACAAAAACATTACAGCCTTAAAAGACGAACTTAAAGAAGCTTACGAAAGAATAGAGAAGCTTCACCAGGGAGAAAAAGGGCTTCGCGGAATTACTACCGGATTTGATGACCTGGATAAATTGCTTTCGGGATTGCAGAGATCGGATATGGTTATTTTGGGAGCTCGCCCATCTTTGGGAAAAACAACTTTAGCTTTGGATATGGCGAGAGGAGCGGCATTAAAAGGAGGAGCTTCGGTTGGAATATTTTCTCTGGAAATGTCGAGGGAGCAATTAGTTGACCGTTTAATTGCCGCTGAAGCTCAGGTCCCATTTTGGAGATTAAGAACCGGACAATTAAGCAATGAATCCGATTTTGGACTTATTCAGGAGGCGCTGGACAGATTATCCCGAATGAAAATTTTTATAGACGACACTCCATCCCCCACAATAATGCAAATAAGATCTATTGCCAGAAGATTGCAATCCGAAAACGGTCTCGATTTGATAATGATAGATTATGTTCAATTGATACAGCCGATGATTCAAAGCGAAAACACCGTTCAACAATTTACAGAAATTTCTCATGGAATAAAAGCGCTGGCAAGAGAATTAAATGTTCCGGTTCTGGCCGTATCACAGCTTAACAGACAAGTTGACGCCAGAGAAATAAAAGTTCCAAGATTGTCGGACTTAAGAGAAACCGGATCATGGGAACAAGACGCCGATGTTGTGCTCTTAATTTACAGAAAAGACAGAGACAAATTGGAACCATCTCTTGAAGACGAAGGGACGGCTAATGTTATTGTCGCCAAACACAGAAACGGGCCACTTGGGACTGTTGATCTTAAATTTGACGGCGACAAGGTCACTTTCAGGCCGATTTCAAAAACACATTCATCTTTTGAACAGTAAGATCGATATATATTTTTAATTAATTAATTTTGTGCTTCCGGAAGAAATAAAAAAATTTATAGATGAATTTGAAAAACTGCCGTCAATCGGTCCTCGGCAAGCAACCAGACTCGCTTTCAAATTAATATCCTCCGGACAATCAAAACTGTCCGATTTATCAAGCGCTATTTCGGGGTTAAAGAAGGTAAAAATTTGTCCAAGATGTTTTTTTGTTCATTCCGAAATTTCAGCCGTATGCCCCATATGTTCCGATAAAAGCAGGATCAACGACACTTTTATGATTATTGAAAAAGAAACGGATTTGATGAGTATTGAAAGAACAAAAAAATATAATGGAAAATATCTGGTCATCGGCGAATTGACAAAAAGCGGAGTATTAGAAAGCTGGCAGAAATTGAGATTAAACATTTTAAAAAAAATAATTTCCGATGAAATGAAGGATGAAAAAGCCAAAGAAATCATTATCGCGCTAAATCCGACAACTTATGGCGACCTCAATTCATCCGTTATAGAAAAAGAATTGAAGGATTATTCCCAAAAAATATCCCGACTGGGAAGAGGCATCCCTACCGGAGGAGAAATTGAATTTGCCGATTCGGAAACTTTGTCTCATTCCTTAACAAGAAGAGAATAAAAAAACGCCCTTTTTTAGGACGTTTTATTTTACATCATTTATTTTGACTTCGGTGAAATACTGTCGATGTCCTTTTGTTTTTCTGACTCTGGCTTTTGAGTGGTATTTAAAAACGATAACTTTTTTGCTTCTTGCTTGTTTGACAATCTCTCCGCTTACCGAAGCTCCGGCAACGTTTGGATTTCCAATTTTAGCATTGCCTTCACCGGCCAAAAGAAGAACGTCTTTAAAATTGACTTTATCTCCTTCTTTGCCTTCTATTTTTTCTATTTTTATTTTTTGTCCGGAAGAAACCAAATATTGTTTTCCACCGGTTTTAATAACAGCAAACATAAAAAAAGATTAACAAAAAATATATCAATTTGCAAGTGAAAGATAATAGATTACAAACAATCCCAAAAACATAAAAAATGTTCCGGAATAAGAAATCAAATAAGAAATCATTTTTTCTTTAAAATAAAGCGCCAATGAAAACAATTGATCCATTACAAAAATTATCGCCATTCCAAAAATTATCCAAAAGACATCGGAAGACGACCCGATAGCATCAACTTGTCTGTTAAAATTGAAATGTAAAATTAAATTTTTTTCCAACGGGAAAATTTGAACGTAAGCTATGCCAAAAGCTATTGCCCAAAAGACAATTCCGATTATTATTGTCCAAAAAATTTTTTTATCTTTCAAAAAAAACTTAACTTTTTGAATAAAATTTGAATGCATAATTTGTCATTAATTGTATATCAAAAAAATATAAAAACAAAATAGTTCCATCAAAAAATTGAGGATTCCAAACGCCTATGGTAATATCTTTTTATGGAAACATACACCTTGGGGCCAATTGAAGATTATGAATTAATTGATTCCGGCAACGGAGAAAAATTGGAAAAATTCGGAAATTACATCATTTCCCGACCCGACCCAAACGCTATTTGGAATAAAAAAATAGGAGCGGCAGAATGGCAAAAAGCAAACGCAATTTTTCATTCATCCCCGTCACCAAAAATAAACTTAGGCAATCATTGGGAAAATAGAGACATCAAAGACCCGTGGATTTTTTCATTTGAAAAAATTTCGATGCAATTGAAATTAACACCTTTCAAACATACCGGAGTTTTTCCCGAACAAATATTAAATTGGGAATGGTTTGGAGAAATAATAAAAAAATCGGAATCTAAGCCGAATATCTTGAATTTATTCGGATACACCGGAGGCGCCACTCTTTATGCCGCATCCAAAGGAGCTAAAGTAACCCACGTGGATTCATCAAAACCATCGGTGGCTTGGGCGATAGAAAACCAAAAATTAAGCGGGCTTACAAACTCTCCCATAAGATGGATAGTCGACGATGCCAAGAAATTTGTCGATAGAGAAATAAAAAGAGGGCACAAATACGATGCCGTGATAATGGACCCTCCGGCGTTCGGAAGAGACCAAAAAGGAAAAGTTTTTAAATTTGAAAATGACGTTCCAAAATTGATTGAATCCGTAAAAAAGATATTAAATCCAAAACCTCTATTTGCCATATTCAACAGCTATTCCACCGGATATTCGGCAGAGGTTATAAAAAACTTATTTTCGGAGATGTTTTCGGAAAACAAAATAGAATATGGGGAACTTTCAATAAAAGAAAAAAATACTCAAAGACGGTTACCTGCCGGAATATTCGCAAGATATAAACAATAAAATCCCGGATTAAAAATTTGACACGAAATATTACAAAATGTAAATTATTAACAATTTGGCCCTGTCGTCTAGTCCGGTCCAGGACGTCGCGTTCTCATCGCGAAAACTCGGGTTCGAATCCCGACGGGGTCACAAAAACAAAAACATACCCGCGCAAGCGGGATTTTTTGTTTTTGCCCTCTGAATTCGAATCTTTGGGGGTCGGGGTATTTGTAAATACCCCGCGTAGGAAATTACTCAAAACCGACTGCGTGTCGCCTAAAGCTTTAGCGGTGGCACAGGGTTGTGAGGGAGCGAATATAATGAGCGACGTGAGATTCCCGCTTGCCCGCCGTAATTTTAATGAAGGCGGGGCGGTCCGACAAAAAATATTTCACTTTATGTGAAATATTTTTTTATTACATCTAAATTGCTTTTATTTCTTCGATTATTTTATCCCTGGATAGCAGAACATCTGTTTGCTGATGCAAATAAATTATATAACAGATGTTCGCTACCGGACTATCGCCGTAACGTTTTATTGTCTATGCAGCGCTTTTCACCTCATCCACAATCTTATCCAGACCGACGACTCTTGATCCTTTAACTAAAACTAAATCCCCTTTTTTAATTATTTCCTGCAATTTCAAACCGGCATCTTGCGCGTTATTAAAAGAAAAGACAAAATTTTTATTCATTCCGTTTTTTATAGCGCTTTGAGCAATGAATTCCGCCCTTGAACCGACGGTAATTAATACATCCAAACATTCGGGAATTATTTTCCCTATAAATTCATGGGCTTCTAGTGTGTAGTTCCCGAGTTCCATCATGTCTCCTAAAACAGCCAATTTTCTTTTATTTTTTATTTCTTTCATAGAAATCAATGCCGTTTCAAGGGCTATTGGGGAAGAATTATAACTTTCATCGATAATTTGAGATTCTTTTATGCCATCAATAATCATTGATCTTCCTTTAATCGGTTTATAATAAGATGCGAGAGCATTTGCCGAACCGACCAAATTAATGTCAAAAGTTAAAGCCACACAAGAAGCGCAAGCGGCGGCATAAGCGTGAGCAACGGAGAAAGCTCCGTTTAAAATTATTGGAACTGAGGCTCCATTATTTTCAAGCTTGAAAGCAATTCCGTAAATTTTTCCATCCTCTTCAAGATGTTTAAAATTAGATATTCTTACAAAAGAATTTTTTGAAAAACCGAAAGTTAAAATCTTAGCTCTGGTTTTTTCTTCAATTTTTGAAATTGTCGGGTCGTCGGCATTTAACACGGCAATATCCGAAGTTGATAAATTGGAAATCAATTTGGATTTTTCTTTGGCAACCGATTCTATTCCCTGAGGATAATTTTCTACGTGGACCGGAATTTTACCGATGGCAGAAATTACGGCAATATGAGGCTTTGCAATATCGACTAATTTGTTTATATCTCCGGGCTTATCAGCGCCATATTCTAAGACTAAAATTTTAGGATAAAAATATTTTGATTTAAAAAGGATGTTAAAAACAGATGACAATACAACTTTAATCCAAAAAAACCATGCCGGTTTTGATATTTTTTGATAATCCCCCAAAATGGCTAATGGGATTCCAAGCTCATTATTAAAATTAGCCGAAGTTTTTCTTGAATTTTGTTGTCCTTTTAAAATTGACCAGATGGCTTCTTTTGATGACGTTTTGCCAACACTACCGGTAACAGCAATGATAACCGGTTTAAATTTATTAATCGTAGCCTTGGATAAAAGCTTTAAAATAAATTGTAGAGATGATATCAGTTTTTTTTTCATATATTAACGAGATATTATTGTCCGGATTGGCTTTGACTGTCCGGCCTATCGGGCGGAATATTATAATAATTTAAAAGAAATTCCGTCATAGTTCTAAATTCGGGGACGACCGTATCTCCGGCCAAAGGAGCATTTTGTGGCCGATCCAACTTTATTAAAATTGTAAATTTAGGATTAGAAGCCGGAGCATAACCTATAAAAGTATTTACCAATTTTTCCTTATTATATCCTTTTACATCATAATCGGTAGTGTAAGCGGTTCCGGTTTTTCCTGCAACTTCATACTGAGAAACAGCCGCAACCTTATTAAAATCAACAGCAGAAACCATCATTTTGGTCAATTTTTGAGCAGTATCCTGGCTGATAACTCTGGAAATTATTTGAGGACTATCGCTATCAAAAATAAAAGGCTTCATCAAAAGACCTCCGTTGGCAACAGCCGAAAAAGCGGTGACTAATTGAATCGGAGTGGCGGTAATCCCCTGACCATAAGAAGCGGTTGAATAATTGGAACCGATTCCGCTGTTTAAATTATTTAAATTTCCGCCAAGTTCCCCCGGAAGTTGAATGCCTGTAATTTTTCCAAATCCAAATTTTCTGACATAATCGGTAAAAATTGAATTACCTATTTGTTTTTCCGCAAAAACCGCTCCAACGTTCAAAGAATTCTTGATGACATCAGTCATGGTAATTTTTCCATAAGGACCATGAGTTTTATAATTCCAATTGCAAATCTTCCATTGTTTATCCAATTGGACACAACCCGTATCAACATAAGTGGTGTCGGGAGTTATTTTCCCGGAATCTATTCCGGAAGCCATAGTAATGATTTTAAAAACCGAACCCGGTTCATAAGGAAGCTGAACGGCAGGGTTTAAAAAATTTTTAATCGGATAATTTGAATAATTGTTAGGATCAAAATCCGGATAATTCGCCATAGCTAAAATTTTTCCGGTGCTCGGTTCCTGAACGATCATCGTTGCTCCGGCGGCATTCCATTTTTGCACAAGCGGAGCAATAATTTGTTCCGCTTCATCTTGAATATTCCTATCAATAGTCAAATACAAATTTTTTCCGTCAACCGGATTTTGAATTGAACCGGAATTTATATCTCCCGGCTGACCTTCAAGTTGTTTATTGAATTCAAGCTCCAGCCCATATTTTCCAGACATTTGACCATTTGCATCCAAAGAAACATAACCCAATAATTGAGACGCCATACTGCCAAAAGGATAGGAACGAAAAGTTTGGTCCTTTATGTAAATTCCTTTTAAATTTAAATTTTTAATTTCTTGAACCTGCTGATCGGTAGCTTTTTGGATTAACAAAGCATATTGGCTTTTGGGTTTTGAAAAGGCGACCGTAAGAGAATTTACGTCCTTGCCGACTATCGGAGAAAGAAGATTGGCCGCTTGTTGAGGATTGCTGATCTCTATGGGAACGGCATAAATCACGGGCATATTTTTATTGGCAACCAATGCCGAATAACTTCCATTTTTATCGGTAGCAAAAATAATTCCTCTCGAGGCATCCAGATACCCAAGAGAATTATTTTGAGCCTGAGCTTTATCTACAAAATTTCCTCTCTTGTCAACTTGTAAAAAATATAAATTAACCGTCAAAGCGATAAAAGCCAGTGAGAATAATATTTTAACCAGCCACATTCTCCACCTCATATTATTGAGTCGCTTGAGAAATTAATTCTTTTGAAGAGACGAAATATTGAGGATTTTTATCCAGAACAAAACCAGAAGATTGAGCAAAAGAATCACCCAAAGAAACATCGGTTATATGGAAAAGAGAATCTTTAAGTTCGGATGTCTGAACCTGAAGATTGTTCAAAAGTTCCTGATTTGACGCAACATCATGCCTTAAACTAATCAAATTATTATAAATAAAAACTATCAAAACAACCGAAAAAACAACGGCAGAAATCAAAAAAACGACATAAGTATCAACTTTTCTTTTTTTTCTTCCAAATTCTATAACAGTCATAAAAAATATTTTTACTAACTTATTTAATTATAAAAATTCCAAAACTCTTAATTTTGCCGAGCGACTTTTAGCGTTTAAATTTAATTCCTGATCCGATGCGACAATCGGCTTTTTGCAAATTATTTTTGCCACGCCCTCTTTTTTAAAATCATTAAAAGATTTTTTTACGATTCTATCTTCTATGGAATGAAATGAAATAATAGACAACCTACCGCCATGATTCATAATCTTGGAAACATTTCTCAAAAACATATTCAAATTCCCCAGTTCATCATTAACCACTATTCTTAGCGCCTGAAAAGTTTTTGTTGCCGGGTTTATTCTGGATCTTCTATAAAACGACGGGACAGAATATTTAATGATTTCAGCCAATTCCATAGAGGTTAATATTCTTTTTTTTCTTCTGGCGACAACAATCGCTTTGGCAATCTGACGCGAAAATCTCTCTTCTCCGAATTTCCAAATAATATCCGCCAGGTCTTTTTCTGAAAAACTATTTATAATTTGACCGGCGGTAATTCCGGATGATTGGTTATATCTCATATCCAATACTTCTTCTTTGTTGAAAGAAAATCCCCTTTGAGATTCTTCCGTGTGAAAAGAAGAAAAACCCAAATCCAAAACTATTCCATCGGCTTTCGGTAATTTATTTTCTGAGATAATTTGATCAATATTTTTATAATTTTCATTTACAAAAATAAGATTTTCTTTAAATTCAGAAAAAGTATCCATAAGCTCCAATCGGCTTTTTTTCAAAATCTCATCGTCCAAATCAATTCCCAAGAACTCACCTCCGGGCATAATTTGTTCTATAATTTTTTTAGCATGCCCTCCCCCATTCAACGTCCCATCAACAATAAATTTTCCTTTGGAAAGATTGAGCGATTCGATTGTTTCTTTTAAAAGAACTGGAATGTGTTGCATAAATCAAAAATCAAAAATCCTAAATGAAATATTTTAATTAAATTATTTTACTTGTCATTTTAATATTTGAAATTTGATTTTTAATTTATATTCCCAGCTGGCCCATCTTTTCGGCTATTTCTTCAGAAGCGCTTTCTGTCTTTGATTTATATTTTTCCCAATCGCTTTGATTCCAAACTTCTATCCTGTTATAAAGTCCGGTAATAACGGTTTTTTTGGAAAGTCCGGCGTAAATTCGCAAAGCTTCGGGAATTAAAATTCTTCCTTGAGAATCAAACTCGGCATTGCTTGCTCCCGAAAGCATCAATCTGACAAATGCTCTCGAATCGGATTGCGAAATAGGGAGAGTTATCAATTTTGACGCAAGAGTTTCCCATTCTTTTTGAGAAAATATAAAAAGGCATTTATCCAATCCTCTGGTGATAACCGCTCCAGAATTAAGTTCCGCTCTAAATTTTGACGGAACAGCTAATCTGCCTTTTAAATCCAAATTGTGTTTAAATTCTCCCAAAAACATATTTTTTAAATAATTATTTTATAGCTTATAAGCTATTGTTTTTACTGTTATCCACACAGTTATCCACAATTCCCCACTTGAGTATAATTTTGCTCCACATCTTGAAATAAATCAAGTGGATAACTTTTTATAAATCAAGACAACAAAAATCCCCTGATTTCGGGGATTTTATTTTAAAAAATCTTATTTTCTTTATGGCAGTTTAATTCCCTGCCAAAAGATTCTTTGTATAATTTTCTCAAATTATGCATGTGGGCTATGAACCCTATATTAAAAGGAGAGGAATTTATTTTTCTTTTATTCTCCATCATATTGTCCCACTCTTCAGGCAAAAAACTTCTTTGGCTATTAATACATCTTTCGTTTGAATAATCGACATTAAATCCGATTAAAATATAATCCCAAATTTTATACCACAACGACGAATCAAATGTTTTTCCCTTGAGATTAAAACTGATTGAATTATCAATAAAATCGCTTTTGTCTTCCCAAATATTAGAAAATGAAGAAAATTTTACATAATCGGAATCACGTTGGAAAAAAGTCAAATATGGGATGAGCATAGAAATACTCAATCTGACAACATCTATTTCTTCGTTGTGAGCGCTGTCAAAATCTGAGTTCATTCCAAAAAATATCATGGAAAATCTGCTGGCGTTTTTTACTATTGTTCTTGAGGCATTTTTATAAGAAGAACAACTATCTACTTCGACACCGACAGAATTTAAAGCCAAAGCAATCGCTTTGGAGTTTTTGGGATTAGGGTCGATGAAAAAAACTCTGAGATTATCTTTCATAAACCCCCTCTCTTTTTGAATATATTTTCAAGAACTTTACTTAGACTATCTAAAAACAAAATAAATATCAAATATAAGGCGCGCGATGCAAGGATTGGACCCCAGTAGTATAATGCTTTGCATAACTACGAGGCAAGCCTACAGCCTACTATAAATACCGTGCGATTGTTTGACGAAATCCGAACCTTTTTTGAACGAAACTGACGGCGCGCTTCACGCGCCAAACTGAACGCTCGGGCGGGCAAAAATTCCTGAAAGTTTAATACTGGTGGGCAACACAGGATTCGAACCTGTGACCTCTTCAATGTGAATGAAGCGCTCTAACCGGCTGAGCTAGTTGCCCGGAACTCTACAACTATAAACGAAAAACACCGCGTTTTCAACACGGTGTTTTTTGTTGTTTAGAGCTATTATTGAAGTTCAACCACTGCTCCCGCTTCGACTAATTTTTTCTTCATTTCCTCAGCATCTTCTTTTTTAACGTTTTCTTTAATTGTCTTAGGAGCTCCATCAACGATATCTTTGGCTTCTTTAAGACCAAGACCGGTGATTTCTTTTACGATTTTTATAACATTAATTTTCTGTTCTCCCGAAGATTTTAATACAACCGAAAAAGATGTTTTTTCTTCTGCGGCAGCTCCTCCGGCGACAGCGCCGGCGGCGGCAACCGGCATAGCGGCAGAAACTCCAAATTTTTCTTCAAGAGCTTTGACTAAATCCGATATTTCCAAAGCGGTTAAAGTTTCAATTTTTGAAATTATTTCTTCTATTTTTTTATCCATATTTTTGTTTTATTTATTTACTGATTGTTTTTTAGCTATTTGATCAAGAACATAAGCAAGCGACCTTGTAGGAGCAGAAAGCATTCCTAAAAGTTGAGACAAAAGAATTTCTTTTGACGGCAATTTTCCTATTTTATTAATTTCTTCGGCGGAATAATATCTAAGTGAAGCAGTATCGTATCCTCCGAGCATTTTAAATTCCGGCAACTCTTTTTCCTTGTTTTTGAAAAAACGATAAACAATTCCCGCAGAATCAACAATATCTTTTGAAGAAAATATTGTTCCCAATTGAGAATCAAAAAGTTCCGTATCGATAGGAGCTTTCTTGTTTTTAAAAACCAAATTGAGCAATCTTTTTTTAATAACTTTATAAACGCTTTCAACTGAAGCCAAAGAATTTTTTAAAACATCAATTTCTTTTGTCGGTGTTTTTGAAAAATTAACAAAAACAATTGAATTTGATTTATCAAAAAGCTCCGAGGCCTTTTTTATATCTTCCGTTTTTTGAACTTTTGTTTTCATAAAATACTCTAAAAAATAAAAATGCGACCTTTTGAAAAGACCGCAGCTATATAAATAAAGCTTGTTTCCTCGGCATGTCTTATTCCTTTTTTAAAGGATGCATGCTGTCTGCGGATCTTGTAAATATCTTATTTTACTTTGATAAAAAAGTCAATATAAATCCGCCAGATCGGCGGATTTTAGGACCTAATCATTTCCGGCGCTTACGCGACCGACAAACACAAAAAAGCCTACAGCGCTGAATTTTAAGTAAACTTCAGCTCCAAGAACCGATCTGTCCAAAAACTTTTCTCGATAAACCATATCAAACGCTCTTTCCATAATCGATGCATCATCAACATCTTTGATTTCTTTTTCGACTATTCTTGAATTTGGATTTGAATTTCTTGGCTCCGAATAAAACATCCTGATAAGATATTCGGGCATTATTTCCTCCTTTTTATTGAACTGCTTTTAATGATATATATTACAAATTTTAAAATCAAATCCCCGCTTTTTACGGCGGGGATTTTAATGATTTTCGGACGAGACTCACTCAATATTATTATTTAATCAGGAAGTTTTTAAGGGTTTAGCTTCAAGAACATCCTCTTCCCTGGCAATCAAAACTCTATCGTCTCTTTTTTTAAAAAATATCCAATAAATCAAAAATATAATCAAAGCGATCAAGAGAAGATCAAAGAGCCAATTTCCCAAAAGATTTCCGAAAGCGTCCAAAACGGTAGCTCCGAGAGCCTGACCGGATCCGACAACGGCGGTCAAATAAGAACTGATGGATTGAAATCTTCCTTGCGGATCGTTGTAATTAACAACCGCGCTGAATATAACGGAGTTGCCTGGAACAATAGACGATCCAACAATGCCTTCGATGCTGATAGCTGATTGGAAATTAACCGGCAAAGCTCCAAGGTTATAAGAAATTCCATTGGCGTCTCTATTAAAGAACGGGTAATTGGTTGAAACGAAATCCGTTCCGGATGGCAAAATGACTTTCAAAAATACATTGGAAAGATTATAGTTGCATCCATTTCTATAAGTCACGGTCAAAGTAAAGTTTTGTCCCGGAGTAAGCTGGGAAACATTAAGCGACGGGACCAAGACAACGCATGACAATCCTCCGCCGGTATTATTATTTACAGTTCTGACTATAACAGTGGGTTGAGTTGGAACAGTGATAACTGTTGATCCGCCTCCGGTCGTAAAGCTTAAAATTGAGCCGTAATTTGTTCCATAACTATTTTGGGCCACTGCTCTGAAATAATAAGTGGTATTGGCAGAAAGCCCTGTTAATGCAGAAGAATAATTTTGATAGTCAGTGCCGGCACCCATGGGCTGAGAGTTGGTTTGAGATCCGAGATTTTGAGTTGTTCCATATTCAAACCAGGCATTACTTATGGATCCATTAGCATCAACCTGCCCATTAAGCAAAGATGAATTTCTGTAAACATAAGTTGCGGAATTAGTCGTAACCTGAGGGGCTGAACCGTTGTTATTATTTCCTCCGGTAGTAAAACTCAAGACTTGTCCGTAACCGGTGCCGTAGCTGTTTCTGGCAACAGCTTGGTAATAATAAGTTGCTCCGGACATTAAATTGTAAACATTCTGAGAAAAATTTTGCTGATAATTTCCGCTCCCAACGTAAGTTGAATTGGTGGTCAAATTTAATGAATTCGGATTAGTGCCATAATTAAACCAACCGTAAACAGAATCTCCATAATTGCTATTTGAATTAACCGATCCATTAAACACGGCTCCACTATTTCCATAACCATAGTTTGTGGCGCTCAATGTTTGAACATACGGCTGACTTCCATTGTTGTTGCAATTTCCGGAAATACACTGGTTGTTATTATAGGTGGTAAAACTCAAAATTGTTCCGTAAGAAGTTCCGGCTGAATTTTGAGCGTCTATCCTGAAATAATATGTTTGATTGTAAGAAAGGCTGGAAATATAAGAAGAGACATTAAATGAACCGCTGCTTGCTCCGGCAGATTGAAATCCTGTAGTGTTACCCAAAGAATAATTTGTCCCGTATTCAAACCAATAATTTGTTTGGCAATTATTCGGATTAACGGAACCGTTTAATTGAGCGGAGTTTTGATAAGTATTGCTGGCGCTATAAGTTTGAACCGAGGGAGCGATGCAATTACTACCTCCTCCTGAAGTAGTAAAACTTAAAATTGAACCTTGAGTAGTGCCGTAAGAATTTTGAGCGTCTATTCTGTAATAATAAGTAGTGCTTGGCATCAAACCGGTTAAAGTTGTGTTATAAGGCAAAGAATCCGTTCCTGCTCCGGCAGATTGAAATCCGGTAGAATTTCCCAAACTTTGAGATGTTCCGTATTCAAACCAATACAAAGATTGATAACCATTGGGGTCAACATATCCTGAAATCTGAGCCGAATTCTGAGAAATAGAAGAAGATCCTCCGGTAGTAACAGTCGGAGCGATTCCATTGGTGCCGCCGTTGGAAGTAGTGAAGCTCAAAATTGAACCTTGAGTAGTGCCGTAAGAATTTTGAGCATCTATTCTAAAATAATAAGTGGTATTGGAAGAAAGTCCGCTGACTAAAGAATTAACAGTTATAGCGGCATCTCCGGCTCCGGCAATTTGAGAAGCGGTTGTGTTTCCAAGAGATTGAGAAGTGCCGTATTCAAACCAATAATTTGTTAGAGATTGATTTGGGTCGACAGAACCGTTTAATTGAGCGGAGTTTTGAGAAATATTTGTCGCCGAATTGGTTTGCGCCACCGGAGCGTTTCCTTGAGGATTTGAAGTTACGCTTACAGTGACACTAGCGGAAGCTGAACCACCGCTCGAATTGGAACAAGTTATTGAAAAAGTTGTTGCTGATGTCAACGGCGAAGATAAAACACTTCCCGATGTTGCTCCACCGGTTGAAAATCCGGAACCAGAACATTGACTGGCATTAGAAGAAGTCCATTGAATTGTTGACTGACCGCCTGAAGAAACCGACATTGGATTGGCATAAATATTGACAGTCGGTTGTTGAGGCGGGTTTATGGTATTAACATTAACAGTAACACTGGATTGAGCTGATGCGGAAGCATTGGAGCAAGAAATTGAAAAAACACTGGTGCTGTAAAGAGCTCCGGTTGAAACCGAACCCGAAGGAGAATTTCCGGTTGAGAAATTTCCACTGGTTGAGTGACATTCTGTAGCATTAGTTGAACTCCAATTTAAAACGGATGAACCTCCACTGTTAACCGATGAAGGATTGGCATAAATATTAACAGTCGGTTGTTGAGGCGGGTTTGTCGTGCTAACGGTGTAGTTAGCTTGAACCGAACCGCCGGTACCGTTTGTACATTGAATTGAAAAAGTTGTTGTTCCGGCCAAAGCGCTTACCTGATCTTCTCCTGAAGTAGCTCCGCCGGTCGAAAATCCGGCTCCGGCCAAAACGTGACATTCGGAAGCATTGGTTGAAGTCCAATGCAAATAAGGGGCAACTCCTAACTGAACTTGGGTCACTCTTGTCCCGTCGGGATATTCAGCCCAAAGATTTGCTGTTGGATTTTGTTGAACCGCTTGACCGGTAATACTATAAAGTCCGGTAGCATAATATTCTATTCCGCCATATCCGGGCGCAACATCCCCCACTCCTCCGAAACTGGCACTCATTTGAGAAAGAGAAATGGTGTATCCGGTAGCTCCACAAATGCTTACGGATTGAGAAATCGGTGAAACATTTTGAGCCCAGATAGTTCCGGTAACCGTAATGCAGTTTCCACTAGCGGTGGCGCTGAAACTATTTTTAGCGTCAATAGCGGTGACGGACGATGTATTTAAAAAAGTGAATTTAAAAGCCACTTGATCTCCGGGTTGCATATTGCTCAAACTGGAAGTCCAATTCTGAGTACCGGCATAAGCATGGTTTCCCACTAAAAACATTCCGGCGGAAGAAAATGACGCCTGACCGGAAGCAGACGCAATAGACGGCAAAAACAATGACGTCACAGCGCTTAAGACAACGACCAAAATTGTTAAAAGTTTTATAGTTTTATTCATTTTTTATTTTTTATATTTTATCATATTTGTTTTATAAAGTCAATAACCTATTGAAAACACCCGCTAATAACAAGCTACTAGCCAATTGACCGCTCACATAGTTAAATATATAATCAATTTAGCTCAAGGAGTCAAGAGGTGAACGACTTAAGACCAAAACAGATAATTTCAAGGACAGTTATTGATAAATTCATTTACCACCCCAAAGGAATTATCGGCAGAACTTTGATAAATCTTGAAGGAAAAAATATCATTTTTGATTTTGAATGGAAGATATTGGATAAAGATTTCATTCAAATATTATTTTTTAAGAATGGAAATATGTTTTTTTCCAGAAACATCGCTAACGGTTGCATAAGTGACAATGTAAATATGCTTACCGATGAAGAGTGTCTTCTTTTGTCATTTTTAGTTTTAGGCGTAATTAAAGTTCTTGAAAAATATGAAAAGGAATTGGAATCAGATTATGCTGAAGACTTCGTCAGAAAAGAGTTGGCAATGTTTGAAATGGATATTCTTCCGGAAAAAGAAGCCGACCAAGACGATTTAATTTCTGTTCTAAGAGATTCTCCTATCAATAAAATGTAAAAACAAAAAGCCCTTATTTCGGGGCTTTTTTTATTTTAGTGCATCTATAAAACGATTGTAATTACTTGAAGGATTCCACAAAACCCATCCGGAACATCTGGCATCATAACAGGCGCGAATTTGATCTTTGATTTCTCCGGATCCATAAGCCATCGTTTTAAATGGAAAGATTGAATCCAATCCAAAAGCTTGAAGCCAGGGACGAAGTTGAGATTTGTTATTCTTATCTTTTGAAATATTTTTCCATCCTTCCGATAACGATTTATAAACAACTTCATAAGAGGCGCGTCCGGGATCTTTGATCCCGAAAGTTCCGGACGCCCAATGAGACGGATAAACCATGGGCATTATAAAATTAAAATATTCCGCCGCATCTTGAGATTTTTGGCCGATGCTTGCTTCAGGACGAAGAAATGTGGTCCCAAAAATATCAACAGAAATGGGAACTGACAGCTTTTGACCGACTTCTTTCTCCAAGTAAGAGAAAAACGATTTTATGTTTGCCTCCCTTTGGGCAATCGGGGTTGAACTTTTTGGCTCTCTTGGACCTCCATATCTTACATAGTCATAATTAATTTCATCAAATCCAAGATCGATCGCCAATTTTGAAGATCTAACCACCTGCTTCCATCGATCCAATGAATCGGGGTCAAACCATCCTTTTGGTTTCCAAAAAACAATAATTCTTGCAACAAGATACAAATTTAAAGAATGAAGTTCTTCTAATTTATTTTTTGCTTTACTGTTTTTTATGGTAAAAGCGTTAATTCCATTGGAACGAACATCAATTACCAGAGTATTGATGCTTGTTTCTTTACAAATGTTTTTTATGCCACTCATCAATTTATCGTCCGAAAAGGTATCAATCGTTACATATAATCCTTTAACTGTCTTCGGGGTTGGTAGATGATCTGATAGTGCCACGTTTGCAGAAAACAGGAACAGAATCGGCAACATCACCCTTGTTTTCACTTTCTCCCCCTTTCTTCTTTTTCAAATTCATCCAAACGGACAAAAATATATTTATTGTTTCTCAAAAAGTTTATAATATCAGGCAACGCCAAAAGAGTGTTCAATCTTTCATGAAAAACAATAATACAAGAATTAAAATTCCTCTCCTTGATAATTTTTTTCACATTCGAAACGATCGGCATTGGAGAATTATATATCCAATCCAAAGATCCGACAGAATCGCTTCCGTGATTCAATATGGTTATTCCGGTTATTTTTTGAAGTTCGCTTTTTCTTTCCTGCGTCATAGCAAAAAACGGAGGTCTTAAAAACATAGGGCGTTGTCCGGTGATGTCAAAAACGATTTTATTTGTCTGTTCTATCTGCCAAACCGCTTTATCAATTGAAATATTTTTACAAAGATTCCATTTTGAATTCGGTTTAACAAGACAAACATGACCGTAGGTGTGATTTTCTATTTCATGGCCGTTATTACTTTCTAAGGCAATTAATTTTGGATAATTAACAGCCTCAGCGCCTATGATAAAGAAAGTAACTTTTATTTTCTGATCTCTAAAATAAGGCAGGGCTTTTTTCAAAAAAACCGGATTGGGTCCATCATCGAAAGTTAAGGCGACGAATTTTTCTTGAGCAAAAGAGA
>JAKANP010000009.1 GCA_021812345.1 bacterium | reverse complement strand
TTCCGATCTGGATTTTCTTTCACCGGACTGATGTCTAATATTTTGATTTTGCCGCTTGTCCCGATAACTATGTTTTTGGGATTTTTTGTTGGATTTTTGGGGATTATCTGGGTGCCATTGGCGCGCATCGGCTCATTGTTCGCTTTTATTCCTTTAAAATTTGAATCTTGGGTGATAAATTTTTTTGGTTCATTTTCTCAAGCGCAAATTCAATTCGGATTATGGGCGGCAATATTTTATTATTCTTTAATTATTTTGTTTATTTATAAGTTTAGAGATAAATTGAGAACAAACGAATATGCCGTATAAAAAAAATATTTTGTTTATTACATTTTTAGTTTTTGCCAATGCTTTTGCCTGGGGTATAGTTTTATCAAATCCATTTAATACCGATGCTGAAATTTATTTTCTAAATGTTGGGCAAGGAGATAGTGAGCTGATTAAATCCGGTGGCGCCTCTTTTTTGATTGATGCCGGAAGTAATTTTAAGGTTTTAAGCAATCTGGAGAAACTGCTTCCTTTTTATAGAAAGAGAATTGATGTCGCTTTTGTTTCTCACGGACAGCTTGATCATGCCGGAGGAATGTTTCAAATTATAAAAAATTTTGATATAGGTTTAGTGGTTTATAACGGAATTGAAACGGAATTGTGGAATAATTTAAAAACCGTTCTTTTGGAAAATAAAATTCCATACGTTATTTTATCTGCCGGTGATAAAGTTTATTATGAAAAAAATAATTTCAAAATTATTTGGCCGTCCAAAAACGACGCCAACTCAAAAACTCCCATAAATGACGATTCAATGGTTATAAAATTTGATAGTGAAAATTTAAGTTCTCTTTTTACGGCCGATATATCTTCCAAAACCGAGCAAAAAATATTAAATCAATCAATTTCCGCCGATATTCTAAAAGTCCCTCATCATGGGTCAAAATATTCGTCTTCGGAAAATTTTATCAAAGCCGTTAATCCAAAAATTGCCGTTGTTGAAGTAGGAAAAAATTCTTACGGCCATCCGACTCAAGAAGTTTTAAAAAGAATTTCCGATTTGGGAGCAAAAATATTTAGAACCGATATCGACGGAATTGTAAAAGTTTTTTATCAAAATAATTTAATTAAAGTTTCCGGATTAAAATAGTTTTCTGTTATTTGTGATATCAGCGAGTCGGTAATTCTTATGGTTTGCGTTTTTTCGTTTTTTTTTATATTCTAATTTTATATGGAAAGAGTTTGGATTAATGACATAATTTCTAAATCGGGGGAATCGGTTGATTTATATGGTTGGGTTGATAACCGAAGAGACCATGGGAAAATCGTTTTTATAGACCTTCGCGACAGGAGCGGTGTTTGTCAGGTCGTTTTTGGTCCGTGGAGCGAAAAAGAAATATATGAAAAAGCTCAAAAATTAAGAAACGAATGGGTGGTTAAAATTTCTGGAATTATCAAAGAACGTCCTGATAATTTAATCAATAAAAATATAGATACCGGAAAGTTTGAAATTGAAGCCAAAAGTCTTGAAGTTTTGAATGAATCGCTAACTCCTCCATTTGAGATAAATTCCGACGGTAAAAATATCGGCGAAGAAATAAGAATGAAATATCGTTATCTTGATATCAGGCGTCCCAGGTTGAGCGCTAATCTTTTATTAAGGCATAAAGTTGTCAAATTTATCAGGGATTTTTTGGATAAGGAAAATTTTTTGGAAATAGAAACTCCGATATTAACCAAATCAACTCCCGAAGGCGCTCGTGATTATGTTGTGCCGTCCAGACTTTATCCCGGAAAATTTTTTGCTTTACCTCAATCGCCTCAGCAGTATAAGCAACTTTTGATGGTTGGCGGTGTTGAAAAGTATTTTCAAATCGCCCGATGTTTTAGAGACGAAGACACCAGAGGCGATAGACAACCGGAATTTACTCAACTTGATTTGGAAATGAGCTTTGTCAAACGGGAGGATGTTATGGAGCTAAACGAAAAATTATTAATTGATTTGGTTAAAGCTTGCGCCCCCAATAAAAAAATTCAGCAAGTTCCATTTCCTCGCCTTACATACAAAGAATCAATGGAAAAATATAAAACAGACAGGCCGGATTTAAGAGAAGACAAAAACGACCCTAATCTCTTGGCATTTTGCTGGGTTATCGACTTTCCTTTTTTTGAAAAAGTAGATAAAGAGGGTGACTCGCAGGCCGAAGCTTCAGCAAAGGCCTGGACTTTTACTCACAATCCGTTTTCGGCGCCCAAGGATGAATTTATGAACGATTTAATGGAAAAGAAAAATATAGGAAACATTTTAACTTCTCAATATGATATTGCTCTAAACGGATTTGAAATCGGCGGAGGCAGTATCAGAAATCACAAGCCCGAAGCTCTAAAAAGAGTTTTTGAAATAATGGGTTTTAGCGAAGAGAGAATTCAAAATAATTTTGGCCATATGATCGAGGCTCTTTCCTTTGGAGCTCCGCCTCATGGAGGAATTGCTTGGGGTATGGACCGATTGGTAACTCTGCTTTCCAACGAACCGAATATCCGAGAAGTTATCGCTTTTCCAAAAACCGGAGATGCGCGCGACCTGATGATGAGCGCTCCCAGCGAATTGGAAAAGAAACAATTGGATGAACTTCATTTAGAAATCAAGAAACCTAAAAAATAATTTAATAATAAATAAAATATGGGAACAAAAGAAAAAACATTGGTGCTTTTAAAACCGGACGCCTTGCAAAGAAATTTGCTCGGTAAAATTGTAGAACGTTTCGAGCAGAAAGGATTAAAAATTTCTGGACTTAAAATGATGCAATTAAGCGATGTTCTTTTGGACGAGCATTATTCTCACCACAAAGACAAACCGTTTTTTACGGGGCTAAAATCTTTTATGAAGGAATCTCCTGTTGTGGCGATGGTTTTGGAGGGACTTGAAGCGGTGAGTGTCGTCAGGGGGATGTGTGGGCCAACTCAGAGCCGAACTGCCCCCCCGGGGACTATCAGAGGGGATTTTTCAATGTCCAGACAGGCGAACATAATACACGCTTCAGATAGTGTTGAAAACGCCGAGAAGGAAGTTTGGAGGTTTTTTAATCAGGATGAAATCTTTGACTATCAGAAAATAGATTTTGAACAAATCTATGTTGAAGATGAAAGATAGTTTTCCAAAATGCTTGATTTTTTGATTCATTCTGCTATTATCCCAATTGAGCCTTGCCAAAAGATTCTCGGTCAAACATTTTTTTATGGGAGGGCGATAGTATCATGGCGCTTGCGCTAAGATTGAGTCCACCCACCTGGTATTTTGCCGGGATGGATCTTGAGGCGGGCTCATTAAAATACTTAAAATAAATAATTTTATAAAATGAAAACTTGTGAAATTTGCGGAAAAGGGTCTCAAATGGGAGGAGCCAGAAAAAAACTTCGCGGAAATTATAATCCGGTAAATTGGCTCAGAAAATATCCCAATTTGCAAAAAACTCGCCTTATCGACGGAAAGAGGGTTTTGGCTTGCACCGATTGCATAAAAAAAATGAGCAAATCCGCTAAATAATTTTTTAAAAAATTCGCTCCAAATTCGGGAGTGATTTTTTTTATTGAAATTTTTTGATAATCGGTATATTTTTAGTAAATATCGGGCTGTAGTATAACGGTAGTATACATCCTTGGGGTGGATGCGACCCGGGTTCAATTCCCGGCAGCCCGACAAAATAAAAAATCGCTTGTTGGCGATTTTTTATTTCGTTGAGTTTCAAGGGAGTTGAATCGGAGGGGGTTGAAAGCAAACAGTTTTGCTTTCAACGGGCATTGCGTTATTGCGAATCAATAGCAGGATGCTCTGGAACGGGAAACTTGTAGTTTTCCGTCTAGCCTGCCTGTCGGTAGGCAGGGTGTCTTGGGAGGAGCGAAACGACGATGTGAAATTCCCGCCTGCCCGCCGTAATTTTAATGAAGGCGGGGCAGCCCGACAAAAATAAAGATCCCAAAATGGGATTTTTATTTTTGCCTAAATTTGAGATTAAAAAATACTCTTTTGTACTATAAAAGTGATTTTTTGGTATAATTTATCAATGGAAAATTATCGAGGAATTACCTCAAAAGAGGCATCAGAAAAATTAAAACTTTTTGGAAGAAATGAAATTCAGGAAAAGAAAAATAGTTTAATAAAAAAAATTTTTTCCTGGATATTTTCTTTCATCTCGTTAATGCTAATTGCTGCTGCGGTTATATCTTATATTGACGGAAGGCTGCTTGATTTTTATTTTATCTTTTTTCTCTGGGTTGTAAATTTTTTTATTGGTTTTTGGCATGATAAAAAAACAGACGACGCCATAAAAAAACTTCAGTCAAAATTATCGATTATTGTTGATGTTTTTAGAGATGGCGCATGGAAAAAAATATCTTCAACTGAAATTGTTCCCGATGATGTTTTGAGCCTTACTGCCGGAAAAATTATTCCGGCAGATGTTAAATTTATTGAATTAAAAAATATAACTATAAACGAATCTGCTCTTACCGGAGAGTCGCTACCTAAAGAAAAAAAGGAGGGGGACATGGCATATTCCGGATCTTTTGTGGCAACTGGAATTGCTGTTGCCCAGGTGATAGCTACGGGGAAATCCACTTATTTTGGAAAAACTTTGTTATCTGTTGAAACCAGCTCAAAGAAGAGTATTTTGGAAAAAGACATTATTGGCATTGCTAAATTGTTGGGGTTTATAAGCGTTTCGGTGGTTATCGTTATGACTGCTGTCTTTTTTATTTTTCATCAAAAAATTACCGAAATTTTAGCTCTCGATTTAAGTTTGATTATTGCCGGAATTCCCGTAAGTTTGCCGACGGTAATGACATTAATCATAAGTTTGGGAGTTTTGAAGTTGGCTCATAAACAGGCAATTGTCCGCAAACTTTCTTCTCTTGAAGATTTGTCCGATGTTGACTTGCTTTTATCAGATAAAACCGGAACGTTGACAAAAAATGAACTTTCTGTAAGTGAAATTATTCCATATGGAAATTTCAGCACAAATCAAGTTATTGAATTTGCTTATTTTGCCACTTCCAAAATAGAAAAAGGGCCCATAGATTTGGCAATAATAAAAAAATTTGAATCCGAAAATATTAGTCAAAGCGCTAAGATTTTAGATTTTGTTCCCGCCGATTCGGAACGTAAAAGAACTACATCTATTGTAAATATTGATAATTCCACTTTTGCTGTTTCAATGGGAGCAGTTCAAATAATTCAACAATTTTCTAAGATAAATAAAAATGATTTGGAATCTTTTTATAAAGACGTGAAAGTAGCTGCCGATGGAGGATATAGAGTTTTAGCGGTTTCGGTTTCAAAAAATAAAGAAGAACGTGATATGGATTTAGCCGGAATAATTTTAATTTCTGACAGACCCGAACCAGACGCCTTTGACACCATTGGTTTTCTTCAAAAAAATCACGTAGCCGTCAAAATACTCACTGGAGATAATATCGCCATTAGCGAACGAATAGCTAAAGATATGGGATTAAATGGTCCGGTCGTCAACCGTTCCGCTATTGAAAATATAAATGATAATAATTTTGATGAAAATATTTTTGAAAAAATATCGGTTTTTTCTGAAATTCTTCCTTCCGATAAATATAACTTGGTTAGAATGGGACAGAAAAGACATAAGGTGGCAGTAACAGGAGACGGAGTAAACGACATTCCGGCGGTAAAAGCGGCGGATGTAGGCATTGCGGTTTCAGGAGCGGTTGATGCTTTAAAAAGTGCCGCCGACATTGTTCTCCTGTCCCCGGGAATTTCAGTAATTAAAGATGCCATCATTGAGGCCAGAAAAATATTTTATCGTCTTTACACTTACGCTCTTTATAGAATTTCGGAAAGTTTACGTCTCATTTTTTCTATTGCTCTTCTGGGTATTTTGTATCTTCAATATCCAATGAACCCTATACAGATTCTAATTCTCGCGGTCCTTAATGATCTTCCGATCATCTCTTTGGCTTATGATAATGTGTTCGCAGGATCGGCTCCGACAAAAATAAATATTAAAGAAAGGACTATTTTAGGTTCGCTTTACGGGGCAGTCGGATTATTAGGAAGTGTCATTTTTGTTTTTATTGCTAAACAATTTTTTGGTATTAGCTGGAATTTGATTCAAACTCTCTTTTTCTTAAAACTTTCCATAGGCGGTCACATGTTGATTTATGTCGCTCACACCAAAGAAAAATGGTATAAGTTTTTACCCAGCAAAGAAGTTATTTGGGCGACCACTATAACTCAATTAATAGCTACAATATTTGCTGTTTCGGGATTTTTTATGAGTCCAATAAAGTTAAGTTGGGCGATCATTGTTTGGATTTGGGCGTTTATTTGGATGCAAATTTCGGAAATGGTAAAACAGGCTCATATTCGCAAATAAAAATTTTAGTATCCAAAAATTTAATAAAATTATAAAAATTATTTTTTGTGCTATAATATAAAAATGAATCATTTTGAAAAAGTGTCTAAAAACGAAAAGATTCAGAAATTGGAAGGAGAAATCAATGATTTGGCCGATTTTGAGTCCGGCGGATGGAGCAAAATTCTGCCCGAAGGCATTACTTTGGGTGATGTGGATTTATTTATTAAAAAAGAGGGGGAAAACAACAAATGGTTTTGGCATTTAAAACCAAAATTTATAGAGGACGAAAAAGAAAGAGAAAAATGGATTCAGGAAAAATTGATTTGGGGCAATCTTTAAAATGGCAAAAAAAGAAATTATAGACATAATAAAAAATTCGGTTGCTCAGGGTGTTGGCAGAGAACAGTTAATCAGCGACTTGATATTCGCCGGATTTACTTATCAAGAAATAGAAGGAGCGATAAATGAGATGGTTTCGCGACAAGAAATACCGGAATCTTTTTTGAGAAATTATTCAAGAAAAGGACAGCAGATTTATAAAGGACCGAAAATAAACAAGATTGGCGACATATCTCAGGAGTTCAAAGAGCAGGAAGCTTCGGCCAGAGAAATTTTAAATATTTATAAAAAAAGATTCATTATCTTTGTATTGTCGGCAATCGGAGTATTTTTAATTATTTCAATCGGATTGTATGTTTATGGGACAATTCCTTCGGTGGTTGTAGAAAAAGCTATGGGAAATTTATTGAATGCCAAATCCTTTTCTTATTATTTGCAGGTTGACGCGTCGGCCGATAAAAGTCTGAATGATTCTCAAGTTTTCAATTTATTTTCAGATAAAAACACGATAACTTCACAGGGGGTTGTTGATGTATCGGGCAGTTATCCTAAAATTTCTTCTCAAATTTTTGCGCAAAACGGATTCGATGCCGATTCCAGCTCCACTTCTTTTTGGGATGTGAGTTTTCTTTCTATTGATCCCCAGTCATGGTTTTTTAAAATTAATTCTATTGCCACCACTTCGCCTCAAAGCGCTCAATTAGCCAATCAGCTTGCCTTGGGGTGGGTTCAAGTCGATTCCTCTTCGGATGTTATAAATAATTTCATTCCTAATGGAATTTTTTCGGAAATCAATGACATAAAAAATTTATCCGAAAATCAATTATCACAACTTTTTGGTTTGATGTTGAATTATTCCAATATTCAATCCATTGTTTCTAAAGGAACCGACACGATAGATGGAAGCAATTATTATCATTATTCTATAGCTTTAAATCAGGACGGAATCAACCAGGCTTTAAAATATTTTTATGACAGTGTCGGTCAAAGCGACGCTCCGCTTGTGTCGGCTTTTCAAAACGCTATCGATATTTGGATTTCAAAAAGTAGCAGAACAATTTATAAAATAAGTTATTCTTTTTCTCCGGCGATTTCCGGATACGCCTTAAATCCCCAAAGTTTTAATTTGTATTTATTCGGGTTTAATCAAAACTACCAGATATCTTCTCCGGCTCAATACAATTCTTTAAACAAATTAATTCAGTTGATTGGTAATAATTAATTTATAATTTATGAATGATATAGTTTTAATAATTTTTCAATTAGTTGTTTTAATTCTGTCGGTTATGATCCACGAAGTTTCGCATGGTTATATTGCTTATTTGTTGGGCGATAATACCGCCAAGGATGCCAAAAGATTGAACTTAAATCCTTTAAATCATTTGGATCCTTTTGGTTCGGTTCTTTTGCCTTTATTGTTGTATTTTAGTACCGGAGGCGCTTTCGTTATCGGTTGGGCCAAGCCGGTTCCATATAATCCGTTTAATCTGAAAAATCCAAAAAGCGGAAGCGGACTCATCGCACTAGCCGGACCATCGAGTAATTTTTTAATCGCCATTTTTTCTGCCGTTATTTTAAAATTTCAAATTATTTTTTCTCAATCAATTATCAATCCGATTTTCCTTCAAATTGTCATAATGATGAATATTTCACTTATGATTTTTAATTTAATTCCAATTCCTCCGCTTGATGGTTCAAAAATATTATTTTCGTTACTGCCTTCAAAATGGTTTAAATTTCAGCATGTTTTGGAACGTTACGGATTATGGTTTTTGATAATTTTTATTTTTTTCGGATTTTCTTTAATTACTCCGATCATATTTTGGCTTTATAATCTGTTGGCTTAAAATAAGCCGATATTGTCGGCTCTGTATTTGACTTTTTAATCTCATTTGTTTATATTTATTTTTGTCCGGAAGAGGACATTTTTATTATGCCGACAGTAACTCAATTAGTTAAAAAAGGGAGAAAATCTCCGATTAAAAAATCAAAAGCTCCGGCGCTTGGTTTTTATTTTAATACAGTAAAAAATAGACCTAAAAATTCAGTATCTCCTTTTAAAAGAGGAGTCTGCGTTAAAGTTTTTACGACCACCCCAAAGAAACCGAACTCGGCTTTAAGAAAAGTGGCTCGTGTAAGATTGACCAATGGAATGGAAGTGACCGCATATATTCCCGGAGAAGGGCATAATTTGCAGGAACACTCCGTGGTTATGATAAGGGGCGGAAGAGTTAAAGATTTGCCGGGAGTCAGATACCACATTGTTCGTGGACGTCTTGACGCCACCGGAGTTGAAAACAGAAAACAGGAAAGAAGCAAATATGGCGTTAAAAAAGGAAAATAAATAATTAAAAATTCATGAGAAAAAAAAGAAATTATAAAAGAAATATAGAGCCGGATATCAAACACGAAAATCTTCAAATCGCCAGATTTATTAATTATTTAATGAGAGATGGTAAAAAATCGGTGGCTCAGAAAGTTGTTTATGACGCTCTCGATTCAATATCTAAAAAAACCAAATTGGATCCCATTCAAGTTTTTGAAAAAGCTATAGAAAATGCCTCTCCTATTTATGAGGTGGTTTCAAAACGTGTTGGGGGAGCCAATTATCAGGTTCCAAGAGAAGTGCGCGCCGAAAGAAAGTTTTTCTTGGCCTGTCATTGGATTTTAGAGGGCGCTCAATCGATTAAAGGGAAACCCATGGCTCAAAGATTGTCGGACGAAATAGTCGGTGTTTATAACAACGAGGGATACGCTATTCGCAAAAAACAAAACGTTCACAAAATGGCCGAAGCCAACAGAGCCTTCGCTCATTTTGCTCGATAACTTTTAACAATTAAAATGACGGCAATTAACGCCAATTTAAAGCGCTTAATTATTTCAAAAATATAGAATAAAAATTTATGGCAAAACGTTATCCATTGGAAAAATATAGGAACATAGGAATCATTGCCCACATTGATGCCGGTAAAACGACCGTTTCCGAGCGTATTTTATTCTATACCGGAATTTCCCATAAAATCGGAGAAGTTCACGAAGGAGCGGCCACTATGGATTGGATGGAGCAGGAAAGAGAAAGGGGAATTACTATCACTTCTGCGGCGACCACATGTTTTTGGACTCCGGTCAGAGAATTGATAAAAACATCCGATCAGGAAGAAAAAAATAAAATTCGTTCTCAGTTTGAACACAGAATCAATATTATAGATACTCCAGGTCACGTTGATTTTACCGCTGAAGTCGAGCGTTCTTTAAGAGTTTTGGACGGCGGAGTTACGGTATTTGACGGGGTCGCCGGAGTAGAACCTCAATCAGAAACCGTTTGGCACCAAGCGGACAAATATAAAGTTCCCAGAATTTGTTTCATAAATAAATTGGATAGAATGGGAGCCAGTTTTGAATATTCGTTTAATTCGATTTTGGAAAGATTAACTCCTTATGCTGTCGCGGTTCAAATCCCAATCGGTCTTGAAGAAAATTTCAAAGGGGTTATTGATTTGTTGGAAAAAAAGGCTTACACCACCGAAGGAGATAATGGAGAAACGGTTAAAGAAATTGAAATTCCTTCCGATATGACCCAGGAGGTTGAAGATAAGAGAGCTTCTCTTATTGAAAAAATAGTTGAGAAAGACGAAGCGTTGATGGAACGTTATTTAAATGGAGAAGAAATTTCTCTTGATGAATTAAGAAAAGTTTTAAGAAAAGCTACTATTAATAACGAATTGTTTCCGGTTTTTTGCGGAAGCGCTTTAAAAAATAGAGGCGTTCAAATGATGCTTGACGGCGTGGTGGATTATTTGCCGTCACCTTTGGAAATCACAGATTTCAAGCCGATTAAAGGCACTAATCCGAAAACCGGCGAAGAAATAATTAGACAGCCGAGTGATGAAGAACCTTTGACTGCCTTGGCTTTCAAAATTGCTACCGACCCATTTGTCGGTAATTTGACTTATTTCAGAATTTACAGCGGAGTGATGAAAAAAGGTTCTTATATTTTAAATTCCATCAAAGGCAATCAAGAAAGAGTCGGTAGAATAGTCAGAATGCACGCCAATCACAGGGAAGATACGGAAGAAATGTCTGCCGGTGATTTGGGAGCCATTGTCGGGCTTAAAAATACTTCTACCGGAGATACTTTGTGCGATCCCGAAAAACCGATTATTTTGGAAAAAATTACCTTCCCCGAACCGGTTATTAATCTTAAAATTGAACCCAAAACAAAAGCTGACCAAGAAAAATTGGGTATTGCTTTAAGAAGATTAGCCGACGAAGACCCGACTTTTAGAGTTACCGGAGATTCCGAAACCGGAGAAACTATAATTTGGGGAATGGGAGAACTTCATTTGGAAATTTTAGTGGATAGAATGAAGAGAGAATTTAACGTTGAAGCCAATGTCGGAAGGCCCAGAGTTTCTTATAAAGAAACCGTCAAAGGAAATTCGGAAGCTGAAGGAAAATATATCAGGCAATCGGGAGGACGCGGTCAATACGGACACGTTAAAATTAAAGTTAAGCCATTGGAAAGAGGAAAGGGATTTGTTTTTGTTAACCAGATTAAAGGAGGTATTATTCCTCAAGAATTTATTCCGGCCGCCGAAAAAGGAATTAAAGAAGCGCTGGATAAAGGAGTTGTTGCCGGATATCCGATGACCGACATAGAAGTTACTCTTTTTGACGGTTCCTACCACGACGTTGACTCTTCCGAAGCGGCCTTTAAAATTGCCGGATCCATGGCTCTTCAGGAAGGAGCCAGATTGGCAACTCCGATTATTCTTGAACCGATTATGAAAGTTCAAACTATTACCCCGGCTGATTATTTGGGAGATGCCACCGGAGATTTGAATTCAAAGAGAGGCAGAATTGAAGGTCTTTCCGATAGAGGAATGATGAAAGTTATAGATGCCATGGTCCCCTTGTCTGAAATGTTCGGATATGCTACAAAATTAAGGTCCATGACTCAAGGCAGAGGATCCTTTACGATGGAATTTAGCCATTATGAAGAGGTTCCAAAAAGCGTTGAGCAACAAATAATTGAAGGAAAAAAATAATTTTATGTCTGAATACACAATAGATTGCAAAGGAAAAATTTTAGGGAGAACAGCGTCTGAGATCGCTTTGATTTTGCAAGGCAAAAAAAATTCAAATTATAACCCCCGTCTTGAGGGAGAAGACAAGGTAATCGTTAAAAATATCGACGGTTTAATTTTAACCGGAAGAAAATTGAGCCAAAAGGTTTATTATTCACACACAACCCAAATTGGACACCTTAAAGAAAGAAAAATAAAAGATGTTATAGAAAAACACGGAATGGAGTGGGTATTGAAAAAAGCGGTTTTAAGAATGCTTCCCAAAAACAAACTTCAAGCTCGAAGAATTAAGAGATTAATTATAGAAAAATAATTTTATGACTGACAGAAAAGATAAAAAAGTAAATAGCCGTATGTCGGCAGAGTCGAAGTCTGAAAACGGAAAATATTTTCAGGGAGTCGGACGAAGGAAAACCGCCGTTGCCAGAGTAAGGGTGTATAAGGCAAAAAACAATGAATTGGTGGATATTGAAGTCAATGAAAAACCCATTGAAAAATATTTTGCTTTGCCGAATTACCAAAGAACAGTTAAATCTCCAATCGAAAGATTGGGACTAAAGTCAATGAAAATAACAGCTAAAATTGCGGGAGGAGGAATTTCCGCTCAAGCGGAAGCCTTAAGACACGGCATTTCAAGAGCTATCTTGGAAATGGATGAGACTTTAAGAAAGAAGCTTAAACAACAGGATTTTTTGACCAGAGATTCAAGAATGGTTGAGAGAAAAAAATACGGACTGAAAAAGGCCAGAAAAGCTCCTCAATGGTCAAAGCGTTAATTTTTATCTTTTAAAAATGATTAAATCAGCTCGTTTTGTTTTGTTTTGCTTTGTTTTGTTCTTTATCTTTCACGTCACCTTTTTGTTTTTTGGAAATTACTCCTATTCCTGGATTGATTATTTGATGCACCTGTCTTTGGGGGTTATTTCTTCCGTATTATTTTTCTTTTTATTTAATAATTTTTTAGGAGAAAGAGATCATTATTCTGCCGAAAAAATAAAAATTATTACAATGTCCATATCTTTCGCTTCGTTTATGGGCATTATTTGGGAGACTCATGAATTTTTTTTCAGCAATTTTTTCTCTAACTATATTCAAAGAAGCGTTGAGAGTATAACTTACGATTTGTTATTTGTTATTTTGGGAGCTCTTATTGTGTCCATCCCTATTGTCTATAAAAAAATAAATTAGATTTTTGAAATATCCCATAAATAAATCACTCCGGATTTTATGGTGTATAAAATCTTATCCGATGAAGAATAAAAAGCATTATCAAAGGAATTAACCAGAGAAAAGCTTTCATTTGGATTCTTTTGAGTGACCTCGGCGATGGTTATTTTATCGGGGTATTCAAGTATTAAATGAAAAGAATCCGGATACCACCAGACTTGATTGACATGCAAAGCATCAACCAATTTTAATCCGATTGAAATGTTTTGAGGTGCGTCTAAAAATTGTTTTTCGTTGTCAAATGTGTAAACAAAAGATTTTCCGTCCATATCCTGAAAGAATATTTTATTTTTATCGTCGGAAACAGAAAACATTCTGGCCGAGTGAGCTACCTGATAAAGTTGATTTCCGGAAAAATCATAAGCATATAATGATCCGTCAGAGAGCAATATCATTATTATATTGTTTATCGGTTCAAATTGAACAACGGAAGAGGCGTTGTAAGGAAGGTTAAATTCCGAAACTTTTGAATTGAGAGATAGGTCGTAGGTAATTATTTTTGAAGGAGACGATGTCGAGTTTATGGATTTTTTTGGAATAACATTCTCAACTAGAGCATAAAGGTTGTTATTTTGAATGTTTACCAGATCAACGTTTCCGCTTTGGATTAATGAGGAGTTTTTTGCCGTTAAATCGACTTGGTATAATCCCTTGGCTGTTTTGATTATAAAATCATTGTCTTTTTGGGGGTTAAGCCGGATGGATGTTATTTTTTGTTTCAATATCTGCGATATTTTGGAAGTGATATTTATAGGCGAAGAAGTCGCCGATGCTGATGAAAAATCATAAAGATAGTAAATATTCTTGTCTTTATTTAAAGTGATCACCTTGTTGCTTAAAGCGTCCACAATAAAATCACCTGAAATATTGGTTGTTGAAGAATACGGAGTAATGGTTTTTGGGACCAAAAGAACGTTAAACAGTCTGAACACCTGAGAGGGGAAAACTTCTATATTTTTTTCGTAATCGTTGTAGCCGTTCTTTTTTATGGTCAAAGAATATTTTTTGGGCAAAATTCCGGAAATGAGCGTACTTTTTTTAAATAAACCCGATTGATCATTATAGGTGGTTTTACCCAAATCAATTTGAAATCCGGAGACGTTTGATTCTATGTAAACTCCGCCGGTTTTTACTATTGAAAAATTTGAAAAGTCCACTCTGTATCCTTTGGTATAATAAATAATTATCGTTCCGGCAACGATAAAAATGATAACAAATAAAGCGAATAAAAACCTTCTAAAATTTAAACTCATAGATATTTAAAAAAGTGGCAATTGCGCCATTAAAATTATAGTTTTATAATCAGAGCAATAATATAATAACTCTAAAATTATGAAATTTAAAGTGAGAGGCCAAAAAAAATTATCCGGTGAAGTTAAGATAAATGGAGCAAAAAATGCGGCGCTTAAAATAATTCCGGCCGCAATTTTGGGATCTTCGCCTTCAGTTATTAAAAATGTTCCTAAAATAAGTGATATAGAAAAATTGATTGAAATTATAAAAAGTCTTGGAGCGGAAATAAAATTTACAGGAAACAATATTGAAATTAATCCGGAAAAAATAAAAACTTTTTGTCTTGATGAAGATTTGGTAAAAAAATTAAGGGGTTCGATTGTTTTGGCCGGACCGCTTTTGGCAAAGTTTGGAGAAGTGATTTTAAATCAACCCGGGGGGTGTCTTATTGGCGCAAGACCTATAGGCGATCATTTGGATGTTTTTAGACAAATGGGGGTTGATATAAAGAAAGAGGGTGACAATTTTCATCTAATCGGCAAGCCAAAAAGCGGACACATTGTTTTGGGAAAAATAAGTGTTACTGCGACGGAGAATGCCATTATGGCATCGGTTTTTTCTCAGGGAATTACAAAAATTCATGTTGCCGCCGCCGAGCCGGAAATTAAAGATTTGGCTGATTTTCTTAATAAAATGGGAGCTAAAATAAAAGGTGCCGGCACTCACGAAATAGAAATTGAAGGAGTAAAAAATCTTAACGGCGCCGAATATGAAGTTTTACCCGACAGAATAGAAGCGGGAACCTATATTGTTGCCGGAATATTAACCGATTCCGAAATTGTCGTCGGTCCGATTATTTCCTGTCATAACGATTTATTTTTTAAAAAATTAAAAGACGCCGGAGCAAAATTTGAATTCTTTGAAAAAGATGGAAAAGAGTATGTCAGGACATTATCCGGAAGAAAATTAATTGCTTGCGATATAGACGCAAGAACATATCCCGGGTTTCCAACCGATCTTCAGCCTCAATATTCCGTTTTAATGACTCAAGCGGACGGGCGAACGGAAATTTTTGATACTTTATTTGATGGAAGATTCAGATACGTTGAAGAACTCAAATTAATGAAGGCAAAAGTTGAAATTTTAAATCCCAATAGAATAGCCGTGGAAGGGCCGACTCGACTTAAAGGCGCCGAAGTATCCAGTTTGGATATTCGCGGTGGAGCGGCGGTTGTTTTAGCAAGTCTTGTGGCCGAAGGAGAGACGACTATTAATAATATTGAATTCATAGACAGAGGGTATGAAGATATGGACGGGAAATTAAGAGGTCTCGGGGCAAACATCGAAAGAATTTGATTGTTTTATTTTATCTCAATTTATAAATTTGATTAATTTACCCGAACATTAATAGATTGGTTTATATTTGCAACTTTTTAAAAAACAGATTATTATGTGGTGGTTAAAACTTCGGTATTAATTTTTTATTTTTAAATTTTATGGCTTTTACTACAAAAATTGGGATTGATCTGGGGACCGCCAACACGGTTGTTTTTGCCCCAAGCAAGGGCTTTGTCATCAACGAACCAACCATTGTTGCTTTAAGTGTTCCTGAAAATAAAGTTTTAGCCGTCGGAAAAGAAGCTAAAGAAATGATAGGCAAGACCCCATCGGATATCGTTGCTTATAAACCGCTTAAAGACGGCGTGATTGCCGATTATTATATAACTAAAGCTCTTTTAAAATATTTTATATCCAAAGCTGTTGGAGCGCTTGGAACAATTATTAAACCGGATGTTGTTATTTCTGTTCCTGCGGGAATAACTCAAACGGAAAAAAGAGCCGTTATTGGAGCCGCCGTTGAAGCGGGCGCCAAAGAGGCTTACATAGTCAAGGAACCGATTCTGGCCGCTTTGGGAGCCGGTATTCCTATTAATTCTCATTCCGGTAATATGATAATCAACATTGGTGGGGGGACTTCCGAAGTTGCCGTTGTTTCTTTGGGCGGAATCGTTTCTTGGGCAAGTTTGAGGGTCGCCGGAAATAAATTTGACCAATCCATTTCCGATTACATCAGAAAAAAATATTCTCTTCATATTGGAGAGCAAACAGCTGAAAATGTAAAAATCGCCATCAGTTCGGCAACAACGGGAAGGTCAAAAAAAGAATACCAAATAAGAGGTAGAGACAGCGCCAGTGGCCTTCCTAAAGATTTAATCATCAATTCCAATGAAATAGCCGAAGCCCTACATCCGCAATTAGTGGAGATTGCCGGAGCGGTACAGAAAGTTTTTAACGAAACTCCGCCCGAACTTGTTGCTGATATTATGGAAAAAGGCTTGGTGCTTTCCGGAGGAGGAGCTCAAATTGAAAATTTGCCGGTATTTTTTAAGAAAGCGCTCGGGGTTAATTCTTATGTTGCCGAAGAGCCTTTGTTTTGCGTAGCCAAAGGCACGGGACTTATCTTAAATCACCTTGATGTCTATAAGCGAACACTTCTTAATAAAAAATAGAAATCAAATTTTATTTTTTAAAATAAACATAATGGATTTTGATTTGTTCAATTTAAATTTATGCTTTACGGCTACGATGATCTTGTAAAAGAATTCAAACGTTTAGCGGATAATCGTTTATTATTTCATGCCTATTTATTTTTTGGAGAACCTCAAACCGGAAAATTTTTATTTGCCGAATCTCTTGCTAACTACATAGAAAATAAAATTTTTGATAAATCAGAAAAAGTTTTAAACGAAACTCTGATCGTTGATTTTTCTAAAAATTCAAAAGATGACCAAAACAACAAAGAAAGTATCGGTATTGATGCCGTAAGGGAAGCGGAAAGATTTTTATATAAAACAGCGGTTTCTTCTCCTTATAGAGTAGTTATTATAAGAGATGTAAAATGGCTCACGGATCAGGCTCAAAACGCCTTGCTTAAAATAGTTGAGGATCCGCCTAAAAACTCGCTTATTATCATAACTGCCAAAGATAAGGCTGATTTTTTGCCGACCTTGGCCTCAAGAATGCAAGCTATTTACTTTAAAACATTATCTGAAAGTATAATACTTGACTTTTTAGTCAAATATGGTAAAATTAGTGAAAATAAAGCAAAAAATGTGGCTGAAAAATCTTACGGCAGAGTTGGAAGGGCGATAACTATGCTACAAGAAGATAAATCGTCAAAGGATATTTCTCTGGCCATAAAAAGCTTTATTGATAAAAAAATATCCGAAAAAAGGGCTTTGGAAAATATAGTTGACGATTTGTTAAAAATATTTGAAAAAACTCCCGAATCTTTAGATATTTTTTTTAAAGAGATAGTTGAAAAGGTGAGGCCATTTTCAAAAAAAGAGCCTAAACTTTGTAAGAATATTAATCAGGAAATTGCCAGAATGGAATCTCTGGTGGTCAATAAAAGAATTCACATAAAAAATATACTATGGACGACAAAATCTATTTTATCGGACTCTTAATAGTAGGCATTTTGGGCGCTTTTATAGGGCTTTCTTTGGTAAGCGGCATTTCTTCCGGTAGTTTGTCCTTTTCAAGTCCATCGGACTTGTTCGCTTCTGTTTTTGCCGCAGTTGAAACGGATTGGAGTTCTAATATAGGGCAAGTTTTAATCACTTTTGATAATTTTAAAAATTCCCATCAGGAAATAATTGATAAAAATAATGGAACTAAAATTTTTGATGTAAGCAGTTATCTTAAAAACAATATGTTTTGGATGGGAACCGATCACGGATTGTTTTTAAGCCGTGATGGAGGATTGACTTGGAATAGATTCAATAGCTCCAATAACGAAATAAACAGCCAATCATTTGTTTTCAAAGTTTTACCGGCTTCCGGCAATGGAGAAGATTTCTTCATTTCCGTTTTTTCAAACGGCAAAGGAACGGTTTATCAAACTTGGGATTATTTTTTTCATCTTAAAAAACTTATGGATTTTGACGGAGAGGCTGCTTATGACATCTACAGATCCGGTAATTATTTGTATTTTGGAATGTCGACCGGTCAAGTTATCAGATATAATTTGCTAAACAGTCAAACGAGAGTAGTTAACGCTTTCTCATCTCCAATAATTAAAATTTATTATCCCGGCGATGGCAATTTTTATTTATTGCTTAAGGATGGATCTTTTGAAAAAGGAACCAGTTTGAGCTCCAGTTTCAGTAGAATTAAAATACCCGGAGGATGGTTTTTTGGGTCCAGTCCGGCTAAAAATGTAGCTTTCGGAAAAGGAGTTATTTATATTTTGACCGGAGGCGGTATCCAAGCCAGTTACGACGGCGGAGAAACTTTTTCTTTGCTTAAGCATATACCGATTTTAAAAAAACAAATTGATGCCATCGGTTATAATAACGGAGCGCTCTATGTAGCTTCGGGACAAAATCTTTATCTTAGCTACGACGGGGGGGGGAATTGGAATATTGTAGAATTAAATAATCAATTTAAAGTTTCCCAGTTCTATTTTTCCGGAGGAAGAATAATCTTGAGCATGTAATTTCTGCTTTTTGATAGATTTCGGAAAATAATAATTTTGTAAAAAAACGGGTTAGGCTTGCCCCGTTAGAGATTTAGTTGGCATCCGCATAGCAAGGAGTTGATAAAATATAATATTGATCTGTCCTATAATTTAAAAAACGGGCCATCTCTAACGGGGTGAACCCGTTTTTGGTTTTGAGATTTCTATTATTGCCGGTTTCAATATTGAAACCGGCAATAATTATATGATGCTCTCGGCTCCTTTATATGGTCGGAATAATTTTTTGTGTCTTTCTTTTTTTGAATGGTTTGGCCGATCTTTAGAATATATTCTTTTTCCTAGTTTGCTGAGATTTTTGCCGTATCCATCACCAAGAGAAATGTGATTTATTTTGCTTATGGTAGCTTTTGAGATATCCAGAAAAGTCGAAATATCTATATATATTTATTTTCTATCAAGTAAAATCATTACCGCCAGACGTCTTAAAATCGTATCTTTTTCCAGAGTAGTAAAAAACATATTTAAAAATCTTTCCAAATCGTTTATTGTTTCAACTTTTTTAATTCTTTTGGATAGTAACTCAATTGATTCTTTTTTTAATTCGTCACTTAATTTATTTTTTGAAATTTTGCTCATAATGTAATATATAAAAATTATTTACAGATCTTATTAGTTATAACTGTATTCATTGTCGGTTTCAATATTGAAACCGACAATGAATTGATGAATAAAAGCCGATGATTTTTGAAAAATCTTAAAGAAAAATTATCTTTGATTTTGTGTTTTTTATAGAGTATATTTATTTTATGAACGAATTAAAAAAAGAATTGGAACTAAAACTTTCGGAAGTTATCAAGTTTTTTAAAGATGAAATAAGCCCCATTAGAGGTTCTCGCCCGACACCGGCATTGGTTGAAGAAATTCAAGTTGAATATTATGGGCAAAAACTTCCCATAAAACAGCTTGGGTCAATAATGATTGTTCCCCCCAGAGAAATTCAAATAAGCGTTTGGGATGCCAATGTCGTTTCGGCGATAGTTAAAGAAGTTTCCTCGCGTCTTAACGTTAACGCCGCCAATGACGGCAACACTATTCATATTAATCTTCCGTCGTTGACTCAAGAAAGAAAAAATGAATTGATAAAGGCTGTTAAATCCAGAGCGGAAGAAACCAGAATAAAATCAAGAACATTAAGAGATGAAATCAAAAAACATCTTTCCGAAATGGAAAAATCGGGAGAAATAACCGAGGACGAGAAATTTGAAATCAATGAAGATATTCAAAAGATGATGGACAAATTTAATTCGGATATTGATAATTTACTAGAAAAAAAGACGCGAGAAATAAACGAATAATTTTTTAATTTATGATATTAAACATAATAATTTTCATTGCTATTTTGGCAGTTTTGGTGCTGGTTCACGAATTCGGCCACTTTTTGTCCGCAAAAAAATTCAAAATGTATGTTCAGGAATTTGGATTTGGTTTTCCCCCTAAAATAAAAGGGTGGCAAAAAAAGGAGACTCTCTGGAGCATTAATGCCGTGCCTTTGGGCGGTTTTGTCAAAATCGCCGGAGAAGACGGAGACGGCGAGAGTGAGTTGAAAGCCGAAGAAAAAATAGTCAGTCAAGAAGAATTTGTTGAAGTTATAAAAACCGATTCAAAAGAATTTATTGTTGATGAAAAAATTTCGGAAATTGAGGAAGAAAAAATTCCAAAAGAAAGATATTTTTCTTCAAAGCCGATATGGCAAAGAATAATTGTGCTTGTTTCCGGAGTGGCGATGAATTTTATTTTGGGATGGTTTATTCTGGTTGTTGTTTTTATAATTGGCACAAAGCCGGTTGTGGTGGTCTCTCAAGTAGCAAAAGATTCCCCGGCTTATTCGGCAGGGATTGAAGCGGGTGATAAAATTGTCGGGTATTCTTCAGCTGACGATTTTATTTCTTTTATCAATAGCCACAAGGGCGATAAAATTTCATTAACCGTTCAAAACGGAAGCGGTTCAAAAACTATTGAAGTTGTTCCGAGAGTTAATGTTCCTGCCGGAGAAGGACCTCTTGGCGTTGCGCTATCATCGGGAGGCGTTCAAAAGGAGCCTTTTTTCACGGCCATTTGGGAAGCCACTAAAGTTTCCTGGCAGATATTTGTAATGATTTACACAACGTTGTTCAATTTAATTATCGGGTTTTTCTATGGCCCCAACCTTTTTAAATATATGTCCGGACCAATCGGTATTTTTCAGGCAACTTCTCAAGCCACCAGTTTAGGAATCGGATATCTTGCAAATCTTGTCGCTTTTATCTCACTTAATTTGGCGGCTTTAAATATCTTTCCGTTTCCCGCATTGGACGGAGGAAGAGTTTTATTTTTGATTATAGAAAAAATAAAAGGTTCTCCGGTTAAATTGAGAACTCAGCAATGGGTGAACGGCATCGGATTTGCTCTTTTGCTGGTCTTGGTGTTGGCCGCCAGCATTCAGGATGTTTTAAGGTTATTCCATTAATTTTCTGGAAAAAAATATTTTTTGATGATAATATTTACCAACCAATATGTTTCAATCTCAAATCCCAAATTTTATTAGAAAAGAATTTCCCAAAGACGAAGAATCGTACAACGCAAAGGTTTTAATCAGGGCCGGCTTTATTGACAAACTTATGGCCGGAGTTTATTCGTATTTGCCTTTTGGGCTAAGAGTTTTGAATAAAATCAATTCCATCGTAAGAGACGAGATAAACGCCATCGGTGCTCAGGAGGTTTTGATGCCCGCGCTAAACCCTAAAGAAAATTGGCAACAAACGGGAAGATGGTCAACTTTTGAAGCTTTATTTAAAATCGTTTCGCGCGACAAAAAAGAATTTGCTCTTGGACCGACTCACGAAGAAGTAGTCGTTCCTTTGGCTCAAAAAGCTATTTTTTCATACAAAGATCTTCCTTTCGGGTTATATCAAATACAAACAAAATTCAGAGACGAACCGCGAGCCAAATCCGGAATATTAAGAGGAAGAGAGTTTATGATGAAGGACTTGTATTCCTTTCATTCCGATGGCGAGGATTTGGAAAAATATTATTCCAAAGCCATAATCGCTTATCAAAAAATATATAAAAGAGTCGAGCTTGATGCTTTATTGGTAGAAGCCTCCGGTGGAACGTTTTCAAAATATTCTCACGAATTTCAAGTGCTCTCGGAAAATGGGGAAGACTCTATTGTTTACTGTAAAAAATGCCACTTTGCCCAAAATAGCGAGATAAACAGCTCAAAAGATGGAGATTCTTGTCCTAAGTGCGGAACTCCTTTGGTTCTTGGAAAAGGGATTGAAGTGGGTAATATATTCAAGTTGAACACCAAGTATTCGGATCCGTTTAAACTTAAATTTAAAGATAAAGATGGAGAAGAAAAATTGGTTATTATGGGATGTTATGGAATCGGCACTTCAAGATTAATGGGGGCGGTTGCCGAATCGTCTCATGATGATAGGGGATTAATTTGGCCCTCATCGATCGCGCCTTTTGAAATTCATTTAATCGCTTTGGTTTCTAATGATAAAAAAGAGAATAAAAAAATTTTTGAAAGAGCCAATAAAGTTTATTCGCAACTTTTGAAAATGGGAATTGAGGTCTTGTTTGATGACAGGCAAGATAAAAGCGCCGGAGAAAAATTTGCCGAAAGCGACTTGATTGGAATTCCGGCCAGATTGATTATTAGTCAAAAAACAGGCTCTAAAATAGAGTTCAAAAAGAGAAATGAAGCCGAGGCTAAAATAGTTGATTTTTCTTTTATAAAAAAGTATTGTAGTGGTATTAAAAATGAAGTTATTTAAAGGAATAAAAACCGATATTGGAGTGGATTTGGGAACGGCTAATTCACTGGTTTACTTAAAAGGGGAGGGAATAATTTTTAATGAGCCGACAATGATTGCCGTGAACAACAAAACCGGACAAGTTCTGGCCATAGGCAATGAAGCTAAAAGAATGATGGGCCGAACCCCGGTTCACATTGACGTTGTAAGACCTCTCGTAAACGGTGTTATTTCCGACTTTCAGATGGCTCAGGAAATTTTAAAATATTTTATTAAAAAAATAAAAAAAGATCGTCTTTTTAATTACATTCGCGCAGTCGTTGCAATTCCGACTAACTTGACCGAAGTTGAGAGAAAATCGGTTGAAGATGCCATCGTGTCTTCGGGCGCTTCGGTAGCTTATTTGATGGAAGAACCTATTGCCGCTTTGCTTGGGGCAAATTTGCCGATAAACGAGCCCACAGCTCATATGGTGGTTGATATTGGCGGAGGCACTTGTGAGATTGCTATTGTTTCAATGGGAGGAGTGGTTGTTTCAAAAAGTTTGAAAATCGCCGGCGATAAAATGAATAACGACATAGCTCAATATGTTCATGATGATTTTAAAATGGCAATTGGAGAACCGACTGCCGAAAAGATAAAAATAGAAATCGGCTCCGCCATCAATACCGGTAAACCGATTGAAATAAAAATATCCGGAAGAGATCTTTCCTCCGGATTGCCCAAAGAAACCATAATAAAAGATTCTCAAGCGAGAATGGCGCTTATGCCGTCGGTGAGGCAAATTATAGAAGCAATCAAAGACACCGTGGAAAAAACTCCGCCCGAACTCGCCGGAGATGTCTTGAATAATGGCCTTTACCTTTCGGGAGGAGGTAGTTTGCTTAAAGGATTCAGCGACCTTATTGAGAAGGAGATAGGCGTCAGAACGATATCGGTTGATGATCCGCTTACTTGTGTCGTGAGGGGGACCGGGGTTGCGGCTGAAAATATAGAAAATCACAAGAAGTTTTTTGCTCTTTCGGTAAGGCCGATAACTATTGAATAGTTTTAAATTTTAAAAATAATGAAAAAATCCGCCGTTATTTCAGTATTGGCGATTATCATTCTGTTGATAATTGCCACCCCGTTTTTTATTTCAAAGCCTTACGGATTTTTTAATTCTGTTTCTAAAATATTTTCTTTGCCATCTATTTTAAACGAAGTTGATAATCTCAAAAAAGAAAACAGCGATTTGAAAGGACAACTCTCAGCGCTTCAAAATTCATATTCTTTTCCGTCCGATTCAAAATATGCGTATGCTAAAATCTTTTCTCTTTATCCGTTTAATATTAAAAACAGAATATATATTAACTTAGGGAAAAATGACGGGATTGCTTTGGGCGATCCGGTTGTTTTTTCAAAAACTACTCTAATCGGACAAATTTCCGCTGTTTATGATAATTCCAGCGAGGTTATAACTATTTTTGACCCTTCGTATTCTTTACCGGTAAAAATAGGCAAGAACGGAATTGACGGATTATTAAACGGGGGGGTATCTCCGCAGGTTGGATTGATTGATAAAACCAAACAAGTTTCCGCAGGGGATTCGATTTATTCGGCGTCAAAAGATTTGCCGTATGGATTGGCAATCGGCTCGGTTAAAAGTGTCGGGGAAGATTCCACTGGCGCGTTTTTCAATGCTCAAATAGATTTATCTTACGCTTTAAGCGATATTAACGATGTCTATGTCATTAAAAAATGATATTGATTTTAAAAAAGAATTGGCCGTTATTTTTTTTGTTTTTTTAGCAACGATTATTTTTTCATTGGTTGATTTTTCTTTCGCCAATATCAAGCCGAATATTTTTATTGTCGCGCCGCTTGTTGTTTCTTTTCTGATTGACAGCTGGGAGATATTTTTGTTTTTTTTAATCGCCGAAGAGTTTTGGCTTAAATTCACTCCGTTTTTGATTTGGGAATACGTAATTTTATTTATTTTAGGGATTATCTCTTTTGTTATCGCCAAATTTTTTATATTTAAAAAAATACTGGCAGTAAGAATCGCTATGATTTTTTTGATCCAATCGGTTTTTTGGCTTGCATTTGATTCGCTTGCCCGCATTAACTATCTTGTTTTTTTTATGGAATTTATCTATAACATAATCGTTGAGGAATTATTATTTGCTTTTGGTTTATGGATAAAAAAGAGATATTTTTAGAAGAATCAATAGTTGACGACCTTTCTCAAGATTTGGGCATGATTGAGCGCCCTCTTTCGGGCAATGTTTTTGCCGTTTTTGGATGGGTTTTGGTTTTAATTATCGTCTTGGCTTTATTGAGATTAACTTGGCTGCAAGTTTTTTTGGGACCAAGTTATCAATCAAGGGCTTTGGCGAATGCCGGTCAGGAAACTATTTTAAAGGCTCCGCGAGGAATTATTTATGACAGGAACGGCAATATCCTGGTTTCAAATCAGCCAAATTTCAGCGTTGTTTTAAATCTTTCAGAACTTTTAAAAAATAGGAATTCTTTAGATGATACCTTGAATCAAATAAACAACGTGGCGCCTTTTGACGTTTCTTCTGCTAAACAAGAAATAGCTTCCGTTGATTTGGAAACCCAGGCATATTTGCCGATTATTCAGGACGTTTCTCTATCGGAAGTCATAGCTTTAAAAAAATTGAATTTAAAACCTGTAATTATTGAAAACAGTTATAAAAGACAATATTTGGAGGGTCCGATTTTTTCGCACGTTGTCGGTTACACGGGATTAGTTAGCCAATCGGATTTGAATAATAATAAGGATTTGAGTTTGAATGATGAAATTGGAAAATCTGGAATAGAATCGGAATACAACAGCTATCTTACGGGAACTAATGGGGTGGAAATTTCTTATAAAGACGCAAAAGGAAATGTGCTTGAAAATAAAACATTAAATAATCCTGTTGGGGGAGATTCCGTCAATCTGACTATAGACGCAAATCTTCAGGATTATTTTTATAAAGCCATGCAGGATCAATTAGCATCGCTTGGAAAAGTCGCCGGAGCGGGATTGGTTATGAATCCTCAAACCGGAGAAATTCTTTCAATGGTAAGTCTGCCGAGTTTTGATAATAATAATTTAACCGGTCAAATATTTGTCGATAAAAATAAACCGACTTTTAATCGAATTATTTCCGGACTTTACAGTCCCGGCTCGACTATAAAGCCGCTTGTGTCTTTTGGTATTTTGGAAGACAACATCATAAATCCTCTAAAAAAAATTCTATCAATAGGATACATAGAAGTTCCAAACCCATATTATCCCGACAAGCCTTCAAAATTTTTGGATTGGCGTCCTCAAGGATGGGTTGATTTATATTCCGCTTTGGCGCGTTCGAGCAATGTCTATTTTTACGAGGTGGTCGGAGGATTTACCGATAAAAGTCCCGATGCTAAATTCGGCGGAGGAACTCAAGTCGGACTCGGGATAAACAGATTAATTGATTATTGGAAAAAATTTAAAATAGATTTGCCCACCGGAGTTGATTTACCCGGAGAATCCGCCGGAGTACTGGCTAATCCTCAAGAAAGAGAAAAAGAAACGGGTAACCCCTGGCGTCTTGGAGACACCTACAATGTTGCTATCGGGCAGGGAGATTTGAGAATTACCCCCATAGAACTTTTAAGATATATCTGTTCAATTGCCGACAAAGGCAAAATGCCTGTTCCTTATCTGGCAAGCGACATAGTTGATGCGCAAGGAAATGTGGTTTACAAAAAAGTTCCCAGTTTTGATATTATCAGCGCCAACGACCCCAATCATTTTAATGAAATTGAACAGGGAATGCTCGATGGTGTTACTAAAGATTACGGCACTTCACATACTTTGGTTGATATCCCGATGCGGATTGCCGCTAAAACCGGAAGCGCTCAAATTCAAAACAATCAAAAAACAAATGCCTTTTTTGTCGGATATAATATTCCGCCGACAAGCTCGGATTCAAATTCTAATTTAACGAATTCAACTAGTTCGCTAAATAATTCCGGGCAACAGATTTCGTCAAATACCCCTCAGCAAATTGCGGTTTTGGTTATGATTGAAGACGCCAAAGAGGGAAGTTTAAATGCCGTTCCGGTCGCTAAAAAAGTGTTTCAGTGGTATTATGATAATAGGATAATAAAAAAATAAGGATTTAAAAATGTTTGTTTTTTATTTATGAAAAAAGCGGAACTTAGATATCACGCGACAACCGGAGAATGGGTTTTAATTTCTCCTCAAAGAAGCAAGAGACCCAATGATTTTGGCGCTCCGTCTATAAAAAGAAAAATTTCTTCTCTAAAAAATTGTCCATTTGAAGACCCTCAAAAAAGCGGCAATGAAATTCCGCTTTTTTGGTTTCCTGAAGATAAGTCGATTGAAAAATGGGAGATTCAAGTCTTGCCTAATAAATATCCGACATTAACTCATAGACATTTGTCCTGCGCTATTTTTTTTAAGCATGGGATTTATGATGTGGCAAGTGGTGTTGGCCATCATGATATTTTAATTACCAGAAATCATCGTAAAAATTATAAAGATTTATCGGATAAAATAGCAACCGATGTTTTATCGGCCTTGGTTAAAAGATACAAGGAATTATCCGTCGATAAGTGTGTCGCTTATGTTTCTATGTTTCAAAATTTTGGTCCTAATGCGGGAGCTTCCATCTCTCATCCTCACTATCAAATTATTGCCTTGCCGGTGGTTCCAAACTCAGTTAGTCGCTCTATCTCTTATTCAAAAAGATATTATCAAAAACATCACAAGTGCATTCACTGCGATATCATAAAGCAGGAGTTAAAAGAAAAATCAAGAATTATTTATAATAAAAATGGAATTGTCGCTTTTGTTCCTTTTGCCGCAAAAGAACCGTATCAGGTTAATGTTTTTCCTAAAAATCATCAGCCATATTTTGAAGATTCGACCCCGAATACTTTAAGCGGATTAGCCGTTGCATTAAAAAATATTTTGAAATCAATTTATAAAAATTTGAAAGATCCCGATTATAATTTTTATATTCACACCGCCCCCGTTCTTGGCAAAATAAATTTTCATCATTATCATTGGCATTTGGAAATAGTTCCAAAATCTAATGTATCGGCCGGTTTTGAAATGGGGACGGGAGTAGAAATAAATCCTGTGTTTCCCGAAGATGCGGCAAAATTGCTCAAAAATTAATTTGCTACGAAACCCTCCTCTGCTACCTCCTCCGCACAAGGCTTCGGAAGGTCAAAAAAGCTACGGAGGGCAAGCAAAATACTAAATACTAAATACAAAATACATTTTTTACAAATCCTCCGTCTCGCCGACTCGCCACCTCCTTTACCTTCCTTCGCTACCTTCTTCGCCAAGGCTTCGGAAGGTCAAAAAAGCTACGGAGGGCGCGCAAAATACTAAATACTAAATACAAAATACATTTTTTACAAATCCTCCGTCCTTCGATTTCGCTCAGGACAAGTCTCTTCGGCAAAGCTCAGGACACCTCCTTTATGAAAGGAGGAATTGTAGAACTTATTTTCACTGCCTTCTTTAACAAAGGCAGGATATTTTTTCTCGATTCGTCAGGACGCTTTGCTATCTCACCGCTCCCCCCGACACTCGCTTAAGAAACATTTGGGTTTTTTATGCCGTCCATTTTTTGACATTGATAAAACAAAAATGAATACTTTTCTCTCATTACATTATCTCCCGATCGGATGATAATGTAATGAGTTTGGGGTTATTGATGATATTGTTATAATTCGCCGAACTATCAAAACCACAGTATTGTCATTCACTGTGTCGCGTGTCACAATTTGTTTTGATTGAAATAAAAAATAATTCAAAATACGGCATAATTTAAAAAAATAAAAAATTAATTTTAAAAATAAAAAGTTATCCACTTGTAATTTGTTCAATTTTTTATATTATTGTTTTGTTATAAATAAATTCCGCTTTAGCCGACGGAAAAATAAATTAATTTTTTAAATGGATAACAATAATTCCTTGGCGCCTCAAGCGACGCCTGCGTCCCAATCGTATCAGCCGACAACTCAACCAAATCAACAGCCGGTTGGCGGTCAATTTGTTCCCAAAAAAATGTTCTTTACAAAGGGAGTCGGATATCACAAAGAATATCTTCAATCATTTGAGATGGCTTTGCGAGATGCCGGAATTGCCGAATACAATTTAGTTACAGTAAGTTCAATTTTTCCTCCAAATTGCAAAAGAATTTCAAAAGATGAAGGTAAAAAATTATTAAGTCCGGGACAAGTCGTTTTTGTTGTTATGGCAAGAAATGCCACCAATGAACCCAATCGTCTCGTTGCCGCTTCGGTCGGATTGGCTCAGCCGGCGGATGCGAATAATTATGGATATCTTTCGGAGCACCATCCTTTTGGAGAGACTGAGCAAAAATGCGGAGAATATGCCGAAGATTTGGCGGCAACAATGCTAGCTTCCACATTGGGTTTGGAGTTTGACCCGAATGCCGCTTGGGATGAAAGAGAGCAGGTTTATAAATCATCGGGACAAATTTACAAAACAACCAACGTCACTCAATCGGCGCAAGGTCATAAAGACGGACTTTGGACAACGGTAGTGGCGGCGGCAGTTTTAATTTTTGATTAAACAAAAATAACAATCTGTTGGTTGATTAAAAATAAAAATTTAACATCCTGCTTAATATCAGGATGTTTTATTTATACTGTTCTAAAATTTTAAAATCTTCAAAAAGAGTTTTTTTAAGTTCCTGATTGTAAATTGCCGCTGCCGGATGATACAAAGGAATTATTATTTTTGTTTTAGAATTGAAATTTGATTGAAAAACATGACCATGAATCTGGCTGATTGGTTTTAAATCTTCGGATAAGCCAAATTCTCTCATAATATAATCCATAGAAAATCTTCCGAGGGTGGCAATCACTTTCGGATTTATAATTTCTATTTGCTTATCCAAAAAAGGAGCATATATTTCAATTTCTTCCGGAAAAGGATCCCTGTTTTCCGGCGGCCTGTCCTTAACAATGTTGGTTATGTAAACGTCTTCGCGTTTAATTTTTGCTGATTCCAAAAGCTGGTCCAATAATTTTCCCGCTGCTCCGCAAAACGGTCGTCCGGTTTGAGCCTCGTTTTTTCCCGGCGCTTCACCGATAAACATTATCTTTGCGTTGTGACTTCCTTGACCTGCTACCGGAAAGTAGCCGTTTTCTTTGCGGTAAATAAACAAAGGAGAATGCGATAAATTCAATAATTGATCTCTTATTTCTTTTAATTTTTCCTCTTTTTCTTTCAGATTCATAATGTTTATTGTATTAAATTATCCGCTTTTTTGAAATATATTTCAAACAAACAAAATATTCGAATTCTAGCAGATATTAAAAGTTGACTTTTTTTAATAAGTATGGTATTTTATCCCCAAGCTTCAGTTCTATGTGCCACAAGTACAGGGGAATACATGGAGCTTTGCATCGGTTCTTCGTTCGAAAAATTTTTAATATTTGAATGGAGTGGTCTTTACGGTGACAGTTTTAAATTTGTATATAAATTGACAAATGGCAAAAAAGTTATTTGTAGGAAATCTTTCCTATAGCATGACACAGGACGAACTTCAGAATACTTTTTCCGAAATTGGTAATGTGTTGAGCGCCGCCGTTATCGTTGATAAAATGACCGGCAGATCCAGAGGTTTTGGATTTGTGGAAATGGAAGACGCTGACGCGGAAAAAGCCATCGCCGAATTAAATGGCAAAGAAGTTGGCGGCCGAAAATTGGTCGTTAACGAAGCCAGAGCCAAAGAGGAAAGACCTCAGAGGAGATTTCGTGGTGGTGATGACAACAATAGATGGTAATCTAAACAGAAAGGCGCCCATAAAAAGGCGTCTTTTTGTTTGATAAAAAATTCGAAATTTTGAAAAAGAATTTTTTTATTGGTAATATTATTTACATGTCTCAATATTATAACCCTAAAAAGACCAGAGGAATTTTTGATCCCAATTCGGATAAACCATTTAAAATAAGCAGAAGCAAAATAGATTTATTTGTAAAATGTCCGAGGTGTTTTTATTTAGATAGAAGATTGGGCATCGGTCAACCGCCCGGGTTTCCTTTTAGCTTAAATAATGCCGTCGACGCCCTGTTAAAAAAAGAATTTGATTTTCATAGGGTTAAAGGAACCCCGCATCCTTTTATGGAAGCATATGGAATAGACGCTGTTCCTTTTAATCATGAAAAAATGGATGAATGGAGAGATTCTCGAACGCGTGGCATTCAATATCTTCACGAGCCCACAAATCTTTTGGTAACCGGAGGAGTTGATGATGTTTGGGTTAATTCTAAAGGAGAATTAATTATCGCCGATTATAAAGCCACCAGCAAAAATGAAGAAGTTAATTTGGACGCCGAATGGCAGGATGGATATAGAAGGCAAATGGATATTTATCAATGGCTTTTTAGGAAGAACGGATTTAAGGTTTCCGATACGGGATATTTTGTTTATTGTAACGGAAAAACCGATAAAAAAGCTTTTGACGCCAAACTTGAATTTGATGTTAAATTGATTCCTTATAAAGGGAATGATTCTTGGATAGAAGATGCATTAAAAGAAATTAAAAAATGTTTAATGTCCAACACTATACCAAAGCCGTCGAAAGAGTGTGATTATTGCAATTATTGTCAGGCGGTTTCAGATGTCACTAATTTGCTATGAAAACTCAAAGATTTTTTTTAGATTTTGATATTCATTCGGATAATATTTCCGTTAGCAATGACGATTTTTACAATCAAATCAAAAATGTTTTGCGGCTTAAACCCGGAGACAGAATTATTCTATGCGACGGAAAATTAAATGAAGCGGAATGTTTGATTAACTCCGTTGAAAATAAAAAAATCAATCTCAAAGTCATAAACGTTTATAAAAACGAAAATGAACGAAAAACAAAACTCTCCGTTTATTGTTCTGTTTTAAAAAGGGAAAATTTTGAATTGGTTTGCCAAAAACTTACCGAATTGGGAGTTGATGAAATTATTCCTTTAATTTGCGAGAATACGATAAAGCAGGGAATAAAAATTGAAAGATTAAAATCTATCATCAAAGAAGCATCCGAACAATCTCAAAGAGGAATTGTTCCTAAATTATTTTTACCTCAAAAATTATCCGATGCCGTTGAAATTGCTCGGAAAAATGGACCGGTTATTGTTTTTGATAAATCAGGATTTTCCAAAAAAATTTTATCAGAAAAAAATATATCGATTTTTATCGGGCCTGAGGGGGGTTGGAGCAATTCGGAGATTGATTTGTTCAAAAAAACAAAAACCCAGATATTTTCTCTGGGAGAATTGACTTTTAGAGCCGAAACGGCAGCAATCGTTGCGTCCTTTGTGGTTCTTTACGGGAATGATTTTTAGTAGTATTGTATAGCAGTTAAATTAAATAACTCATGAAGCATAAAAAAGTTTTAAAAATATTTTTATTGGTTTTTGCCGTGGTAGTTTTAATTTTTGGCGCTTGGTATTATTATTTTCAAGTGAGTCAAACTCGTCAAATTCCGGTATTGTCCAGTTATTACAATCCAAATTACAGGTATAGCTTGGCCATTCCCTCCGACTGGTCCGGACTTTATTCTGTAACCGAAATCCAACCGGGCAATACCGCTTTTGTTTTTACCGGCGATCAAAAGATGCAAATCCCTATATTTATTCTCTATGTCATGCCTGATTCTTCATGGAATTCGCAAAAAAACTCTCCTAATAATTCTTATGTTTACATAGCCGAAAATGGAGGCAATACTTATTCATATAATATTGCCGTTTCCAATGATGTTATTAAAAATTTAAATCCGCAATATAAAGATCAATTTTTGAAAATGTTGTCGGAGATTAAAGATGTCGTAAAAACGATAAAATTTAATTAATTTATGAAAAAAATAAAAGTAGGAATTTTTGATATTGACGGAACTATTTTTAGATCCAGCCTTTTGATAGAACTTGTAAGGGGTTTGGTGCGTGGAGGCGTGTTTCCTAAAAAGGCCAATAAGGAAATGGAATCCGACTATTTAGCGTGGCTAAACAGAGTGGGTGATTACGATGACTATTTGGGAAAAGTTATCAGAATCTACGACAGATACATAATCGGTAAAAAATTTTCAAAAGTAGAAGCTGTGGCGTCTTCCGTTATGGAATTGGAAAAAGATAAAACTTACAGATTTACCAGAGATTTGATTTCTAAACTCAAAAAAAATGGCTATCATTTGATTGCCATTTCCGGATCCCCATCTTATGTGGTTGATAAATTTGCTTTTCATATGGGTTTTGATGTCTCTTTCGGGGCAGTCATTGGAGTTCAAAACGGAGTTTTTAGTAAATATTATGTTGAGAAAAATTTTAAAACCGGACAAGATGTTTTTATTCCTATGGGAAAAAGAGAAGGAGTATCTAATTTTTCAAGAAAAGATAGTTTACTTAAAAAATATCTTGATAGTCGGAACATATCGGTTGATTGGAAAAACTCGGTAGCAGTGGGTGATAGCGGTAACGATGTATCAATTCTTAAAGTTGTAGGAAGGCCCATAGCCTTTAACCCGGACGATGTTTTGATAAAAGAATCCATAAAGAACAAATGGCAGGTGGTTGTGGAAAGAAAAAATGTTGTTTACGATTTGAAAAAATTTGATTTTGTTCCCTATAAAAAATAATCAGTTTATATTAAAAATTATTTTTTGTCCTATTTTGATTCCGTTTTTCTTTATTTGACCGGCATTTATTTCAAGAACTTTATCCACTTCCGATTTTGGATCTATGGTTATCACCGGATTTCCGTTTAACGGCGGAGGAACGTTTTCGGTTATATCAACAACTTCATTTCCTTTTATCCAAACAAAATCCAGCGCAAATAGCATCTTATTCATCCAAAACGGATATAATCCGGGCTCGGTGAAAATAAAAAGCATTCCGTCATTTTGTGGCATCGAAGTTCTATTGGATAATCCCAACGCCTGTTTTTCCGGAGTAGTTTCAACTTCAACATAAAATTTGTGATTGTTAATTGAAATAGAAGAAGATGAATTTTCAGCGGATTGATTTGCGGGGAGTATTATATTTTGACCGAAATTCGTATAATTGGCGCCATTTTTAATATTGTCTTTAAAGTTTTTTTCAAACGCAAAAAGAAATATAATCAGCGCTACCGTCAAAAATATCAATATTGATAAGAAAAACAGTTTTAGAGCTCTATTCATGATCTGTTAATAATATCTAAAATTGATTGTTGGCGCAAATTGAATTAAAGTGGTAAACTTCTTCGTCAGAGAGATCTTTATAATTAAAATAATTAAAATAAAAATAATATGTTAAATATACTTGCCATTTCCGGCAGTTTAAGAAAAGATTCTTTTAATAGAAAATTACTTCAAGTCGCCAAAAAAATCGCTTCAGATAGTGGAGCGCAAGTAAAGGAATTTGACCTTAAAGAAAATTCGTTGCCGATTTTTGATCAGGACATTTCAAATCCGATGCCGGAATCGGTTAAAAAAATAATGGAAGAATCGTCTTGGGCAGATATGTTTTTAATTGCATCTCCCGAATACAATCATTCTATAAGCGGAGCATTAAAAAATGCCATTGACTGGATGTCGTTGGATTATGAAAAAACCATGAAGGGCAAATGGGCTTCTATTTTTGGAGCTTCCACCGGTATTTATGGAACTTTAAGGGGGCAGGCTCATTTGAGAGAAATTTTAAGCGCTTTGAGCGTGAGTGTTATTTCTCAGCCGGAAGTTTTGGTTGGCTTGGTGGACGGAAAATTTGACACTCAAGGAAACTTGACCGATGAAAAAACATTAAAAGTTCTTCAGGATAATATTAATAAAACCATTTCGTTATGTTTGGCAAATAAAAATAATTAAAATATGTTTAGAGATTTCTTATTTAAAAAAATGATAGAGAAAAAAGTCGAAGGATTAGACGATGAGCAAAAATCGGAAATCGTGGAGATTCTTAAAAATAATCCGGA
>JAKANP010000008.1 GCA_021812345.1 bacterium | reverse complement strand
TATATTGAAAATTTAAATTTTAGAAATCAGTACAATTGTCAGGCGAAATTGAAAACTTTGCAGTTTGTTTATTATGTGCAGCATGATTTGAATCAACCGTTGTGGTCAGTTGCAAATGACGAGGGTTATGGGGGAACTTACAATACTTTGGATAATAGTTGCGCCAACATCGGTTCTGCATACAAAACTCTTGAAAAAAATATGTCCGTCATGCCGTATGTGCGAGAAGGACGCAGAATTATTGGCGAGTATACGCTTACGGCCAGCGATATTAAAAGGACGGTTCCGTTCAGAAATTTTTATATTCCTTCAAAACAATTTCCGACATCGGTTGCTGTTGGCGACTATGGAGTGGATCAGCACAATTGCAATGCTACGTCTACTCTTGAAGCGGGGCTTGAAATCGTTAGTGATCGTCTAAATGCTCATGCCGGCCCGTTTGAAATTCCGTTTGAGTCGTTTATTCCCGAAAGCGTCGATGGATTTCTTGTTGCTGAAAAAAATCTTTCCGCCGCTCGTATGGCTGACAGCGCTTTGCGTCTGCAACCGATTACGATGAATACGGGACAGGCCGCCGGAGCAATTGCCGCACTTGCCGTCAAAAATAATATCCAGCCCAGAAATGTAAATCCGGATCAGGTGCAGGGCGCACTCGTAAATGCCGGAATGAAAATTTCTTATTATATTTATTCCGATGTTCCGCAGTCAAATATTTTCTGGAAGGCAATTCAGTTCGTTTCAGCCCATGGAATTCTTGTGGGTTATGGCAATGGAAACTTTGGCGTCGATGATTTTATGACAAGATCTCAGGTAGCAGTCGTTTTAACAAAAGCAGCCAATCTTAATATTTCTAATCCTCCAACAGCACCAACATTTCAAGATGTAAGCTCTAATGATTTTGGATTTGCGCAAATTGAGGCGATATACAAAGCTGGAATTACGGCTGGGTGTTCTTTAAATCCTAAAAAATATTGTCCGAACGATTCAATAACGAGAGCTCAATTTGCGGTTTTGATTGCCAAGGCCTTGAATTTTAATCTTTCTAATGTATCTCAAACTCCTTATTTTGCAGATGTTCCGGCAGCGTCGCCTTATTTCAAATCAATCCAATATATGTATGAGCATGGGATAACTGCGGGATGCTCAATTGATTCAATGAAATTTTGTCCCAATGACATGTTAACCAGAGGTCAGGCGTCGGCATTGATTGCTAACTCTTTGTGGAAATAAACAGGGCGCTGGAGATCTTATTTGACTCGCCCCGTATGCATCAGGTGATTTTTTTCCGCCCATTAACAAATAGGCATTAAATTTAATAAAAATTCTCTGTCCACCTTAGCTCACGATCGTGAGCTAAGGTGGACACTAATAAGTAGTGAGCTAAGGTGGACGGGGTGCCTTTGACATGAATGCGCGTCTCACTTAGGATATTTGAAGAACTCAAAGAGGGCACATCATGTCCGCAAGAAAAATTACCCTGGTTTCCAATGTTCGGTTGGAGGGTTCCAGCCCATTGCCGTGTCATAGCGGGTTGTTTGTTGAGTTGTCCGTTCCGGAAGAAGAGTTGGCTCAGCTGTGTGAGTTTATTGAGAATGAATTTGATTTTTTTTCCGAAAAAATCCGCAATAAATTAAATGAAATAAAAGTGCCCGTATCCAAGCCGGTATCAAATTTATAGCCCGCCATTGTGGGGCTTTTTTGTTGCGCTGAATATCGTTTTGGACATCGCTAAAGATCCTATTTGTAGGGAGATTTATCCCCATCTTATCCTTTGTTTGATGCTTGACATAGCAAGTTGAATTCCTATATACTAATCCCACGATGCGATTTGAATTTAATTCTATAGGTGGATGAAACGTTGCAAACGTTTGTTTGCCGTAGTCATCCGCCAACCGGCGGATTTTTGTTCTCTAAAGAGAGAACAACCCTTTGAAGCTTTATGCGCCCGGCCTTCGCAGCTAAAGCGTTTGCTTCGGCGGAGTAGGCAAGAAGGGATCATCACTATAGAAATTCAGTGCAGGGTCCTTTGAAAATTGCATAGCAAAAGTATAAACGAAATGCAGGTATATTTTTATCTTTTGGAATTGCCGTCGGCTTGAGGGGTCTTGTCCGGCGGAGATACTCTTCTAAAAGGTGGAGATAACTAGAAAAAGTAATGTTAATTAAGGGCGTATGGTGGATGCCTTGACACTAAGTGGCGATGAAGGACGTAGCGTAACTGCGATAAGCTTCGGGGAGGTGTGTAGCAACCTTTGATCCGGAGATCTCCCAATGGGGAAACCCACTACGGCAAACCCGTAGTACTCTATTCTCTCAAGGAATAGAGAGCGAACCCGCTGAAGTAAAACATTTCATTAAGCGGAGGATAAGAGAACGAATGTTATTCCCCAAGTAGCGGCGAGCGAAAAGGGATATAGCCCAAACCAATTGAGGTATTCGCAAGAATGTTTTGATTGGGGTAGTAAGACATGTGCGCTTTTGTGTTTTTCCCCTAGCACTCCTCTCTAGAGTGGTGGGGGATTAACGCGAAAAGGAGGAGTTACAAATTCTTCAGCTAGTCGAAGCGGTTGGAAACCCGCACCGTAGCAGGTGATAGTCCTGTAGGCGAAAGCGGAAGAACTCTTTAGCATTTGATCTTGAGTACTTCGAAAAACGTGAGTTTCGGAGGAATCTTCCCGCACTATCGGGAAAGGCTAAATACACTTAGTGATCGATAGCGAACAAGTACCGTGAGGGAAAGGTGAAAAGCAGGCCGGTGAGGCCGATGAAATAGTACCTGAAACCATATGTCTACAAGGAACGGAAGCTCGCAAGAGCGACCGTGTGCCTATTGAAGAATGAGCCAACGAGTTTATGTGTATCGCGTGTCTAAGTTCTACGGAACGGAGGCATAGCGAAAGCGAGTCTTAAAAGGGCGTCATCTTGTCAAAGACAAGATCGCGGAAAAACGCGGACTAGACGCGGATTGACGCGGAAGAAATTCTGCGTAAGTCTGCGAAATGTAAGCGTGAGTCGGCGTTCTCGTCTTTGACGAGATGGGGCGGTACGCATAAGACCCGAAGCCAGATGAGCTTGCCTTGGGCAGGATGAATCCAGATGAAAATCGGGAGGAGGTCCGAACCGGTTGGTTGTGCAAAACCTTCGGATGACCCATGGTAAGGAGTGAAAAGCTAATCGAATCTGGTAATAGCTGGTTCTCTCCGAAATAGCTTTCGGGCTAGCGTTCAAGAAAAACATATTGGGGGTAGAGCAACTAGTTGAGAGGTAAAGGGGGAAACCTCGGCTTCTCAGTTAAACTCCGAATACCGATATGAAAAGCTTGAGCAGTCAGACTGCGGGGGCTAAGCTCCGTGGTCGCAAGGGCAACAGCCCAGATCGTCGTCTAAGGTCCCTAAATTTATGTTAAGTGTGAAAGGTAGTGATCTGCCTCAGACAGGTAGGAGGTTGGCTTAGAGGTAGCCATCCTTTAAAGAGTGTGTAACAACTCACTACTAGATGGCAGTTTGCGCCGAAAATTTACCGGGGCTAAAACATAATACCGAAGACACGACTCATCTTGTCAAAGACAAGATCGCGGAAAGACGCAGACTAAATGCGGAATGACGCGGAAGAAATTCTGCGCATATCTGCGCGATGTCGGCGTAAGTCGGCGTTCTCGTCTTTGACGAGATGGGGGTAGGAGAGCATTCCAAACAGCTGTGAAGCTTGACCCGCGAGGGCGAGTGGAGCGTTTGGAAGAGAGAATGTTGGCATGAGTAACCACAATGCCGGTTAGAATCCGGCACCCCGAAAATCCAAGGTTTCCTTCGCAATGGAAATCAGCGAAGGGTTAGGCGGGTCCTAAGGCGATGGCGAAAGCCGAAGCTAATGGACAGTCGGTTAATATTCCGACCCATCTGTATGGTTCGATGGAGGGACGAGGTTTAGTATGCGGAGTGCCTTAGTGGTTTGGCATCCGTGGCGTGAGAATTGCAAATTGGCAAATCCGTTTGTGGTTCCGATTTATCGGAACAAATTCAAGCGCAGCGGGAATATCGATTTATCGATAAACTTCGCAAAGCAAGCCTCCGAGAAAAGCTCCTAAGATTATCCATATAGATCCCGTACCGTAAACCGACACTGGTGGGTGGGGCGAGAAGCCCAAGGGGAACGAGTGATTCATCCTTAAGGAACTCGGCAAAAAAGCGACCGTAACTTCGGGATAAGGTCTTCCAGCACCACTTTTTGGTTTTAAAATGTTAAAATTAAAATATGTGGCATGTGTATGTGATACAGCATAATGTAACTAATCAAATGTATATTGGTAAGACGAAAGATTTTAAGCGTCGAATTGCAGAACATAATAATGGTTTGCAATCGGCGACAAAAAGAAAATTTGGCGAGTGGGTGCCGATATATTTAGAAACTTACAGAGATAAAAAAGATGCTGATAATCGTGAATTAAGATTAAAAAACCATGGCAGAGCCAAGCAGGAATTATTTAAAAGAATAAAAAATAGTTTTATTGCTTGAAACCAAAAAGTGGTGCTGGACGCAGCGAAAGTCTCTCGGGTGACTGTTTACTAAAGACACAGCTCCCTGCTAACTCGTAAGAGGACGTATAGGGGGTGACGCCTGACCGATGCGAGAAGGTTAACGGTGGGGGTGCTAGCGCAAGCTAATGCTCACTGCCCGAAGCCCTCGTCAATGTCAGCCGTAACTATAACGGTTCTAAGGTGAATTGAATTGCCTTAGTAAAATTCGGCTATATGCTGGAACAACCGTGTATCTAGTGCTACCAATTATTTTGGTGATAATGTATCTAGTGCGGTCAATCAGCAGGAAAGATCTGCTTTATGCAGATATCCTCAGAGACTATATGCCGAACATCCGCAATGGCGGATAAAGATATAGTCCGACCTCTATGGCGACATAGAGAGACAGGCAGAAATGTCCTGTCCGTATAACAATCGTTATGCAGTAACAATCGTGAGCGCAATTCCTTTTCGGGTAAGTTCCGAAGCGCACGAAAGGCGTAACGACCTGAGAACTGTCTCAAGGATGAGCTCGGTGAAAATGCGATTCCCGTGAAGACGCGGGGTACCTGCAGCAAGACGAAAAGACCCCAGGAGCTTTACTGTAGCTTGTTATTGGCTTTAGAGCTTTGATGCGTAGCGTAGTGGGCAGCCTTCGAAGTCCTGATTTCGGTTGGGATGGAGGCGACAATGAAACACCCATCTTCAAAGTTTTAAATTCTAACCTTGTCGGCAAAAACGGCGGGGGACAGTGGCTGGCGGGCAGTTTTAATGGGGCGTTATCCTCCTAAAAAGTAACGGAGGAGTTTAAAGGTCAGCTTAGTCCGGATGGAAATCGGACTGGACGTGTAAAGGCGTAAGCTGGCTTGACGGCAAGACTGACAAGTCGCGCCGACGCGAAAGCGGAACTTAGTGACCCGACGGTAATGTTATGTGTAAGTTTACTTATGTGTAACTCTTCATAGGAAGGCCGGAGACAACGGATAAAAGCTACCCTGGGGATAACAGGCTGGTGATGCCCGAGAGTCCATATCGACGGCATCGCTCGGCACCTCAACATATCGGGGCGCCATGATAGCAATGTCATGCCTGAAAAATAATGTTTAAACCTAAAACAATTTGGCTTATAACGGTGAACTCCTAATGTTATAACAAATAACATGGACAATACCGTGGGAAGTCGTAGAAATTTAAAAATCAAATCTAAAAAATAGAATGATAATGAAAAATTCAAAGATTATGAATTATTATTTTAAATTTTGATATTTACATTTTAAATTTTTATTGACCCCGTAGAGACTTGGACTGATATTAGTCAGTCCGGAGTTGTTCTTTATAGAACAGCTAATACGCCAACGCCTCGACAAATGTCGAGGATGAAGATATAGTCCACACTATTAGAAACAATAGAATTTGTACGATGTCGGCTCACCACAGCGCGGGGGTGGAGAAGCTCCCAAGCGTTTGGCTGTTCGCCAATTAAAGTGGTACGCGAGCTGGGTTTAGACCGTCGTGAGACAGGTTGGTCTCTATCTGCTGCAGGCGTTGATACTTGAGGGGGGTTGGCCCTAGTAAGAAATTGCTACTTTTCCGAGTAATCGGAAATGCCAACACGGCTAATAACGGTGAAATCTTATTTCGTTCCGGTTCGTTGATAGCCACAATATTATCGGTCCGATAATTGTGGTACAATTAACTTGAGGACCAGAAAATTAATAAGACAATACCGTGGGAAGTCGATCTAAAATATCTCAAGCATATATTGCAGGTTTCCTCGATGGAGACGGTAGCTTGATGATGCAAATTAAAAAAAGAAAAGATGGAAAGCAAAAATACAGATTTATGCTGACCATTTGTTTTTATCAAGATTTGCGTCACGAGCAGCCACTTCATTGGATTCGAAATGAACTTGGTATTGGCTATATTTCAAAAAGAAATGACAATATCGGTGAACTTCGGATTAATGGATATCGGCAAGTGAATAAAATAATAAAATGTTTGTTGCCATATATTCGATTCAAAAAGAATCAAGCGCGCGCTCTTTATAAAGCGTCACAAATTCTTTTGAAAAAGAAAAATGGCAAACTTTCAAAAAAAGATCTTTTGAATTTGGTTAAAGCGATGATGGTTATCCAAAAAGAAAACTATGCGACGCATCATAAAAAATCAAAAGATGAACTGCTTGAAATGTTGGGATTGACCCCGTAACGACTGAATTCCCGATTTATCGGGATGAAGATAGAAGTCATTGAATTTCTATAATATGCCGTCTCCCCATCTTTTAAAAAAGATAGGGATGAAGATATAGTCTAATGCCTCTGGCGACAGAGGAAGTAGTTTTCCGCAAATGTTCGCGGTTTAATACGCGCGAGCCTGCGGTTTATGAATCAAACATGACGAGAGGACCGGGCTGAATAAACCTCTGGTCTGCCGGCTTTGCCACCAGGTGAAGCGCCGGGTAGCTATGTTTAGTCGGGATAAGCACTGAAAGCATCTAAGTGCGAAGCCCACCCCAAGATTAGGTATTAGAAGCCCTGGAAGATGACCAGGTTGATAGGCTCTAGGTGTACGCGCAGTAATGCGTTTAGCCAAGGAGTACTAATAGCTTCGCAACAACAAAACTTTTTCATTTATCTTCACCTTTTAGAAGAGTATTGATTTTTAAAACTTGAAATCTGTTTATTTTATTTTTATTTATTATCAGTTCTGCATAATCAGAACTTTCATTTGCCGGTGATCTAGCTTGGCATGACCCACCTCTTCCCATTCCGAACAGAGAAGTGAAAGTGCTAAGCCCCGATGGTATTGGCTTTTGTCGAGAGAGTAGGGTTTGCCGGCATATGAAAGTTCTAATTATGCATTATTATAAAAAAGGGACCGTCTGTATAATCTGCAGGCGGTTTTATTTTGTTTAAAAATGTTTGTATAATTAGAATATGCGTGGAATAAAACAAATAATTTTTGGATTGATATTTTTAATTGTCGCTGTCCTTATTCTTTGGGGGATTTATAGTTTATTTTTAAAACCGGCTCCGACTTGTTTTGATAATGTCCAAAATCAAGGCGAAACAGGAGTGGACTGCGGAGGGCCTTGTGTTCCTTGTGCCATAAAATCATTAAAATCAATTCAGGTGGATAGCGGATGGCCTAAAGTGTTTCAAACAACGGCAAGTTCGAGCGGGGTAATCGCTGAAGTTTATAATCCTAATCCCGATTGGGCGGCAAAATATTTTGATTATCAATTTACCATCAAAGACCAGTTTGGAAATGTTTTGCAGACAATAAGCGGCAACTCTTTTATTTATGGCGGAGAATTGAAATATATTATTGAGCCGAATGTAAATGTTCCCGTTGGGCAGATAACTTCTTCCGATTTGTCAATTTCAAATCCTCAGTGGGTTTCGGCGTCCGATTATCAAAAGCCGGATGTGGAAGTTCAAAGCGTTCAAACCGATAAATCCAATTCGGTTTTTGTAAGCGGAAAAGTGGTAAATCGTTCGGAGTTGAATTTTAATAATGTTTCGGTTTATGCCATTGTTTATAACAAAAACGGAGATTTTCTGGCGGCATCAAAAACAATCGTGGATAATTTGGCAAAATTTGATTCCAAAGATTTCAAAGTTTATTTTGCCAAAGGAATTGATATTTATCAGCCCATTGAGATTTCTTTTAATTTTAACAGAACCATGAAGGTTGGAGACACGGGAAGCGATGTGGGAATTTTGCAATCGTTTTTGGCGGAAGGCGGATTTTTAAATCGTGATCCGACAAATTATTTTGACGACCTCACTTCGCAAGGGCTTTCTAAAATGCAATCGGCGATGGGGCTTCCTTCATCCGGAGTGTTTGACAATGCAACGATGCAAGCGCTCAATTCAATATTGAACTCAACAAGCACGGTAGACCAAATTACAAAACTGGAAATCAATAAATCAATTGACCCGACTCAAACAAAAGTTTTAGTTGAAGCGCAAAGATAAAAATCACGCAAAATAATTTTATGAAATATTATCACGGTTTCAATATTGAAACCGTGATTTTAATATATTTTTTAATGCGCGTCATTTTTTGATTTTTGAGTCAAAAAAGCGCACCCCATTAAAATCTGCGTTTGAAAAATGCAGATTTTTGATTTTTAACTCAAAAAAGCGTAGGATAATACTACGCTTTTTATGAATGACGATTTTCTAAAACCTTACAGCTTTAAAGAAAACGAAGATAAAATTTATAAAGACTGGGAAAGTTCCGGTTTTTTTAATCCTGATAAACTGCCGGGGAAAAGAGAAAAAACATTTTCCATAGTGATCCCGCCGCCGAATGTTACGGGGAGCTTGCACATGGGCCACGCTTTAAATGCATCCATTCAGGATATTTTGATACGATATAAGAGAATGAAGGGTTTTAAAACATTGTGGCTTCCTGGGACTGATCATGCCGGAATTGCCACTCAAAATGTTGTTGAAAAACAACTCAAAAAAGAAGGTTTAAGCCGACACGACTTGGGAAGGGAAAAATTTTTAGAAAAAGTTTGGGAATGGAAAGAAAAATATGGAGATATAATTTTGGGTCAGCTTAAAAAAATCGGAGCTTCTTGCGATTGGTCGCGAACCAGATTTACGATGGACAAGGAATATGCCAAAGCGGTAAGCGAAGCTTTCGGCCATTATTATAAAAAAGGGTGGATCTATCAGGGAGACAGAATTGTCAACTGGTGTCCAAAAGATGCAACCAGTTTGTCCGATTTGGAATTGGAATATAAGGAAGAAAAAGGAAAACTTTGGCATATAAAATATCCGATAAAAGAAAGCGGAGATTTTATAACGGTTGCCACAACAAGACCGGAGACGATGTTGGGAGATTCCGCTGTCGCGGTCAATCCTCAAGATGAAAGATATAAAAAAATCGTCGGTAAGCATGCTATTTTGCCGATTTTAAACAGGGAGATTCCCATAATCGCCGATAGATTTGTTGAAAAAGATTTTGGAACCGGAGCGGTTAAAATAACTCCCGCTCATGATTTTGTCGATGCCGATATGGGCGAAAGACATAATCTGCCAAAATATCAAGTGATAAACGAAAAAGGAAGAATGACCGAAATTGCCGGAAAAGAATTTGAAGGACTAAAAATCCTTGAGGCTCGGGAAAAAGTTATTGAAGAATTAAAAAAATTAAATCTTTTGGAGAAAGAAGAGGATTATATCCACAGCGTCGCTCATTGTTATCGATGCGATTCGGTAATTGAACCGCTGATTTCAAAGCAATGGTTTTTGAAAATGGATAAATTGGCAGAATTGGCAATAAAAGCAGTTGAAGACGGCAAGGTAAAATTTTATCCCGAACGTTGGAGTAAAATTTATTTGGACTGGCTTTCTAAAGTTAAAGATTGGTGCATCTCAAGACAGATTTGGTGGGGACATCAACTTCCTGTTTATTTTAAGCAAGAAGGCACTCAAGATTCAAAAGATAAAGAAGTAAAAATCTATGTTGGAGAAAATCCGCCTGAAGGATATACAAGATCAACTGATGTTTTGGATACTTGGTTTTCTTCGGCTCTTTGGCCATTTGCAACTCTTGGTTATCCAGAGAAAACAAATGACTTGAAAGAATTTTATCCGACGTCGGTGCTTTCAACAGCCAGGGATATCTTGAATCTTTGGGTTTCAAGAATGATTTTTTCAGGAGAAGAGTTTATGAATAAAGAGCCGTTTTCAGATGTTATCATTCACGCCACAATCTTAGCCAAAGACGGAAAAAGAATGTCAAAATCTCTTGGAACCGGAATTGATCCGATGACTCTTATTGAAAAATATGGAGCTGATGCTACGCGTTTCGGTTTGATTTGGCAGGCAATGGGAGGGCAAGACATAAGATGGGCGGATGAGCACGTATTAGCCGGTCAAAAATTTGCCAACAAATTGTGGAATATTTCCAGATTTATTATTTCAAAAGCAGAAGATGATTTTAACATCTCAGACCCCCATCAAATAAAAGATGAAGAAAACAGAAAAATAATCGACGGGATAAAAAAACTTAAAGCAGAAACAGAAAACAAAATAAACGGTTATGATTTTGGGCAGGCACTCCATGATATTTATGAATTTGTTTGGCGAGAATTTGCCGATAAATATATAGAGTACTCGAAAAATAAAGATGACCAAGAAACAAAAAATATTTTATCGTATTCTCTCTTTGAGATAATAAAAATACTTCATCCGTTTATGCCGTTTGTTACCGAGGCGATTTATCAACGACTTCCGAAGAAAGAAAAGGAATATTTGATAGTGGAAGAGTGGTAGAAAATAATTAAATATTAATAAGTAATTAAAAAAAACGTTTTAAGTAAGGCGGTTTTGATTATTTTTTCACGGTTTCAATATTGAAACCGTGAAAATCAAGCGACCAAGATAGTTGATTATGCTAAAAGTCAATTATTTGTACTTTAAAATTTGTCCCAGATTTAAAGTTATAGAAAGCAATTTTTAAAATTCAATAATATGCTAATATTTTTAAAGCACTAAATGGAGGCGCAATGACTTATAATCCATACGATTTGTCTTCGGGTGACCGCATCGGCGAATTGAGAGTCGGAAAAAATTCTGGCCAAAATAAGGCTGTAGGAATGAATCCCTATACCGGTGAACCAGGAAAGCTCAAAAAGAAGAACCGTAGGCGCAATAATAAAAATAAGAGGTAGGAACTGATCGCAAAACCGCTTAAAATAAGCGGTTTTTTATTGTATAATTAATGCGATGATTTCATTTTCAGGAGTTGACGTGAAAAAATTTAACGGACTCACCGAGGCGGAAGCTCGGCGCCGTCTTTTAACCGATGGTTATAATGAGATTGCCTCGGCAAAAAAAAGAGGCTTTGCGTCCATTGCTTCGAGCGTCATTAAGGAGCCGATGATAGCTCTTTTATTGATTGCCGGAGGACTGTATTTGATTTTGGGCGATAAAACAGAAGCATTATTTTTGCTATTTTTCGTTTTTGTTATTGCTGGAATAACTTTATATCAGGAAAGAAAAACAGAAAGGGCTCTTGAAGCATTGCGGGATTTATCAAGTCCCAGGGCGCTTGTAATAAGAGATAATGAAATAAAAAGGATTGCGGGGCGTGATGTTGTTGCTCAAGATGTTGTTATTATTTCGGAGGGGGATCGAGTTCCGGCTGATGGAGTTTTGGAAATGGCATCAAATGTTTTAATTGATGAATCTTTATTGACCGGAGAATCTGTCCCGGTTGCTAAAATATCGGAAGAATTTAACAATCAAAAATTAAAGTTAGGAGGAGAAAATACTCCTTTTGTTTTTTCCGGCACTTTGGTGGCTTCCGGATGGGGAGTGGCGAGAATAATTTCAACCGGCACCAAAACGGAAATGGGAAAGATAGGAAAATCTTTGAGTCAAATAAAAAACGAAAAGACGAATCTTGAAATAGAAACAAAAAAAATTGTCGTTGCTTTGGCGTTTGTCGGGTTGTCTCTTTGTGTTGTTGTCGGAATTGTATACGGGTTGACTCAGCACCACTGGATCAATGGAATTTTGAACGGATTGGCCTTGGCTATGGCGGTTATTCCCGAAGAATTTCCCGTTGTGTTGGCGGTTTTCTTGGCTATCGGAGCCTGGAGAATTTCAAAGAAAAATGTTTTAACCAGAAAAACTTCGGCCATAGAAACATTGGGGGCAACTACCGTTTTATGTGTTGATAAAACCGGAACCCTAACCGAAAACAAAATGGAGGTTAAAGAAATAATCAATCAAAATGGAGAAAAGTTTTACACAAATTACGAATCAAAAAATGAATTACCCGAAAATTTTCATTATCTTGTTGAAACGTCGTCCATGGAGAGTCAAAAAAATCCTTTCAATCCCATAAGTAAGGCGTTTGCCAATCTTTTTGAAAAATATTTATTTAACTCCGAACATCGCCACTCTCACTGGTCGCTGTTTAAAGAATTTCCGGTAATTAAAAATAGTTTAGCCGTTGTAAGTGTTTGGAAAACCGACCAAGATGGCGATTATTTTATTGCCACCAAAGGGGCAATCGAATCGGTTATGGATTTATGTAAAATTAAAAAAGATAAAAGAGATTTATATTTATCTCAAGCTTCGGAAATGGCAAAGGACGGTTTGAGAATTTTTGCCGTTGCCGCGGCTAAATATAAAGGCAGACAAATACCGGAAAACAGAGAAGATTTTAGTTTCGAATATTTGGGACTCATCGGACTTCAAGACCCGATAAGGCCGACTGTTAAAGAGGCAATTAAAGAATGTTATTCTGCGGGAGTAAGAATAATAATGATAACGGGAGATTATGCGGAAACGGCTCAGAGCATTGCCGCTCAAATTGGATTAAAGAATCCCAAGCTGTCTATCTCCGGTTCGGAAATAGACAGTTTAAGTGAAAATGAATTAGAGTCGGTTCTGAAAGATACAAATATATTTACCAGAGCAGTCCCGGAGCATAAATTAAAAATTATAAATATTCTAAAAAAATCCGGAGAAATCGTTGCCATGACCGGAGATGGAGTGAATGACGCTCCGGCGTTAAAATCGGCCAATATCGGAATTGCCATGGGAGAGCATGGAACCGATGTTGCTCGTGAAGCGTCGGCGCTTGTCCTTATGAATGATGATTTTTTGTCCATGGTGGAGGCGATAAAAAGCGGACGAAGAATATTTGATAATTTGAGAAAGGCTATGGCATATATTCTTTCCGTTCATATTCCGATAGCCGGATTGTCTCTTATTCCGGTAATTTATAATTGGCCACTAATGCTTTATCCGGTGCATATTGTTTTTTTGGAATTAATTATCGACCCCGCCTGTTCGGTTGTTTTTGAAGCGGAACCGGAAGAACCGGACATAATGAATCGACCGCCGAGAAAAATAAATGAAAAAATATTCAACAAAAAAAATATTATCTCCAGCATATTTCAAGGATTGGTTGTGACATTGATAATTCTATTTGTATTTTCTTTGGGGTTAAAAAATGGAATGAGCGAAGAAAATCTTCGGGCGATAAGTTTTGTTATTTTGGTAGTTTCAAATCTGGGATTAATCTTGGCGAATCTTTCAATGTCGGAGTCTATTTGGTCTGTTTTTAAAAAAAATATTTCGCTTTTAATCGTTGTTGTCGGATCACTGGCTATGTTGGGATTGGTCCTCTATGTTCCTTTCTTAAGACATCTGTTTAAATTTTCTCAACTTGATGTTTTTGATATTTTCATTGCTTCGATTTTAGGAGCCTTGGCGGTTTTAATGGCTAGAGGGATAAAGAGAATTTTTAGAATATCTTTTTAATTTTTGATACAATTAATAACATGATGGCTTTATTGTTGGCTTTGACTTTGGGTTTTGCTCCGGGACTTATTTGGTTGGCATTTTTTTTGAAAGAAGACGTCCATCCTGAGCCCAGAGCAATGATTGCTAAAGTTTTTTTTATTGGCGGACTCTCCGCTTTTTTTGCTTACGTCTTGGAGTTTTATTCCAAAGATTTATTCGGAGGTTATTCTTTTATTATAAACGGACTCTCTGAAGCAAATTTGACTCCTTTTTTGGGATTTGCCGTTATTGAGGAGATTGTTAAATTTTTATTTGTCTGGTCGGCAATCAGAAAAAGTCCTTATTTTGACGAGCCGATAGACGCTATGATTTATATGGTTACCGGAGCTTTAGGTTTTGCCACTGCGGAAAATTTTTTTATAGTTCTTGATAATTCTGTCGGACAAGCGTTTAACGTTATCTTGTTGAGATTTGTCGGAGCGACCCTGCTTCACGCTTTGTCTTCCGCCATTTTGGGATATATGTGGGCTTGGGGAATGAAAAAGAAATCATTGCCGTTTTATCTTTTTGGAGGAATAATCTTTGCTTCTTTTTTCCATTCCATCTTTAATATTTTGGTTTATAGTTTTAATAATCTTTTGATTTATCCGACTGTTTTTCTGGCGGCCATAGGATTTGTCGTTTTGTATGATTTTGAAAAATTACGAAAGGAAGAAATTCAGGAAGAGTCTCAACACAAGCTAACCCCGTTCCTTTCTGATAAAACTTGAAACTTTAATTTGCGCGGCTATAATATTCAATATGGATAACAACAAAGAATTTTTTGAAAAACTGGCCGGAATTTCATCCGGTAATTATTCGGAAAGTAATTTTGAACCCGAATTAACAAAAGCCGAAACAAGAACTCCTTTAATTGAGAAAGAAGAGTCGTCAAGCAAGGGCGACTTGCTTAAAATTTCAGGAGAGGATTTTGATTTTGATGATGCCGAGGGACACCTTACGATAGATGTCTATCAAAACGAAGAAAATATTGTCATTGAATCCACAATTGCCGGAGTAAGCGTTGACGATTTGGACATCGCCATTACTCCCGAATCGGTAACAATTAAAGGCAAGAGAGAGAAGAAAGAAAAAATAAAAAAAGACGACTATCTTTATCAGGAATGTTTTTGGGGGAAGTTTTCACGTTCAATTATTTTACCTCAAGAAATTGATCCCGATAAATCTCAAGCATCCTTAAAAGAAGGTATATTAAAAATAGTGCTTCCCAAAGTTCACAAAACAAAAAGTAAAAAAGTTAGGGTTAAATTGGATTAGTAATGCTACAAAATACTAAATTTTTACGAAAGTACGAAATCAAAAACTGCCCGATAATCAGGCAGTTTTTAGTTTTCTTTTTTTCTGCTTTCTCTAACTCTGTCCAGTTGCGAGCGAATTTGTTTTCTTAGGCGCACGTTGTTTGGGGTTATCTCAAGATATTCATCTTCGGCCATAATTTCCAAACCGCGTTCAAGCGTAAGCAATAACGGGGGAGTAAGATTCAATGCCTCATCAGCTCTTGATGCGCGCATGTTCGTCAGATGTTTGCCTTTGATGGGATTAACCGTAAGATCGATACCTTTGGAAACATTTCCAATAACCATACCTTCATAAACATCGGTTCCGGGTCCGATGTAAAGCATTCCACGTTCCTGCAAATTAGCCAAAGAATATCCCAAGGCAGTTCCCGTTTCCATCGAAACCATTGATCCGACATCGCGTTTTTTTATTTCGCCCGCATAAGGTTTGAACCCTATGAATCGGTTGCATAAAATTCCCTCTCCTTTTGTATCAACGACAAACTCACTTCTGTATCCCAAAAGTCCTCGTGTCGGAATTTCAAAAATTAATCTTAGCCAATTATCTTTGTTCTGCATATTTATCATTTGTCCCTTTCGTCTCCCCATTTTTTCTATTACCGATCCTGAAAATTCTTGAGGAACATCAACGGTTGCTTCTTCAAACGGTTCCATTTTTTGCCCGTCAACATCTTTGATAATTGCTTGCGGCTGAGAAACTTGAAGTTCATATCCTTCTCGGCGCATATTTTCCAAAAGAATGGCGATATGCAATTCTCCTCGTCCAAAAACTTTATAATAATCATTTTGAGAGAAGTCCACTTTAAGTCCGATGTTAATCTCCAATTCTTTTTCAAGTCGTTCTTTTATTTGGCGAGTGGTCACAAATTTTCCTTCTCTTCCCGCAAAAGGAGAGTCGTTAACATAAAAGTTCAGAGAAATTGTCGGCTCATCAACGGTGATGGCCGGCAATGCTTCTTGATTATCCGCTGAAGTAATCGTTTCTCCTATATCTATATCGGCAATTCCGGCAATCATAACAATATCTCCGGCAGTCGCTTGATTTATTTCTTTTCTGGAAAGTCCGCTGAAGGTAAAAAGTTTTGTTATTTTTGATTTTCTGACATCGCCTGACGGTTTTATAACAAAAACATTGTTGCCGTCATTGATAGTTCCCTGATATATTCTGCAAATTGCCATTCTTCCCAAAAAATTATCATAGGCCAAATTAAACGGCTGAGCTTTAAGCGGGGATTGCGCGTCCGATGGCGCCAGAGGAACCGATTCCAAAATAGTATCAAGCAAAGGAGTTAAATCTTTTGATTCGTCACTTAAATGTTTTTTGGCTATGCCCTCCCGTCCTATGGAATAAATTGTTTTGAAATCGAGTTGTTCGTCGTTAGCTCCCAATTCAAAAAATAATTCATAAACCAATTCCTGAGTAAGTGCCGGATTTGCCGCCGGTTTGTCTATTTTGTTAATAATAACAATCGGTTTGAGTCCCAGTTCGAGTGATTTTTTTAAAACAAAACGGGTTTGAGGCATGGGACCTTCTTGCGCGTCAACTACCAGCAAAACGGAATCAATTGAACGCAAGACGCGCTCAACCTCGGATCCGAAGTCGGCATGTCCCGGAGTGTCTACTATATTTATTTTTGTCACGGGGCGTCCTGAGCTTGCCGAAGGATAAAATATGGAAGCGTTTTTTGAATAAATCGTAATCCCGCGCTCTTTTTCGAGCGCGTTGCTATCCATACTTGTATTATCGTCAACCATTCCCGTTTGACGCATTAGGGCGTCGGTTAAAGCGGTTTTGCCATGGTCAACGTGCGCGATAATCGCGATATTTCTTATCTCCATAGTAGATGATAAAGCAATTAATTAAACCAGAATTTTTACGTGATAGCAATAGATTGAATAAAATAATCTTAATAAACAGATTATTTTAAAAAATAAAATTTAAATTAGATATAAATATTGATGACATTTTTTAACGGAATAAAATGCAATTATTCAAGATGGATTTGGTTTTTGAATTGTTTTGTGTAAGCCGACAAATAAGGATGATTTTTTAACTCCGGATCAGATTTTATTATTTCGTAAGCGCTATCGCGAGCGGATTGGATCAGCTGAGGATTTTGAATAGCCTTCATCGCCAAGTCCGGAAGTCCCGACTGCTCTTGTCCTAAAAATTGTCCCGGACCTCTTAATTTCAAATCAATCTCCGCCAACTCGAATCCGTTTTTGGCATTAACCAGAGCTTTCATTCTGTACGCGGTTGTTTTGGAGTTGATATCCGAAAATAGAAGACAATATGATTGATGCTCTCCGCGCCCAACCCGACCTCTGAATTGATAAAGTTGTGATAATCCAAAATGTTCAGATCCCTCAATAAGCATAATTGTCGCATTGGGAATATCTACTCCCACCTCAATTACCGAAGTTGAAACAAGAATATCGTATTCTTTATTTCTAAATGCCTCCATTATTTTTTGTTTTTCTGCGGATTTCATTCGTCCGTGAAGGGCTACAATTTTAAATTGAGGAAATATTTTTTTTGATAATTTTTCGTATTCTTCCTTGACCGATTTCACTTCCAAATTAAATAATTGTCTTGAAGTGAGCGGAGCTTCCGGATCGGGAGGTTCTATTCTTGGGCAAATAACGAAAGCTTGTCGTCCGGATTTTATTTGTTGAGAAACAAAATCATAAGCCTTTTGCCTGTTGGATGAATTGACGGCTTTGGTTATTATCGGTTTTCTGTTTTTAGGAAGTTCCCCGATAATTGATAAATCCAAATCTCCAAAGGCGGTAAGGGCGAGAGTGCGGGGAATTGGCGTTGCCGACATGCTCAAAAAATGAGGAATCATTTCTTTTTCCGATACTAATTTTGATCTCTGTTTAACGCCGAAACGATGCTGTTCGTCTATTATTACCAGCGCCGGATTTTTCAAGACGACATTTTTTTGAATTACCGAATGAGTGCCGATGATTATTTTTATTTCTCCTGATTTTGTTTTATTTATTAATTCATTTTTTTTAACTTTAGATTCCAACCCGTCTCCGTAGAAAACAATCGATTGGGCCGAGGTCATAAGAGCCACTCCGCAACCTATTAATTCTCCTTCATTTAAAACATTTTTATTCTGGGCGGAAAAATATTTTTTGAACGTTTCATAATGTTGGCGGGCCAGCACCTCTGTCGGCGCCATTAATACAGCCTGATTTCCGTTTTGAGCGACAATTAAAGAAGCTATTGCCGCGACAATTGTTTTTCCGGAACCGACATCACCTTGGAGCAATCGGCTGGTGGGGTAATTTTTTTTGACATCTTCCAATATTTCATAGAGCGCTTTTTTTTGACCAAGCGTCAATTCAAAAGGAATCACGGAAATTATTTTTTTAACTTGTTCCGGAGTGTAATTGCAGGAATAAGATTCTTGACGCAAAAGATTTTCTTTTTCAGAGGCGTTTATTAATTGCAATAAGAATAAATCCTGGAAAGAAAATCTTTTTTCCGCTTGTTTTGCCTGCTCTTCGGTATCCGGATAATGAATTTGAGCAAAAGCATCCGACAATGAAGGGAAATTAAATTTCTCAACGGCTTCTTCCGGAAGAAACTCCGGGCTGTCTTTAAAGTAGGGAAGTATTTTAGAAACGACAAAGCGTATCATTTTTGAAGTTACGCCTTCAGTTTGCGGATATACCGGCACCAATCTTCCGGTGTGTCTTGTCTCTTGAAATTCATCGGCAATCATTTCAAACATCGGATTTTGAAAAGTGAAATATTTTTTTTGCAAAAAAACTTTTCCGGCGAAATTGGCGGTTTTTCCTTCTTTTAGCGTGTTTATCAGAAATTTTTGATTGAACCAGACAGCTTTTACTTTTCCTGTTTCGTCGGAAATTGTCGCCTCAACAATCCACATTTTTTTATGGAAAGTTTTATATATGCTCACTTTTTCTATTTTTCCGTAAACCGTCGCTATTTGACCGTCGGAAAGTTCGGATATTTTTGAGATTTTAGAAAAGTCCAAATATCTAAAGGGAAAGTAATACAGAACGTCTTTTACCGTCTGAAGCTTTAATTTAGAAAGCTTTTCGGAAATTTTAGGACCAATTCCGGGGATTGAAGTTAAAGGCGATGAAAAAGAAATCATAAAGCTATTTTACTACTTATCGGCATTAAATTACAAAAAAGCGTGATTACTCTGATAATAATTGGATTATAAAATTGTAAAAAATGGCAAAAAAACAACAAATACATTCTGTCAAGTATCTCACGATCGTGAGATACTTGACAGATAAACTTTACTCGCTTATATTTACTCAATCATTTTCCGGTGATTTTAGAAATCGGTTTTTGATGGTATAATCAATTTTGAATTTGAATGTTAAAATAATGAAATATGAAAACTTGTAAATTCTCAAAAAATTGCAGGAGGTAAAATTCAAACGATACTTTAGAAAATATAATTAATTTAAAAAAATATGATAAAAATTTATTCAACTACGCATTGCCCGTATTGCAAAATGGCAAAAGATTATTTTGATAAAAACAAAGTGGAATACAAAGATTATAATGTTGAAGCGGACGAAGAAGCATTAGCCGATATGGTTAAAAAATCGGGACAAATGGGTGTTCCGGTAATAGATATCGACGGAACTATTATCGTCGGTTTTGACAGAGGAGCTATTGATCACGTTTTGAGTCATAAAAAATAAAATCAGTTACAAAAATCCCGACAATGAGTTATAATTAAATTCATAAATGTTTTTAAATGCATTTATGATATTAAATTTATTAAAATTAAAAAAATAATTTTATTATGCTAACTCTTGAACAAATGTTAATCAGATTGGGCGTCGCTTTAGTGTTGGGATTTATTATGGGATTTGAAAGAGAGATGATAGGCAAAGAGGCCGGAGTCAGGACTTGCATGACGGTAGCTTCGGGCGCCGCAATTTTTGCCATGATATCAATTTCCTTGCCTTACATTGTTGCTGTCTCTCCTGAAAATCTTCCTGAAGTCATCGCTCGCAATAGCGGATTTTTGGGTGTTGTTGCCAACATTGTTGTCGGTATCGGATTCTTGGGAGCGGGAATTATTATAAAAACGGAAGAAAAAGTAAGGGGTGTAACCACGGCCGCTTTAATCTGGTTTGTCGCGGCGATCGGAGCATTGGTTGGATTGGGATTAACCGATTTTGCGATAATCGCATCAGTGGTTATAACTTTACTCCTCTATCTTTTGAGAGGAGCAAATTTTGGGAAGAAATCTCAAGATTAAGAATAAAGTTTTGTAATTTAATCATAAAAAATATGTATGACGTTGTAATAATTGGAGGGGGTCCGGCGGGAGTAGCCGCAGGCATTTATGCTTCAAGAAAAAAATTAAAATCGGCTTTAATTACCAAAGATTTTGGCGGACAATCGGTCAACTCCGCATCTATTGATAATTTTATCGGATATAAATCAATAAGCGGAGCCGATTTCGCCAAGGTTTTAGAAGAACAACTCAGAGCTAATGACGAGATTGAAATTAAAGACGGCAAATTCGTTGTTTCCGTAAAAAAAATCGGAGATTATCTTTTTGAATTGACCGACAATGACGGAATTGTTTATCAGACGAAAACAATTTTATATACGGCAGGAAGCGTTTATAGAAAATTGGAAATTCCCGGAGAAAAAGAATACGAAGGAAAAGGGGTTTTCTATTGCTCTATTTGCGATGCGCCACTTATGAAAAACAAACCGGCGGCAGTTATCGGCGGTGGCAATAGCGCGCTTGAAGCGGTCATTGATTTATTGCCATATGCTTCAAAAATATATCTTATTGTAAGGAGCGGAATAAAAGGAGATGCGGTTTACAAAGAAAAAATAGAAAAAGAAAGCAAGGTGGAAATCATTAATAACGCCAATACCAAAGAAATATTTGGAGACGCTTTTGTCAAGGGATTAAAATATCAGGATTCAACTGCCGGTGAAGAAAAAACTCTAGATGTTTCCGGAGTTTTTGTTTCTATCGGATGGACTCCTAATTCCGGATTGGTTAAGGACTTGGTTAAAACCGACATTAAGGGGCATATTCTGGTAGATTCCAAGACTCAGCAATCATCAATGCCCGGAATTTGGGCGGCAGGAGATGTTGCCGATGGGCTTTATGCTCAAATCGGTCCGGCGATAGGGGAAGGAATTGTGGCTCTATTAAATATCTACGATTATATTATTTCGGAAGATAAAAAATAGAAATATTAAGTTGTGTTTTTTTGTGTATTATAAAAGGTGCCTTTTGGGGCACTTTTTGTTATAATAAAAATAATTATGATTTTGGTTTATTTATTAAAAAATTTTATAGTAGATGTTTTTCTTTTTTTCAAGCATTGGTATTGGGACGGATTTCATTTCATATACGGCAAAGCGCTTGGAATTATAAGAAATTTGGAAAAAAGTTTAGCAATAAGAATAAATTTAAGATTTCTTTTTCAACCGTTGTATCAAGAATATAATATTTACGGCTATGTTTTGGGTTTCTTATTCAGGTTGTTCAGAATTTTATTCGGCGGTTTGGGATATCTTTTGATAATGATATTTTTTCTGATTGTTTATTTGATTTGGGCATTTTTCCCGATTTTTGTCGTTTATAAAACGCTTAACAGGCAATTTTAAATTGATTTATGACAGTAGATAATAAAAGCAAAAAAAATAAATATATAAGAATTGGAATCGAACAGGTGAGTTTTAATCATTATTTGTTCAACTCCGATCGGGTTAGCAGATCGCTGTCGCGGATATTTTTTTACGTGTTTTTTATATTTGTCTTAGGGGCTATTATTGCCGGGTTTCTTTCTAATATACCGCGTTTAAATTGGGCGGCAGTTTTAGGCACTCTTTTTGTTTTGGATTATATTTTGCATTTTCGTTCATCCGCCTTTTCCATAAAATCTTTATTAAGAGGAGAAGTCCCTAAAAATAACATAGCTTTTTGTGTGGACAGGGAATCGATTCATTATTCCGTTAATGCTTTCGAAAAAATATTGAGTTTGGGAGGAGATTTGAATTTGGCAATAATAATAGAATTAATAGATACAAAACAAGTGGAGTCGGCATTATCAAAATTGGATATTTCAATAAAAGATTTTAAAGACAAAGCGGAGAAAGAATTACAAAATTCAATAAACAATTCAAGTAAAGTTTCAAAAAGCGAACTCTTGGAGCAGATGAAAAAAATTTTTTGGCTGGCGGCGATCAACGCTGATTTTCACGGAAGACATTCTGTGGAAAGTGATATTTTATTCTCGTCAATGATGTCTATAGACGACCCTTATATTTCAAAAATAACCGACTTTTTTTCAATCAGCGCTCAAGATGTGGATTCCGCGATAATTTTTGGAAAATTTTCAAATAGCGGATGGAAGATTCCTCTTTTTACCGGAGGATTTGGAATGAAAATGGTAAAGATAAAACCATCAAGAGTTAATAGAACTTTTACTTCCCGTCCGACTCCGCTTTTGGATAAATTTTCCCAGGACATGACTGATTTAGCCAGAGCCGGAGTGGAAGGTTTTTTAATAGGGCATCAAAAAGAATACGATCAGATGGTTGATGTTTTATCAAGACAGGGAAGCAGAAATGTTCTTTTGATAGGCGAACCCGGGGTCGGTAAAGAATCTCTTGTGGCTCATTTGGCTTTAAATATTATTGCCGATAATGTGCCTAAAAATCTTTTTGACAGAAGACTGGTAAAGTTTTCAATAGGAGATTTAATATCACAAAGTTCCGAAAGTGAAACTTCCGATGTTTTTGCAAAAATAGTCAGAGAGATAGTGGCGGCAGGAAATATAATTTTATATATTCCCGAAATTCACTTATTGGCTGAAAAATCCCAATCAAATTCGATGCAACTTTATGACTTTATAATGCCGGTTATAAAAAGCGACGCCTTTCCGGTAATTGGGGCGACTTATCCGAAAGAGTATAAAGAATATATTCAGAACGAGACCGGATTTTCCGAAGTCTTTGAAAGTTTGAATATAGGAGAGATTTCTCAACAGGAAGCAATAACTCTTTTGACTTATGATTCTCTGGTTATGGAAAAAACATATAAAGTATCCATAAATTTTTCAGCGGTAAAACAAGCGGTGACTTTGGCGGAAAAATATTTTAATTACAAACCATTGCCGGCAAATGCCAGAGAAATTTTTAAGGAAGCTTTGGCTTCCGCTACGCAAAATGGAAAAAAGAGCATAAATGGAGATGACATCGCCGAAGTTGTTGAAAGAAAAATTAATGTTCCTATACATAAAACAGGAAAAGAAGAAGCTCAAACGCTTTTAAACTTGGAATCGATTATTCACGAAAATTACATCGATCAGGACGAAGCCGTATCGGCAGTTTCCGAAGCTCTCAGGGCTTATCGTAGCGGACTCTCCCGAAAAGGCGGTCCGATAGCAACCTTTCTTTTTGTTGGTCCTACCGGAGTGGGAAAAACCGAATTGTCCAAAATTTTAACAGAGATTCAATTCGGTTCGGATAAATTTATGGTCCGGTTTGATATGTCGGAATATCAGCAGAAGGAAAGCATCTCCAGATTTATCGGTTCATCGGATGGAAAAATTGCAGGTTCTTTAACCGAGGCGATTATCCAACATCCATACAGTCTTATTTTGTTGGATGAATTTGAAAAAGCTCATCCGGATATTCTTAATTTGTTTTTGCAGGTTTTTGATGATGGCAGATTGACCGACAGTTTGGGACGGGTAGTCGATTTCCAAAATACGATTATTATTGCGACATCAAATGCCCAGTCGGTTTACATTCAGGAACAGATTGCCGCAGGCAAAAAAATTCAAGATTTTTCCGATGATATAAAGAAAAAATTATTCGATTATTTTAAACCGGAATTGATTAACAGATTTTCGGGTGTTATTGTTTTTAAGCCGTTATCACAAGGAGATATCACCAGCATAGCTAAAATTAATTTAGACAGCTTGGCAAAAACCCTCGATGAATCTCAAGGAATAAATATCAATTTTAATCAGGACGTGATTGAAAAAATAGCCGCTTTGGGTTATGATCCGGCTTTTGGCGCCCGACCGTTAAGAAGAGCTATCGATGAATATATAAAATCGGAACTTTCCAAGAAAATATTATCGGGCGAAGTTTTCAAGGGGCAATCGGTTGATGTGAGTTTGGACGAGTCCGATAATTTTGAATTTGATGTAATACAATAAAATGATAAAGAGCTATTCGAAACAATATTTTAAAAGAGAGAGGGCGGAGTCGAAAATTTCGCCTGCAGAAAGAGAAATATCTTCCGGCATTATAATTTATCGAAGATATAACGGGGAAATTCAATTCCTTTTGCTTTACTACGGAAGATCCCAGTGGACTTTTCCGAGAGGAAAGATAGAAAAGGAAGAAAGAAGTTTTGCCACCGCATTAAGAGAGACCGGAGAAGAAACGGGAATAGGCAAAAATGACATTCATTTTGTTGACGGTTTTAAAACTTATGAGAATTGGACTTATATTAAAAACGGAAAAAAAATATTTAAAACGGTAATTTTTTATCTGGGCGAAACCGACAAAAAAAATATAAAACTGGAGGAACGTTCTCAAGGTTTCGGGTGGTTTGGTTATAGAGATGCATTAAAGATTTTTTATGGACCAAAAAATAACGAGAACAGAAAAGTTTTAATCAAAGCGAGCAATTTTTTAAATAACAGAGAAAAAAACGGCAAAAGAAATCCGGTTTTATTAAAAAAAGTTTCTGACAACACAAACAACGAATAAATATAATCAAAAGATGAACAAAGAAATTTTTAAGCTTTATGATATAAGAGGGGAATACCCTTCTCAAATAAATGAAAAAGAAGTTTTTGAAATCGGTTTTAAGTCAACTTCAATTTTTAGAAAAGGCGCCAAGATAGTCATCGGAAGAGACGCCCGCTTAAGTTCTCCCGGCCTGAGCAAGGCGCTTGAAAACGGCCTTATCAATGCCGGATTTGAAGTTTTTGATGTAGGAATTATAACCACTCCGATGCTTGATTTTGCCGTTAATTTTTTTAAAGCGGACGGCGGAATTGTGGTAACGGCTTCGCATAACCCCAAAGACGACAACGGTTTGGGAATTGTTGATTCGTCGGGTCTTTTTATCGGAGGAAGGGATTTATTTTTAAAAATGTCGTCTGAAAAAAATAATTTCAAAACGACATATATAAAAAAAGAAAATAAAATTAAAAGGGAAAATCTTGATTTAAAATATGCTCAGGAACTTTCTGAATATTTTGATGTTTCTAAAAAAATAAAAGCGGTAGTTGACTGCTCAAATGGTTCATCGGCTCCGGTAATAAAAAAAATAAAATTTCCAAAAAATGTTGAAGCAATTATAATTAACGGAAATCTTGACGGTAATTTTAAAGCTCATGGTCCGGATCCGACCCAAAAGATAGCTCAAGTGGCTATTGCCAAAGCAGTCATAAAATATAAAGCCGATATCGGAATTGTTTTCGATGGAGATGGGGACAGGGCGCTTTTTGCCGACGGCAAGGGAAAAATTATCAGACCTGAAAATATTTGGAGAATATTGGCTCAAGGAGCGAGAGATAAAAAACAATCGGTGGTTTTTACCGTTTTGTGCAGGTATATGATGAATCTTATTAAAAACTCGTCGGGATTTTCAAATGAATTTAATTTTGTAGAAACAAGAGTCGGCCATCTGTTTATGAAAGAAGTCTGTCGAAAGGAAAAGGCGTTTGCCGGAGTGGAATCGTCTATGCATTATTATTTTCCGGAAGACAATTTTTCCGGTTCGGCAATTTTGGCAATGATAAAAGTTATCAATTCAATTTCAAAATTGCCTTATGATTTTTATCAATTGTCCGATATGTTACCGAAGGTTTTTGTTTCCCGAGAAATTAATTTTAAGTTTGATTTAAAAAAACTTCCCGTTATTTATTCAAAGATAAAGAAGATGTTTTCAAGTAGAGATAATAAAATATATTTTACCGACGGGATTTCCGTTTTATCATCGGATTGGTGGTTTAACGTCCGGCCTTCAAATACCGAAAATTTGGTGAGGTTAAATATAGAAGCGAAAGAAGAAATTAAATTGGAGGAAATAAAAAAATATTTAACAAAAATTTTATCAAAATAAAAATCCTCTAACGAGGATTTTTTTCTTTAGCAAAATCGGGAACCGGACCAAGATTGATAATCTCCTGAGCCGGAATCGGATCATTTTTATCGTTGATCGGGGGAATAACCATAACAATATTTCCATTTTCTTCATGACATAGATAAAGAATGATGTCGCGGATGTTATCTGTTATGCTTCCGTCGTTATTGCAAAGAAGAAACTTTGAAAGAAGCTCACAAGAGGTCGATTCCATTTCATATTTTGAAAAAATCGATTTTATCCAGAGTTTTCTTATGGCGATCATCCCAACCCAAATATTTTCGGAATACTTTTTTTTACCATCTGAAATATGAACCTTGATAATACTTGCGGCATTTTTTAATGCCACACAAACTCCGTTAAACAAAATAGTTTCTATTTCATGGCCATTTGAAAGCTCAATGACGTTGGACACTTTTCCTCCCTTTTTAACTGTTCTATTTGATAATATATAATTTTTGGCTCACTATGTCAAACAGGGCGCTGGTTTAAATTAGTTTTGTATTGTGATAAAATAATCCTATTATTGAGTTTTTAAAATTAAATTATTATTAAAAAATGGACTCAAACAGATCTCAATCAGTTCTCTTGGCTTTTTTATTTTTCTTTTTGTTGATATTGTCTTTTTTTATTGTTGAACCGTATTTGACGGCAATTATTTTATCGGCGGTTTTTGCCATAGCTTTTTGGCCGATATATTTAAAAGTTCTGTCGGCGGTAAAATCAAGGGCGGCATCTTCTCTTTTGATGGTCTTTTTGGTGCTGATTGTTTTCTTGCTACCGTTATTTTTTGTCGGTTCGCAGGTTCTAAATGAAACATATAACCTTTATAATTCATTTTTCGCTTCGTCAGGCAATGTTCAGATATCTCATTTAGTGAGTTGGTTAAATCAAAAAATAAACGAATCCATGCCGGCTTTTATGGGCCCTTTTGATTTAGCTTCTTACGCGCGATCAATTTTGGATTGGTTTTTGGGAAACGTCGCTCAAATTTTTGCCGGCGTTGCCAAAGGATTTTTGACTTTCGTTTTGAGCTTGTTTATTTTATTTTATTTATTCAGAGACGGAAAAAAAATTAAAAAGTTTCTTATTGAACACAGCCCGCTTAATGAGCCATATAATAGTTTGTTTATAGAAAAAATGAAGGAAGCGACTAATTCGGTGGTAAGAGGTTCTTTGACGGTTGCTTTTTTGCAGGGAATTGTAAGCGGAATCGGATTTTATATTTTTGGAGTTCCCAATCCTTCTTTGTGGGGAAGTCTTACCTTTGTTGCCGCTTTTGTCCCAACATTGGGAACTGCTTTGATTATCGTTCCGGTGGTTATTTATAACTTTTTTAATTCGAATTTGATTATGGCGCTTGGACTTTTGGTTTGGGAGATTTTATCAATATTGCTGATAGATAATACTTTGGGGCCAGTTCTCGTGGGCAAGGGGATGAGAGTTCATCCGTTGGTGGTGTTTATCGGAGTGCTTGGAGGAGTAAGTGTTTTTGGCCCGATGGGGTTTGTAGTCGGTCCGATTATTTTTGCCTTGCTTTACGCCGTATCCGATGTTTATTTCGATTTAGCAAGAAAGAACAGCGAAGTTCCCAAAACTTGATTTTGGCCGTAAATTAAATAGAATTGATTCACGATGATAAATTACGATACTTTCAAACAAGTTGAATTAAAAGTCGCAAAAATTTTAACCGCCGAAAGAGTGGAGGGTTCAGAAAAACTTTTAAAATTGGAGGTTGATTTGGGTTCCGAAAAAAGACAAATTATTGCCGGAATCGGACTTAAATATTCTCCGGAAGATTTAATTCAAAAAAATATTATTGTGGTTGCCAACTTGGAACCGAGAAAATTAATGGGATTAGAAAGCCAAGGAATGTTATTGGCCGCAAGCAACGAGGGGGAGGGACCGATATTGCTAACGACGATGGAAGACATTTTACCCGGAAGCGGAGTTAATTAAAATAGTTTATTTAGCGTTTTAAAAAATTCAAAACGCCAAACATTAGTTTGCAGTCAATTATCCGCGATAACTTTGGTGGGCCTATGGTCTAGTGGTATGACGCCACATTCGCATTGTGGAGGCAGGAGTTCGATTCTCCTTAGGTCCACGGGTCCACCAAAATTATCGGGATGTTGTGAAGGTGGGTTCCCTGCCTGCTGGCGGGCAGGGATTCCCTTCGGGTCCACCAATTATTTAAATTTTTTCCGGGTCATAACAAGAGTTTGATTTTTTTAAAAATATGATATGATATTTTAACATGGTAAAATATAAAAACAGTTTACAAAAAGGATCGGTTCGATACATTATCTTCCGCGAAAATAGAAAATGGTATGCAGTCGGGCTGGAGTTTAATATCGTTGAAGTTGGAGATAGTCCTCAGGAGGCAACACTGCTTTTATTTGAAGCACTTTCTGGATATGTGGAGGCAGCGCGGAAAATTAAGGCACGTCCTATAATTTTGAATCAAAAAAGTGATTTTGAATACGAAGAAATGTGGGATGATTTGCAAGAACATCGTATTAAAAAATCAGAAAATATTTTTACTTTCGGCAGATTAAATATTAGAGAGATGTTATCGTCAGGAGCTTTAATGTCCGCATAAATAATAAGCGGGAGTTAATTTTATTTGTATGACGCGAGGAATTTTTAACTGGACAGCAGAAGATGTTGTGCGATTTCTAAAAACGTATAATTTTTTACATACACATACGCGAGGAAGTCATATGTTTTACGTCGGTCATTATAATGGTGTTCAGCATCAGGTTTGCATTCCGTTTCACGCCAGTAGATCATTAGACCCCCGTGTATTTAAAAGCATTATCCGCCAGTCGGGCATTTCGAAAAAAGAATGGATTGGGGAAGATTAATAAAAAACTATTTTGAATAAATTTATGGATAATAGGGACTCAAAAAATGATTTTAATTTTGATAACCCGGCCGTTATCATTTTGGCGCTAGCTTTGATTTTTATTGGCGGATATATGTTGTTTTCAAATAAATCTGATGTATTCACACAAAATTTGATACAGGGAGAAAATTCAACTCAGTCATCTCAATCAGTCGGAAACAATTCTGAACCAGTTCAGCATTTCAATTCTTCACAAATCAGCACGGAAGAACTCGCGCCTTATCTATCGGGCGTCGGCAATGTCGTTTGTTGGTCATCGAATAATGGCAATATTCACTGGTCAACCGCTGGTAGTGGATCGTTATGGCAGTTTGATAATCAAAATTATGTTCTTACTAACCAACATGTTGTACAAGACCAGTATTTTTGCAGATTTTTTGTAGCTAACCCACAAAAACCCACCGATTGGATACCGTATGATTTAAATTTAGAAAATAATAAGTCTTGGAACTCATACACGGATATTGCTGTAATAGCTTTAATTCCGACACCTGCCAACGCTACATATCCTGAAGAAAAATTAGATTATAAAATTTCCACACTTAGATATTGTCCCTCGTCAATAGCTCAAGGTTCTCCAGTTATTGTCGTGGGATATCCAGCATATACAACTGATAAGATTTCTGGAACGGGTCTTAGGACTGTTAGTGATGGTATCATTGCCAGCGTCGCGCAATCGCAATATCCTTTGCCAAATGATGATTATTATGTTTCTGCTAAAATGGACAGTGGTAATTCTGGCGGAGTAGCTTTTTCAAAAGATGAGAATGGTTTGTGTTTATTGGGTGTCCCAACTTGGATTAGTTTAGGCAATTACGCCAACGAAGGAAAAATCCAAAACATAAATAATGTTACTTGGACACCAAACTAAAATGCAGAATAATTGCATGGTCTTAAATAATGAATTTACATTTTTCCAAAATCTCTTACTCAATCTTTTAACTCGGCGAGTCGTTTTCAAAAAATTTGAGGATGGGATGAAGAATACGCACCTCACCGAGCATAACGATGTTGTGGCGTTGTTTTGGTATGGCTATATAGTTTCGCAGTTAAGCGACTGCCGAAAATTTTTTGACCGCGACAACAATGCCCACAGTTTCCAGTTTGTCGTCCGACACCTGAAAAACGATAGTTTAAGAAAAAAGCACGGCGAATTATTTGAAACTTGGAAGAACGGAAAACTGGAAACTGTGATAAATAAATATCTGCTCCACGCCGATATGCGGTTTGAAGAAATAGATACAAAAGTTTCGGTACAAGTTTTAAACTCGTTTATTGATGAGTTAGAAAAATATATCAAGCAGATGATTGACGATTTGGCTAAAAATTATTCAATTGGCGCTCTCAATTATGATGGTTTTTTACCAGAAAGAGAGCGCGAGGTTGATATATTTTTCGAGCAGGTTAGAAAATAAATTAATTTGTATCTCGCCGTCATCTTTTGATAAAATAACGTGGCGAGATACTTTGTTTGATAGCCGCTGGATTTTTTCGCCGAAATGCCAGAAGCGAGGGCGTGGTGGGAGTAGGGGATTGAGGGGAGGAACCCCGCCGCGCCTGAGCGCCCCGCCGGAGCGAAGCGGAGGCGGGCTAGCTCCCTTCAAAATGGTTTCGCGCAAAGTTTAGGATATCCCCACTCTTATTTAAACAAAATCTCGCGCAAATTATAAATTTGCGCGAGATAAATAAACAACCTTTTTATTTTATTAAATCAAGCAATTTGATTTTTTTTATTTTCCGGATTGTTATTTTTTATATCGTCATAAAACTTGGCATTGGTCGTTTGAATGTAAGGGATAAACCATATAAGACCTATTCCTAAAGTGATTAAGCTCAATATTCCCCACCCGATAAATCTAAGTTGAAGACAAAAATATTTCCATTTATTTCCGTTCATCATTTTTTTGCTCAACTTCATTGCTTCGGTGGCTTTCATTTTGTCATTTTCCGAAATTATAAAAAATGTCATTGAATATGAAAAAGCGGCGATAATACCCGGAACTATCAAAAGCAGAGACCAGAGAAAAATAAACAGAACCATTAAAAGATAAGCCAATAAAGAAACTCCAAAAAATGTTTTTTTGAAGCCGTAAAAAATAGTATCTATTTTTGGATTTTTATTTCTTGATAATTCTAAAAAAAACATCATAAATCCCAAAACTACCGGACCTCCGATAATTAATCCCGCAAAAGGACCTATTTTTGGAATCAGATGAACGACGCCGGTGATAATTATATAAATAATTGTCACTTCTGCTGCCAGCCACCATTTTCCTTTGAGCGACTCTCTGGCTTGTCGCATTAGCTCCGCATTGTTTGTTGCCATTTTATATTTTGGTTAATTATATATTTATATTATATCAATATTTTATTTAAAATTCATTTTTTAATCCATAAATTTATAACAAATTTGTTTTTAGCAACTCTTGCCAAGTGGGTATTTTTGGTTTATTATTTACTCAGCATTTTAAAAGGGAGGAAAAGATGGAAATGGAAGAAAGAGTTGTTCTTACTCCTAAAAAATTTGTATCCTATAAGAATCCGATTGACGGATTTATCAAGTTCACAACCAAGATGGAAGTTGCCGACCTCGGATTCTTCAGGGCTTCAATTTTTAGCGATTCAGTTTTTGAGAATTCGGGCAGGGAAATTGTTTCCGGATATTTTGACGGAAAAACCTTCAGTCAAGGGCTTTATGTTCCCGTGAAAATCTCGGGAGAATCCGAAGATTTGTATCAGGTATATTTTGTATCCAATTCAAAGAATCACGGATTTGTTTCGGGGATTTATGTTTGGATTCCCAAGAAGTTTATCTGGGTTGTGACTCAAAAAATTTTTAACACTTTTAGCGGAACCGACGATGAAAGATTTTTCCCCATGCGTTGCAAGAACTGCCGAGATTTTTTGGTGATGGCTAATGGGGTTTCAAGTTCTTTGGTGGTTTGTCCCGCCTGCAAGATCGTGGAAATAGATTAGTAAATTGTTTAACGGGCGTTTGACGCCCGTTTTTGTTATAATAAAAAAATGAAAAGATTGATTTATTTCATAATTGTTTTAATGATTATTTTTGTCGGATTTATTACCTATTTTTATTTTAATAAGACTTCAAATCAAACAAGTTATCAGGAAAATAAAATTAAAGTGGCGGCAACGATTTTTCCGGTTTTTGATATAGCCAGAAATATCGTCGGTGATAAGATTCAAGTTATTCAAATAGTTCCTCCGGGAGCCAGTCCCCATACCTTTGAAGTTTCTCCTCAAACCGCTCTGGAACTTCAGGGAGTGGGCGCCATATTTAAAATAGGAAACGGGCTTGATGATTGGATTGACGGCATTGCCAAAAGTGGAGCTCTGGACGCCCCAATTTTTACTCTTTCTTCGGGAATAAATTTAAGAAAATTTTCCGATGGTAGCGTTGACCCGCATTACTGGCTTAATTTAAATAATGCCCAAATAATGGCTCAAAATATTTTTAATGATATTGTTAAAATAGATCCGGTAAACGAAAATTATTATAAAAACAATTTAAATATTTATTTGCAGAAACTGCAAGAAGCCGATGCTCAAATTTCAAAAACATTATCCAATGTTTCTCAAAAAAATATTCTCGTTTTTCATGACGCTTGGTATTATTTTGCCCAAAGATACGGGTTGAATGTTATTGCCGCTTTTGAACCGTTTCCGGGAAAAGAGCCGACTCCGCAATATCTTTCTCAATTCATAAACGACATAAAACAATACAATCTTAAAATTGTTTTCATTGAACCGCAATTTTCCGCTCAAAGCCTGGAGCAGGTTGCTAAAGATAACGGCGTTAAATTGGTTTTAATTAATCCGGTTGATGGCGGAGCTTCCGGAAACGACGATTTAATTTCATTGCTTGAAAATGATGCTCAAATAATGGAATCCGTGTTAAAATAAATAAATGGAAAATCTTTTGGAAGTAAAAAATCTGTCAGTAAGTTTCGGAGACGTTAATGTCCTTGAAGATGTTGATTTTGTTTTGAAAAAAGGGGATGTTATGACAATTATCGGCCCCAATGGCGCCGGAAAAACGATTTTGGTTAAATCAATTCTGGGATTGATTGAACATAAAGGAGGTGTTGAATTTTTAGGAGAGCCGATAATCAAAAAAATTGATGAAATCGGATATGTTCCGCAACGTCTTGATTTTGACAGAACCTTTCCGATAACCGCGCAAGAGCTGATGAATCTGGTTTCCAAAAAGGCGGATCCTAAAAATATGGAAGTAGTTTGTAATCATCTGGAGGTTGATAAGTTGCTTTCTAAAAAAATTGGCACGCTCTCCGGAGGCCAAATGCAGAGAGTTTTAATTGCCAGAGCTGTTTCCGGTAATCCAAAACTTTTGATTATGGATGAGCCGACGGCGGGAGTGGATATTGGAGGGGTAAAAAGTTTTTATGACATTGTCGAGCATTTGAATAAAGAACATGACATAACAATTATTTTGGTTTCCCATGAAATAGATATGGTTTATTCTCTGGCTAATAAAGTTTTATGCTTGAATAAAAAAATGATTTGCGTCGGCAGTCCCAAAGAGGCGATTAATAAAAATGTTTTGGAAAAACTTTATGGAGGAAGCGTTGGCCCCAAAGAACATACTCACTTGAGATAATCTTTTAAAATGGAAAATATTTTGAATTTAATTTCATATCCGTTTGTTTTAAGAGCTATATTCGCCGGTGTTATAAGCGCCGCTTTACTGGCGTTTCTGGGCGTGTTTGTTGTCTTGAGAAAAATGTCTTTTTACAGCGACGGCATAGCGCATGCATCACTGGCCGGAGTGGCGGCGGGAATTTTGCTTTCCAGTCAGCCGCTTTTGTGGGCGATGATTGTCGGGATTATTTTTGCGATTTTGGTTTTTTGGCTTGAGAAAAAAACCGTTGTTTCGGTTGACGCCATTATCGGAGTTTTATTTACCGCAAGTTTAGCGCTGGGAGTTATTTTGATGAATTTTAAATCTGGTTATCAACCGGATTTAATCAGTTTTCTCTTTGGAAATATTCTGACTATCCAGTATTCCGATATTTGGCTTATTTTGATTACTGCTTTTATCGCGGGCACTTTTATGATTGTAAAATACAGGCAATATCTTCTTTTGTCGCTTAATAATGATTTGGCGTATCTTTCGGGAGTTAATCTTTCTTTGTATCAATTATTATTTTATATTGCCTTGTCGGTCTCGGTTATTTTGGGAATAAAAATTGTCGGAGTTGTTTTGGTCAGCGCATTAGTTATTATTCCTGTTTCTTCGGCTAAAATTTTTGCATCGTCGGCTAAATCTTTGGTTGTTTGGAGTGTGATTCTGTCGGAAATAATAATGCTTTCGGGAATATTTTTGTCACTGGCGCTTAATTGGCCAACCGGCGCAACCATTGTTCTTGTGGGAGCCGTTATTTTCTTTGCTTTGGTTTTATTTCCGAAAAAATCTTCATAATTTTTGAAATTTTGTTTTTTTATCGGTATAATTTATCTGCTTTATGAATAAAAGAAAAAATATAATAATGGCTTTCGGGGCCTTTTTTATCGGATTTTTTTGGGCTTTTTCGGCGCAAGCGGTTTGTCCTATTTGCACAGTGGCAGTTGCCGGCGGAGTTGGACTGGCCCGATATTTTGGAGTTGATGATACCGTTACCGGAACTTGGA
>JAKANP010000007.1 GCA_021812345.1 bacterium | reverse complement strand
TCTCGGACGCTAGCCCGAAAGCTATTTCGGAGAGAACCAGCTATTACCAGATTCGATTAGCTTTTCACTCCTTACCATGGGTCATCCGAAGGTTTTGCACAACCAACCGGTTCGGACCTCCCTTCGCCTTTCGGCGAAGTTCATCCTGCCCAAGGTAAGCTCATCTGGCTTCGGGTCTTATGCGCACCGCCTTAATTTCGCCCTTTTAAGACTCGCTTTCGCTATGCCTCCGTTCCGTAGAACTTAGACAAGCGACGCACATAAACTCGTTGGCTCATTCTTCAATAGGCACACGGTAGCCCTTGCGGGCGTCCGTTCCTTGTAGACATATGGTTTCAGGTACTATTTCATCGGCCTTACCGGCCTACTTTTCACCTTTCCCTCACGGTACTAGTTCGCTATCGATCACTAAATGTATTTAGCCTTTCCCGATAGTGCGGGAAGATTCCTCCGAGACTCACGTTTCTCGAAGTACTCAAGATCAAATGCTAAAGAGTTTTTTAACTTTCGCCTACGGGACCATCGCCCTCTTTGGTTTTCGCTTTCCATCGAAATTCGGCTAGCTAAAAAATTTGTAACTCTTCCACTTCTTAACCAACGACCAGCAACTAAAAACTTTCGGCAAAACCAAAAGTCATTCGTCACAAGTCGTAAGTTAAGAAAGCGCACTTGCCTTACTACCCCCCATCTCGCCTTCGGCGAGAACGCCGACTCACGCTTACTTTGCACAGACCTACGCAGAAAAATTTCTGCGCTAGTCCGCGTTTAGTCCGCGACTGTCCGCGATCTTGTCGAAGACAAGATGAAGTTTGGGCTATTTCCCTTTTCGCTCGCCGCTACTAGGGGAATAACTTCGTTCTTTTTTCCTTCGCTTACTGAAATGTTTTACTTCAGCGAGTTCGCTTTTTGATTATTTATAAATCAAAACGCTACGGGTTTGCCATAGCGGGTTTCCCCATTCGGAAATCTTCGGATCAAAAGTTGCTACACACTTCCCCGAAGCTTATCGCAGTTACGCTACGTCCTTCATCGCCATTTAGTGTCAAGGCATCCACCATACGCCCTTAATTAACAATACTTTTTCATGTTACCTCCACCTTTTAAAAGAGTATCATGCGCGTCATAAAGACCCCTTACAAAAACGCGCCGACAGTTTCTTTAAGATAGAGATATACCTGCATTTTTAATACTTGTTCTATTTATTTTTCAAACAACAGTCGATTCAGAAAATCTATACCTGAAAATTTTTTATTCTAATTTTATATTAATATAGAGATAAAAAATCCGCCGGTTGGCGGATGATTGCGACAAACAAACGTTCGCGACGCTTCATCCACCTATAGAGTTTAATTTCGTATTCATATCGTGAAGTTAGTATATAGTAAAAACAGTTTTAATGTCAAGCTTTATTACTGGAAAAACTGGGGATAATTTAACTTGATATATAACCCGAAAAAATACAATTTAAAAAACAAAATTTTAATTTTTTATTCCGAGTTTTATGGACAAAGCTTTATTAATATAAAACGCAATCAAAGAATTCGGACTTTCACTTACGGCTCTTTTTGATTCTTCAAATGCCTGATTTAATTTATCTTTTGGAATGGAATTAAAATCTATATTGTAAGGACTTATCACTTGATATCCGAATTTTTTTATTATGTCCTGATTTTGAGGATTATTTTTGACAAAAATCATAGAGCCGTCGTCAAAATAAACCAAAACAAAATTATCTTCGGAAGTTACATCAGCGGCAAATCTTTTAGCATCAACCCCGCCCGAAAAAGGATATCCCAAAATTATCGTCTGTATTTTATATTTATTGTCAATCAGATTTTTCCAATCGTCTCTTCGGTAAGCGATGTTTATATAATCGTTATTAACCTCTCCGGCAAACACCTCGCTTCGTCCGTCTATAAAAACTTTATATTCGGGCCACAATTTCCAAATCAAATATCCTCCAAAAAATTGTGAATTGAAAATCTGACTCGGAAGATTGTTGTCTTTTATAAAATTGGAGGCGTTTTCCGGAAGTCGCGGGTCGCTGATAATTTCCATTTTATTAAATCTTAAAACCGGAGCCGCTATTAAAACCGCGCCAAGCAAAATCGCCAACGGAAAAACAAATCTGATGTTTTCAATCTTAATATTTTTCTCCGAAAAATATTCAACTAAATAATTAGAAACGACGGGCAACGCTAAAATAGAAAAAAATATGATGTGCCTCATTGAAACAATCGGCATAATAATGGAACCGGTCACCAATCCCAAAGAAATCCAATCCATTTTGAAAAATCCTTTCTCTTTATCAAGCTCTCTCCACCAAACAAAAACGAAAGAAGCCGCCATCAAGACAATCATTGCTTTTGTCTGCCACATAGATGAATAATACAAAAGCGATTGCCACTCCAATATGTTCATTTTTTGAATAGATGGCGAAATAATCTGAAGATAATCAAGCAACTTAAAACCGTTTGGATTTAAAAGCGTCGCCAAAGAAGAAGTAACGAATAAAATAATCGGCGCCTTGACCGCTTTCAAACTTTTTTGGTTCAACGCCTCTCCCGCGCAATAAAGAGCAAAAAGCGCAATCCCCAAAATAACTCCGGCATGCAAGTTGGCCCAAATTAAAAACAAAAACGGAATCCAATAAAGATATTTTATATTTTTTGATGTTCTCCATTTCTCAAGAATATAAACCAAGACAATCGCCAAAAAATAAGAAAAAATTTGAGGTCTAACCACCCAAAGATTAAGTGATAGATAAGCAAAAACCACCAACAGGATCATCGGCAACATCGTCTTCCCCGCTTTAAGCCAAGTGACTTTAAAAACAAAAAAATACGTCAGTGCCGAAATTAAAGCGACAAAAATCATTAATCCTAAATATCCGGAAAACAAATATATCAGATAAAAAATAACATCCGAAAGCCAGTAATGAGCTATCCATCTAACGCCACTGGCGGTATAAGAAAAAATATCATAAAGAGGCACCACTTTATGCTCCACTATATATTTTCCGGTTTGCAAATGATAGCCGGTATCGTAATCACTTATAGGAGAAACGGAAAGCAAAAATATCGCCAATAAAAAAATTCCGGCAATGATATAAAATTTCTTATTTGAATTAAAAAATTCCATTTTATTTTATTTTTCTTTTAGTGGAATATTCAAAAAATTCATTGTAAAACCAAGCTCCTAAAATAATAACAAAAAAAGATATTATTCCGTAAAATAAAATAATGGAACTTATATCCCCCAAAAATCCGGAATTAACAATAAGCGGACCCAGAAAGATAACATAAAACGCCAACGTCCCGAACAAAACTACCGACCACCCCATAAAAAAAGCCACCGAGGTTAAAACGAGCGGTAAAACATTATTCTTTTTTTTCATATTATTTTTTTAATAATTAATTTTTATAAATATGTTGCTTGGCAGATTCTGTGATTATCCTCCCTTGTGAACTCCTCGCTAAAAATCCTATTTTTAAAAGATACGGCTCGTAAACTTCTTCTATCACTCCTTTATCTTCTCCCAAAGCCGCCGATAAAGAAGATAGTCCAACCGGTCCCCCTTTGAATTTTTCAAAAATAACCCTTAAAAGTTTTCGATCGTGTTCTTCCAATCCCAATTCGTCTATTTCAAACATTGATAAAACTTTTTGAGCTGAATTAACGTCGATATTTTTTTGATTATTAACTTGAGACAAATCTCTTACTCGCTTTAGCAATCTGTTGGCGATTCTGGGAGTAAATCTTGAAGCCGAAGCAATAATTTCAACCGCTTCCGGTTCAATTTCCATTTCCAAAATAGAAGCCGAGCGTTTTATAATTTTTTCAATATCCGATTGATTATAATAATCCAATCTGAATATTCCGCCAAATCTTGAACGAAGCGGAGAAGATAAAAGATTAACTCTGGTGGTAGCGGCAATTAAAGTAAATTGAGGCAAATCCAAAGTCATCATTCTTGCCGCCGGACCTTTGCCGATAATCAAATGAAGTTTGCGCGACTCCATCGCCGGATAAAGCATTTCTTCAATCGTTCTATTTATTCTATGAGCTTCATCTATAAATAACACATCCCCTTCTTCAAGTGTTGATAAAATTGCCGCCAGATCTCCGGTTTTTTCCAACACCGGTCCTGAGGTCACTTTTATTTGAGCATTCATTTCTTTGGCCACTATCATCGCTAAAGTTGTTTTTCCCAATCCCGCTTGGCCATAAAACAAAAGATGGTCAACCGACTCATTTCTCTTTTGCGCCGCCTCTATCATCATCTGCAGATTTTCTTTGACTCTTTTCTGTCCGATATAATCGTTAAAATTTATCGGTCTTAAAGCAAAATCAACGGTTTCGTCTCTTGATAAAAGGGCTGAATTATTAACATTTTTTCCACTTGACATATTTTGGTATTCAAATTATTATTTTTTACTGTATCAAAAAAAAACAACTTTTGAAAGCCCAACCGGATAAAATAAAAGTTAAAATACAAAACCAACCAGAGCTCTATCTAACTTGACAAAATCAATTATTTGTGCTATGCTTCAAAACGATCCTTTAGTTTCGTGGACAATCTTGGAATCTTCCTACGCTAAGGACGTCTCGGCTTCGCGCTCGGACGCTCCTCTGGAAAGTTCTGAATGTCTTTGCTATTTTGCGAAGGCTTTACATCCACACAGTTGTCCACGGAACTAAGGGATTTTTTTATTTTAAAATCGGCGCGACGTCGCGCTGATTTTTGATTTTTTTACAAAATCGGAATAAAATAAAATCAGAACTTAAACAAAGGAGGTCTTATGTTCTACTTTCTCCTGCTCGGATTAGTTCTTATTGTTTTTTGGTTTCACATGACCGTCAAAGGCGGATATTACAGATGCACTCTGGCATCAGGTTTCGCGCTGGCCTTGGAAACTCCTATCGTGTTCACCTATCTGACCGATAAACAATTCTGGGATGCTCACATTTGGCACGAGCTGTTCATAATTCTTAATCTGATTTTCATCGGAATGGCTGTTATTTCTCTTTTCAGAAAGCACGTCCTCAAGCACAATTGTCCGTGGGACAAGTAGCTCATAAAAATGCGCCGGCAAAACTTTGCCGGTTTTTTTACTCTTTACTCTTTATAAATTACTGACTAATATTTACTAATATGTTTGCTCGCATTAAATCATTTTTACTGGAAAACAAAACAACCAAACAAACCGTCGCCAAAAACACCATTTGGCTTTCTATTTCAAACTTTGGCGGACGCTTGATAAAAATAGCCGTCATTATTTATGCCGCCAGAGTTCTGGGAACTGCCGGCTACGGAGTTTTTTCTTACGCTCTAACTTTAGCCGGATTTTTGACTCTTTTTGTAGACCCGGGAATAAACGGAATTCTCGTTCGCGAAGGAGCAAAAGCCACTCCCGAAGAAAAAAGCACTTTATTTTCAACGGCTTTGGTGATGAAAGCTTTCGTTCTGATTTTGAGCGTCGTATTGGTCATCACTATCGCCCCTATGTTTTCTACACTGCCGGGGGCAAAAGTTCTTCTTCCGCTCGTTGCTTTAATTATCGCTTTTGATAGCACCAGAGAATTTCTCGCTTCGCTTTTTCGTTCCGAAGAAAAAATGCAACTTGATGCTACTGCATTCTTAGCAACCAATCTTGGAATTTTGATTTTTGGATTTATTTTTTTGGGAATATCAAAGACCCCTCATTCCCTGACGCAAGGATACACTGTTGGAACAGCCATCGGGGCAATAGTTGCTTTATGGTTTGCACGAAAAAATTTCAAAGAAATATTTTCAAAGATATCATTTAAAAAAATGGGATGGATTATAAAATCCGCATGGCCATTTGCCATCACCAGCGCCTTGGGGATACTTTTTACTAATACCGATATTCTTATGATAAGCTGGCTCAGAAACGCTTCCGATGTAGGTATTTATTCTGCCGCTATTCGCATAATTCAAGTTTTATATCTTATTCCGACAGTAGTTCAAATGAGCACGCTTCCTGTTTTTTCCCGACTTGCCAAAAACGACCACCAAAAATTCAGAAATGCTTTAGAGCAAATTGTTTCAATACTTTTTATGATATCCATTCCGCTTTCTTTGGGTGGAATTATCTTGGGTAAACAAATAATGGGATTTGTTTTCGGTCCGGCTTACGTAGCGGGCGGACTGGCGTTTTCAATCCTTATGTTAAATATGTCATTTGATTATGTTGGAGCTGTCATCGCAAACGGAATATTCTCTTACGACCGCCAAAAAATATTTATAATCACCTCGGCAATTGGAGGAATTGGAAATGTTGTCTTTGATTTATTATTAATTCCCCATTGGGGAATGGAGGGCTCGGCAATAGCCACGCTCTTTGCTCAGATATTAAGCAATTCATATTTATGGTATGCAATGAAAAAAATAAATCAGTTTCATGTTCTTGATAAAATGAAAAAAGTTGCCTTTGCCGGAATAATAATGGCGCTATTTACCGAACTTATGTCATTTGTCGGCATACATCTTATTGCAAACATAATAATTTCCGGGGCGATTTATTTCGGAATATTATTAATGTTAAAAGAACCACTTATAAAAGAAGCCAAAAGAATACTTGTAAACGAATCTATTTAATTATTTTTTAAAAATAAATTGAATTATTTTTGAAAAAATTCTCCTTTCAATCAAAAAAAGTGGCGGGTGCTTTCCGTTGCATTCCCATGCCTTTCTAATCATTTTCCAAGCAATCCATCTTGTTTTTAAGTTTTTAGCACTGGCTCCTCCAGCTTGCATATAAACAAATGTTTTGTTTATATATTTCATTTTAATTTCAGCAAGCATAAAACGAAGTAGTAATTCATAATCGGCGCTTGTGCCAAAATCTAATTTAAAATCTCCAAATTTTTTATACCATTCTCTTTTCACAAAAAAAGCCGGGTGCGGAGGCATCCATCCATTTCTCATTTTTAATTGACTAAATTCCCCCGCCTTCCAATATCTGACAATTTTATTCTCTTCTCCATAAAGAAAGTAGGCTATATTTCCATAAACCGCATCCACAGCATTGCTGTTAAAAACATTTTTAACTTCGGATAAAACCGAATTATTCGCATAAAAATCGTCCGAGTTTAATATGCCGATAACATTTCCGGTTGCCAATTTTATGCCTTTATTCATAGCGTCATAAATACCGCCATCTTTTTCTGAAATAAATTTATAAACTTTATCAGAATATTTCTTTATGATTTCAACAGTCCCATCGGTTGAACCGCCATCAATAATTAAATATTCAATATCCAAGCAATCTTGAGCTAATACACTTTTTATAGTGCGCTCTATAGTAGCAGAACTATTATAACAAACGGTTATTATTGAAATTTTCATTTTATTTAAAATTAATCAGCAATTTTTTTATAACTTTTTTAACGATGTTTTTAACATTAATAATTGAAAGATAAAATATGTTTCCCACGACTAAGATTCGCTTTTCTTGATTATTAAGCGGTGCTGTATTTGATTTTTTATTAATAAAATCAACAATCTCACCTTCCGATTTTATCCACTCTGCATAACCATCAATTACGGTTTGGAGAGCATTCATTGATATGTCTTTTAAATTTAAAAAATCGATAGGTTCGGGATTATCTAATTCGTAAAGATAACCATTAAATCCTGATTTTATATATTCGTTGTGAGTTGAGGTATTTGGAGCAATCACTACCATGCCGTAAGCCATAGCTTCCAAAAAAGCCATCCCTATCCCCTCGTATTTTCTGGGTGCTATAAAAACATTAAAATCAGATAATATTTTTTCAATTTCTTCTTTATTCATCCATTTGTCTAAAATTTCCATGTGATATTTATTAACATCTTCTTTAGATGGTATCGGCAATCCGAACATGAACGGATCCGGAGTATTCCTAAAAATTATTTTATTGATAATTTTATCTTTCAAAAGATTTTTAACTAAAGTCCAAGTTATATCCTTGCTCCTTTGCCAAAAATATATTTTTAAATCTGAAAAGTTTTTTGACGTTTTTTTGGGTTCAATGAAATATTGCACACGCAAAGCATCAAATCCAAAATCAGAAGCTTTTTTAAAAACCGCTTGAGAAAAACAAAGAATTTTCAAATTCATTTTTTTATAATTCAGCCATTCAATGTTTTTTTTTGAAATATCCATCTTCCATTGGCGCCCAAATTATATTTTTTGATTTTATTTTTTTTATTTCTGATATCTTCCCGATTGTTTGAAAATAAAAAACTATGTCCGGTTCAAAGTCGTTTATCTCTTTGGCGGTGATTGACCTGCCTCCTTGCCAAGATTCATCCCAAAAATATTTGGTTTCAAATTCCTCTTCCAGGATATTTTTTAGAAAATTACTGCTTTTTGTTTTTTTATGGAAAGAGTGGTCAATAAAAGCTATTTTTTTCATTTTGAAGAATTAATTACTTTTTATTAAAAAATCTTCTTAATAAATTATTAAATAAAATGCTCACTTTATAAATATATTTATTCTTTTTTAACATACTCTTAACAATGCCGACGGGGCCGGATGTCTTAAAGAATCTATCAAAAATCAATCTCTCAACCTTATCTTCTCTAATCACTTTTTCTGGATGGATTAGTGGAAATTTCATAGGAATTACTTTGGTATTTGCGATCTTATTTATTGCCTTAGTAAATGTCGCATCTTGATGTCCAAAACCTATATTTTTTACCAAATTAACCGCCGGATGAATAAAAAATGAATTGTTGTTTAACAAAGCAAAATCTAATTGAAAATCCCAAGTATCTATTTTTCTGTCTAAAATAGAATCAAAATTCCGTCTCATTAATTTTTCCATTTCTTCGCCTAAAGAAAAATCTAAAAGCCATGGCGTGTTTCTTAAATTACTCCATTTTTCAATCTTAAAATCATATAATCTCCAAGCTCGACGCCACGTTGCCCAACCCCAAATACCCGAATAATATGAAAAAAAATAACTATACGGATAATTTGTCATCGGACTAATGGGATTGAAACCAGAAATTCCAAAAACTCTTTTATCATCTTTATATTTCTCCAGCAGTTCCTGACAAAAATTAAAAAACGACAAATCCGGAACGCAATCGTCTTCCAATATAATTCCGTTTTCAACATTATCAAAAAACCAGCCAATTGCGGAATTAACGGCACTACCGCAGCCCAAATTCTTTTCTCTAAATAAAGTTTTAACCTCACAATCCCAATCAATCTCGTCAATAATTTTTCTGGTAATTTCACATTTTTCTTTTTCCCCTTCCTTATTTAAACGCGGACCATCGGCCGCTACAAATAATTTCTCTGGTTTTATTTCTTTTATTTTTTCAAAAACAATCCGCGTAGTGTCGGGACGATTAAAAATCAAAAAAAGAATTGGCGTTTTAAATTGGTTTTTAAAATCCATGATAATTATTATCTTAACACATCGGAAAAATTAATACTTTTTTCAAGAACATTGGAGCTTGCTAGCTTTTTTAAATAAAATATAAATTTAAACAATCTAACACTATGAAAATATGACAACATCATCAGCATAACAGACAAAAAATTATGCTTAATTCGAAATGATTCTCTTAAATATTTCCTACCGTCCTCAAAATTACCAATAAAAAAACACAATAAACTCAATGACAACAATTTTTTCCAAAAAACATCATTATGCAGAGTATAAACATTTTTGTGTTTTTTTAAAAAATATTCCAACTCGCTTCTACCTTCAAAAACAATTCTTTTCCCAGCTCTATTTGTTTGAGAGTGCCAAATAAAAAGTACCTCAGGAACAATTCCTATAAAATATCCGAGTTGTAACATCCTCAGATATAAATCCCAATCATCTGACATTTTCATTGATTCATCGAACCCACCCAAAGAGTCAATAATTTTTTTTCGCACAATAATACTACTACACGAATGAACAAAATTCCCATTTAAAATATGGGATAATTGACTATCAAGATTGTAAGTTGGGGTGATATACTTATATTTTTCCCCATTAATATCAATCAAAAAATTGCAAGTTACAAGTTCATATTTGTCATTTAATTTATTTTTCAAAAAATCTATTTGTTTTTCCAATTTTTCCGGCATCCATTCATCATCGTGATCTAAAAATGCGACATATTCTCCTTTAGAATTTTCAATCCCAATATTTTTAGGATGCGCCGGCCCACCTGAATTTTTATCCAAAAAAATTGAGCGAATTCTTTTGTCCTCTTTCTCCCACTCTTTGATAATTTCTTTTGTGTTGTCATTTGAAAAGTCATCAACAATAATCAACTCCCAATCTTTGTAAGTTTGGCCAACAACGCTTTCTATTGTTTTATTAATAAATTTTTCTCCATTATATGTTGGAATTATTATTGAAACTTTGGGCATAAATTTATAAAATAATAATCTAACAGTTATTGTCTGTAATATATTTTTTTTCAAATTCTTCAATATTTTTTTCCCATGAAAAATTTTTTATGGAAAGCAATCTTCCTTCTCTAGATAAAGTAGACCACCCATCACCATTAAGAAGATTCGCTATCTCTCTCGCCATTCGATTAGCGTCGTCTGTTACAAATAAATGCTTGCCAGACACGCCCATTATACCGCTATTGCCCGCACTTGTGGTTACAACTGGAGTTCCCCAAGATAAAGCTTCCAAAATTTTAGTTTGAACTCCAATTTTTAATCTTACAGGACAAATGCTCACACTGGCACGATTTATATATTCACCGATGCTTGGCACCTTGCCGGTAATAACAACTTTATTGTCAAATTTCTTTGTTGCCTCATAAATTCTAGGATCAGGTCTTGAACCTACAATCCATAGAATCGCCGATGGGTATTCTTTTAACACGAGAGGGAAAACGTCCCTTAAAAAAAATAATATACCGTCGATGTTCGGCGGGTGGTACATATTACCAGAAAAGATAATTGATCGCTCACGTTTTTCATAAGGCAATATTTCTGATTGTCTAATATAATCGGCCCCATAAGGAACGTGAGCAAGATTTTTATAATACCCCTGTTTCAGCATATCTTCCATATCAACTGACGACAATAAAATAACCTTTTTAATTTTTGGCAAAATTATCTTTTCATAATTAAACCATATTTTAGACTTAATCTTTTCTAAAAATTTCCCGCAGACCGATATAAATTCCAGCTCCGACATACGACTTGATTTTATTGATTGGGGATCCTCTATGTTAACAATCAATTCCCCATAATAAAATTCAGGAAAATATTTTATTGCATCCATTTCAAATAATAAAGTTGCATCAAATTTATTTGAATTTATTATTTTATTAACCTCATTTCTCATTTCTTTTAATGACAAGGAGGCTCCAATTAATTGTGGCTTGCCTAATAAATATCCGAATAGAGACCTGACTCTAAAAAAATATTTTAATAAGATATTATTTTTTTTTGCACGGACCAGAATTTGCTTACTAACAAATTCTGAATTGGTAATTATTTTTTCTGTAGGCTCTATACAAACAAGATTGATCTCATGTCGTTTGGATAAATATTTAATGGTGTTATAAGCAATAATTTCACTCCCAGTTTGAGGAGGAAATGGATAGTTAGTCATCACGATTAATATTTTCATACTCTGTTTAAGAATTTAATTAACCTTTGGTATATTTTTTTAAAACAAAAGTCGCGAAAGTATATTTATACTTCCCTAAAATAAAATCTGGATTTGGGCAGTCCCACTGTGGTTTATCTACTAATTCACAATTTTTCATCAGCGACAACAAGCGATTTTCTAAATCATTTTTGGTATAAAATCTAAAATCAACATCTGGTTTTATATCACCAGGCACCCACCCATCCTTATAATCGCAGGTCATAACAAACACGCCCCCTGGAGCCAGTAAATCACTAACGCATTTTATGAACAACTCATCATCTTTGTCGTGCTCAATAACGGAAGTTGAAAAAATAATATTGTACGACTCTTTGATGGTTGACGGCTTTGTAACATATTCTTGCAAAGAATAGTTTAATGCGGGGTCAATCTCTTCCACCTTAAGTCCCATTTTTATAAGACTCATTGAGGCGGTGTCTTCGTAGCTACCGATACATAAAATTTTAGGATTTTTATAAAATGGGACGTAACGCCAGACGGTATCAAACACAAATGCTTGTTGTACATTTGCCTCTGGTATCTTTTTAGAAATTGTTTTGGGGACTAATTCCGTTATCTTATCAATTGCGGGTTTATATAAATTACGAGCATCGTTGTCTAAAATACGATTCAATGAGTCTCTGGCTGAAATATGTATAGGATTATATGAAGCTGAATTAACTACTTGCATATCATCTACTACTCCATCTTTTGAACTTCTTAACCACGTAAATGACTTGCTCGGACGTAGTAATAGTTTGTTTAATTTGAAATATAATGTGCTTGTAATATTTTTTTTATGATTTTCCAAATTATTTTGTTTATAAAATATTGAATCCAATATTCTCTCATAATCCCACAAAAGATTATCGGGAGTCCATTCGCTGTAGTATTTTAACAATGGAGTGATGCCATTTTCTATAATAGTTTTTAAATTATTTTTCGTGACACAAATAGAAGGACTAGCATCAGTTATATGCCTAAACATAGAACTTTCAGATATTGCAATGGGTCTTTGAACTGCTAACGCGCTATCTATAACACTAGATAAACCACGGCCATTTGCATCCTCGTACAAAAAAACATTTATAGTATTTTTTGCGAGAAAATCTAAAATTTCTCCGTGATCTAAAAAATCATGGGAAATATACAACTTAATCCCCGATTTATTCACTAAAGCATTACATCTTTTTGCTATTTCTTTTGCACCAACTCCGTCCTTATCCCCAAAATCAGCAAAAGGAATGTTAAATCTTATTATAGCCTCGTTAAATTCTCTTTGAACCAATTGGACTATTTTTTCAAAACCTTTTTTAGGAGTTCCAAACCCAAAACTTCCAATGGTTGGTACTTCAGGAGCTTCAAAATTGTTTTTATATGGTGGAATCAATCTCCCAGTTTTATAAACAAGATTGTTTTTTAAAAGCAATGTCGGATCGGGAGCAATATAAAAATCAAACAATGAATTAGATAAATTTATCCCCTTTCCGAATAAAAATTTACTCCTATATGCAGTGGCTCTATAGGAAACATCTTGTGTTGTTTCATGTATAATACCAATTTGAGGAATATTGATATTAATTATATTGCTCTTATATATACCACGATAGATTTTGTCTGCCGCCCACGGCATTGTTGATGAAGTATAATTATAAATAATTACATTTGGATTATTTTTGACAATATCTGCTTTTAGTTCATTTAGTGATGAGCACTCGGTATAAATAAAATTGTATTTTTTTGAGCGTAGCAAAACAGCACCGACATTTTTCCCAAACTCGTAAACGCCGCACTGTGATTTCTTATGATTAACAAAAAGAACTGTTCTATTCATAAAATTTTACCAAATAATCTCAATTTTCGGCAATGGAAAAATCAATTTCCCTCCCGATTTTAAATATTCTTTTTCTCTTTCAATAATTCCTTTTTTGAAATGCCACGGAAGCACCAGATAATAATCAGGATGCATTGCCAAAGCATCTTTTTCGGAGATTATAGGAATTTTAGTCCCCGGAGTAACTCTGCCAAATTTATATTCGTTCACTTCGGCAATATACGGCACATCTTCAGGCGTTATTCCACAATATTGCAAAATAACATTTCCTTTAGTTGACGCACCGTATCCAAAAATTTTTTTATTTTCGGATTTTATTTTTTTTATAAGTTTTACCAATTCTTCCTTGTGTTTGATTGTTTTTTCTCTAAACTCTTCATAAACAGCCATTTTGTTAAATCCCCTCTCTTCTTCAACGGACAAAAAGTGGTTTATTTTTTCGGAAACTTCGCTATATGACGAATCCTTTTTTGCCATCGTTAAACAAAAACTCGCCCCGTTAGTATCATTGAATTCAATATCTATGATTTTTAACCCGGCTGATTGAGCCATCCATTGGAATTGTTCAAGGGCATAATACTCCAGGTGCTCATGGCAAATTGTGTCATATGAGGTGTTGCCTATCATTGCCGGCATATAACTTTGCTCAACAACCCATATCCCTTCGGGGTCCATTACTTCTTCTATTTCCCGCATAATTCTTAACGGATCGGGAAGATCATAAAACATAGCTATAGAAGTTATCACCTTTGCCTTTTTATCTCCGTATAATTTTTTGACAATTTCTGAAGAGAAAAATTCAGGAATGTGCTTTATATATTCCGGATAATATGAGCCAAATTTTTCGGAAGTCGGGTCTATTCCTAACAATTCAAGTTTTTTATTTTTATAAGCAGAAAGAAGCGTGCCATCATTGCTCGCGATATCAATAACCAAATCACCATCAGAAAGATGCACTTTGTTTTCTATTTTTCCTACAATTTCACCCAAGTGGTTAATCATTGACTTGTTAAGACCCGAGCGATAGCCATAATTGTCTCCATATAATTTTTCCATCTGATAGTCGTGCTTCAGCTGAACAAGACCGCAAACATTTTTTTCCTTGTCGCTAAAACATTTAACAATTTCCAACGGACCACGTTCAATTTCTTCACCAACGGCAGGAAAAACACCTGTTAGCGCCTGATCTCCCAAATTAATAATCGAGACCAGATTCGGATTCCCGCAAATCCTGCATTTTTTTATTTCTTGATATAACATTGTTTAATAATATGATTTTTTCTATTAAAAATAAAGCTTTTATTTTGACGTTGAGCTATTTTTTGTTGGACAATATTTTCATATCCGCAGTAACCATAATTTTGACGATTTTTTTAAAATCAATTTTTGGCTTCCATTTTAAAACCTTGCGAGCTTTGTATGAATCGCCGACTAATAAAAATTTTTTTCTCATATTATTGTTTTCATCGGACAAATCGGCTTTTACAATCACGTCTTTTGTTTTTGGATTTTTAGCCAATAAAAAAATTCCTCTTTTTATCCAAAGAAGTTTTATTCCTACACAATTAAACGCTTCGTCAACAAAATCCTTTACGGAATGCGATTTTCCTGTAGCAATAACATAATCATCCGGTTTTTTATACTGAAGCATTTTCCACATCGCCTCAACATAATCTTCAGCATAACCCCAATCTCTTTTGGCACTTATATCCCCAAGAACAATTTGTTTTTGCTTGCCTGCATAAATTTTAGCAACGCCCATACTTATCTTTCTTGTTACAAATTGCTCTCCCCTCATTTCCGATTCGTGATTAAATAAAATTCCACTACAAGAAAATATTTTATAATTTTCTCTATAATATTTAACCAACCAAAAGGCGGCCAACTTGGAAAAACCATAAGGATTTCTTGGAAAAAATGGGGTTTTTTCATTTTGAGGAACGGCAAATGGTCTATCTCCAAAAAGCTCAGCTGATGCTGCAAGAAAAAATTTGGTTCTCGGTGAATATTTTTTTATAGCCTCAAGCAAATGAATGACGCTATCTATATTATCTCTATAAGCCAAATCCGGATTTTTAAGCGACGGGTGAATTGAGGTTTGACCGGCGAGATGATAAATTTCATCAAATTTATACTTCTTTAATATTTTTTCTATAAGTTTTTTATCACAAATATCACCAAAAAATAATTTTGTATGTTTTTTTTCTTCATTGGTAAGCAATAAAAAATTTCCGGTTGATAATTTTGAAAACTCCAGACCATAAACACAATATCCTTTTTGAATAAGAAGTTTGGTTAAAAAATATCCGTCTTGACCACCTATGCCGGTTATAAAAGCTTTTTTCATTTTTTTATCATGATTTCTTTTTAAGCTCGTCAATGTCGCTATTAACCATTATTTTTACAAGATCTTCAAACTTGGTCTTGGGTTCCCATTCTAATTGATTTTTAATTTTTGTCGCATCCGCGATAAGATTCTCGACTTCCGTTGGCCTAAAATATTGCTTGTCTATTTCAATATATTTCTTCCAATCTCCAAGTCCAGCTTCCTTAAATGCAACTTCAAGAAAATCCTTTATGGAATGCGATTCTCCGGTTCCTACCACATAATCGTCCGGTTTATCTGATTGGAGCATTAGCCACATCGCCTCAACATATTCCGGAGCATAACCCCAATCTCTTTTAGCCTCCAAATTACCAAGATATATTTTTTTATCTAGACCTGCTTTAATTCTGGCCACTCCTCTGGTAATTTTTTTTGTGACAAAATTTTCTCCTCGACGGGGACTTTCGTGATTAAATAAAATTCCATTTGAAGCAAATATATTATAAGCCTCTCTGTAGTTAACCGTCGTATGATATGCAAAAACTTTTGCATTGCCATAAGGACTTCTCGGATGAAAAATTGATTTCTCGTTTTGTGGAGGAGGAGTAGCACCAAACATTTCTGATGAACTAGCTTGATAAAACTTAATCTTTTTATTAGAAACTTTCTCAAAATTTCTAATGGCATCGAGAATTCGTAGAGCTCCAAGACCAACTACATTAGCCGTATATTCGGGGACATCAAAAGAAACACGCACATGGCTTTGAGCGGCAAGATTATAAATTTCATCCGGCTGGATTTCGTAGATAAGAGAGAAGAGATTTCCGGAATCGGTCATATCTCCATAATGCAGAATAACTCTGGGACCACTTTGATGAATATCGGGGTGCAAATGTTCTATGCGCGACCTATTAAAAGTTGACGACCTTCTTATAATTCCATGAACTTCGTATCCTTTTTTCAAAAGCAACTCTGCTAAATATGATCCATCTTGACCGGTTATGCCTGTAATAATAGCTTTTTTCATAATATTTTTCTTATTTAATTATCTAAATTTTCCTCAAAAATTCTTTAACATATTCATGCCAATCTGGATTGATTTCCGAAAACCATTTTATTTCCGAATGCTGAGTTCTATCAAAATTAAATTTTGTTTTATCGCTTATTTTAACCAGACACACTACGTTTATAGAATGACGGGCTTTATCTATCCCCTTGCCGTCAAAAATTGTTTCTCCCACTCCTATTATAGATAAATCTTTTGCCAATATCTTTATTCCCATTTCTTCCTTTGCTTTTCTTATCGCCGCATCAACGATTTTCTCTCCTTTATAAATTCTCCCACCCGGGAAAAACCATTGGCCTTTTGCCGGCTGATTGACTCGTTTTCCCAAAAGAAATTTATTTCCGTCGGTTAAAATCAAATCAACGCACACTATCGGAACCAACTTTACTATATTCTTATATTCCTTGTCGCCAATCAGTTTATTATTTTTTGCCATTTTGAAAATCGGTAAATTATTGTCGGTTATTATCTTATATAAATATACACTTTTTAATCGACCGTTTTCAAGCGCAAAAAAAATCCCCGAAATTCGGGGATTTAAAAAATCAAAAACATTAACGAGGATAGTTGGCAAGATACCAAGAAATCGTCTTTCTGATACCATCACTAAAACTTGTTCTTGCCTTAAATCCAAACTCTTCTCGAGCTCTTGAAACATCAAGACATCTGCGTGGCTGACCATCGGGCTTTGATGAATCCCAGACAATTTCTCCTTGGTAGCCGATTATTTTGGAAATTATGTAAACCAAATCGCGAATTGAAATTTCCATGCCCGAACCGATATTGACCGGATCGGGTTTGTTATATTTCAAAGTGGCAAGGACAATGGCTCTGGCGGCATCCTTAACAAAAAGAAATTCTCTTGTCGCGTTTCCGGTTCCCCAAATTTCAACGGACTTTTTTCTCTCGATTCTGGCTTCAACAAATTTCTTTATCAATGCCGGAATTACATGCGAACTTTCCGGATTGAAATTGTCCCCCGGGCCATACAGATTTACCGGGAAAAGTGTGATGGCGTTAAATCCGTATTGCTGGCGATATGCTTGCGCTTGAACCAAAAGCATCTTTTTGGCTAATCCGTATGGAGCATTTGTCTCTTCCGGATAGCCGTCCCAAATTGACTCCTCCTTAAAGGGAACCGGAGTAAACTTAGGATAGGAACAAATGGTCCCAATTCCAACGAATTTTTCCACCCCTTTTAGGCGAGCGGCTTCCATAAGTTGGATGCCCATAATGGCATTATCATAAAAAAGTTGTCCGGGATTCTTGAGATTGTAACCAATTCCGCCGACTCTCGCCGCAAGATGAATGACAACATCCGCCATAGATACAACTTTCTTGCAAGCCTTAAAATCTCTCAAATCAAATTCTTTTGAACTGGGAACAAAAACGACGTTTTCATCAAAAACAGATTTTAAAAGCTCGCCAAGAATATGTTGTCCCAAAAAACCGCTTCCTCCGGTAATAACAAATAGCTTGCGAAGCTGTTTCTTTTTGGCGCTCATAAATCCTCCTTTTGAAGAACTGACTAAACCCTATAATAAAAATCAAACAAAAACAAGAAATATGGGATTTTGATTGACTAAGATTTATTTTTATTGTATTTTATTTTTAGAAAAAGGAGGCGAAAAAATGAAGGTAAATGTTTCGGAACACTTTGAAGATAGAAATGTTATTTCCAAACTCAAGGTCCTATGTTTTCAAAATGGTTTTGAGATTGTTGAGGCTCCGGTTGATGCCGATGTCTGGATTGTTCAATCCAGATACCAAGTTTTTGACGCCTTGAATATGGGCAAATCCGTCATTCAATTCATTTGGAATGACTCCATTCAAAGCGCCGAAGAATTGGCATATTTTGAAAGATTCAAGGACAGAATTTTTGTCTGTCGCAATGACGGAGCTCCCTACGGCGGAACCGGCAGTGTTCTCTTTGCTCTTTATCAGATTCAAGGCGCCTCAAACGCCAAAAATTAGTTCTTTTTCAAAAATTTATTTTTCAAAAGCCAAGCTAAATAACTTGGCTTTTTCTATTCCTGATAAAAAATTGATTTAGAAATTAAAAATCATTTACAAAATAAAATCACCTATATTATTTTTTGTAATCATTTGGACATCACTATTATAGATATCGGTAAAATTTTTTATTGATAACTTTTGTTTGATTTTATCGCCGTTCCATTTGAATTCATAACCCTGTATGATGCCTCCCGATTCCTCAATATAGTCAACTTCTTTCTTCTCGTAATTTCTCCAAAAATAAGAATTAACTCTTTTGTTATTGTTACTGTTCATTTTAATTCTTTCAGAAACGCAAAAATTCTCCCAAAGTTGGCCAATGTCATTTCTAATATCTAATGTATTATAATTTTGAATCAAACTATTTCTAATACCAACATCGGTAAAATAAATTTTAAAATTTTTAGAAATTTCTTTTCGTTTATTTCTTGATAATGCCCGCAATTGGAAAATAACAAAACTTTGCTCCAAAATAGTAATATATTTTTGAATGGTTAAACGATTAATTCCTAATGTTTGACTTAATTCTTGATACGAAACTTCGCCCGATATTTGAAGAGCTAATAATTGCAATAAATCCTTAATAGCGCTTGATTTTCTAAGACCCTCAAATTTCAAAATATCCTTATACAAATAATCTGATGCTATTTCATTTAAACGCTCTGTTGCCTCATCGTCAGAAAGGGAAAATATTTCAGGATATGAACCAAAACGGAGTAGTCGTTCAATTTTAGAATCAAAAGAAAATCTGTCTGATGAATTCATAATCTCTTGAGCGGAAAATGGATATAAAATTATAGTAAAAACTCTTCCGGTTAGCGGTTCGGATATTTTTCCGGCCAAATCAAAACTGGAAGATCCTGTGGCGATAATTTGAATATTTGGGTAAGTATCAACCATTATCTTTAATTTTTTACCGATATCAACAATATTTTGAGCCTCATCCAAAACAATAATTTTATAATTGCCGAGATATGATTTTAATTTTTCCGCCTCCATTTCAGCCAAACCATTTTGAACAGATAATAATTCACAATTTAAATATCTACCTTGATCTCCAAAGTCTTCCAATATTTTTTTAGACAGCGTTGTCTTGCCGACTTGTCTGGCACCATATAAAACAATAACTTTTCCTTTAAAAAGTCTTTCTCGTATTTTTTCTTCAGCGGTTCTTTTTATTATTTTTACCATAATTTATTATATTATTTTATAATAAAAATGATATCATAATATCATTTTTATGGCAAATTTTGATATTACATATAGTTTACGGACTTATTTTTTGATTAAAAGATTAGGTTTTCCTTTAGTTTTAATCATCAATCTTAAATTTTTATTGCTTGGGCGGAGTCGCTGATTTAAGTAGTTGTATTTGTGCCCATTTGTTTTGCTCGGCAAAGTTTATGATACTGTCCAACGAAGTTTTTTGGTCGGGGGAAAGTTGCTCCAATCTTTTTGCCGCTCCAATGAAAACATCTTTGTTTTTATTCCGATATGCCTGACTTAAAATATCCTGATAAATTTGAGTAATTACGGCTTGACCGTCACCCATATGATGGAAAGTGGTTCCGCTTAAAGCCGTTTCCAAATTATTATAAACATCAACGTAATTTGACTTTGCCACAAACTCAACCACCGCCAGATAATAATAAGAATCGTCCAAATTTGGATCTAATGCCACCGTATCTTTCATTAAAGCAATCGCTTCCGGAAATCTATTTTGTTGAGCTAAATTATAAGCTAACTGGTATCTAATATCCTGTCTTTTGGGAGTTAGCGCCATCGCTTTTCTTAATTGAGTTTCGGCATCTTTAAGATAACTTAAATTATTTTCCGCTCGCGCTTCGTAGGTATATCCCATCGCCAATGACAAAAAGTATCTCGGGTTGGTCGGGTCTCTTTGAACCAAGTCCTTCATAGAATCAAGCGCCTGATTGAAAAGTTTTGCCGCCTCCTGATTATTGCTCCCGGCATATTGCTGAGTCGTTTCCAAAAACGACATTCTTATATTCTCTTGCGCGTAAGTATAAGGAGTAAGAGTGTTTGATATGGTGTTATACTGGGCCGGATCTCCCGACTGCAATATATTAATATAATTTCTCATTTGAAAATAAGGAATCAAGAAGAAAGCAACGAAGCAAAAAGCAAAAAACAACGAAACTAACCAGCTTGCGGAAATAAGCGAGACCGGCAAAATTTTGCTCTTTGATTTTTCGTGATGTTCTTGAACTGATTCTTTTTCTTCAAACAAATAAAGATAGACCGCGTATCCGAGCATCGCGAAAAACGGAGTGAATGTTGAAACAGAATCAAACACGAAAAGATTCTGAGCAAAATACGCCACGCCGAAGAACAAGAGTCCTCCGTTAGACCAAGTCATATTTTTTCTCTTCAAAACAATATAAAAAAACCAAAACCAAATTGAAAGATAAGCAATAAGTCCCAAAAATCCGTTCATTACAAAAACATCTATAAGCTTATCGTGCGAACGGTCAAACCAAACCTGCTCAAATTCAAAATATCTTGGATTGTAATAAGTGTTATAGGCGATATTGAAATTTTCCGGTCCCCAGCCGATTAAAAACTTTCCAACGCCATTAAGATCAGGCCTTACCGATTGAAGTCCCACTCCCCATGCGATAAGACGTGTTTCCGTGCTTACATCGCCGGATGAAACATGAGATAACCTGTCTAAGCCGGGAATTTTTTGCCAGAATTCATCTTTTCTTGTTGCAAGAAAAAATGCTCCAAAGACCACTATCGCAAGCAATAAAATTGCCGATAATTTTTTCAACGAAACATTAAAAAGTTTTTCTTCTTTTCCCTTCCAAACAAAATAAACAACCAAAGCAACTAGTCCCGCCCCAAAACCGACAATCACCCCTCTTGTTTCGGTCACAAAAATACCAAGCAAAGACAGCGGGAACATCAGCCAAGAAAATATTTTCCAAAATCCGTATTTTTTTTCATTGTGATCGCCAATAATTACCACTCCCGACAACATTACAAAAAGAAAATATGCCGCCAGATAGATAGAATTTCCGGTGAAAGAAGACGGCCTTACCGTGTGCTGTAAAATCCACTGATACATCTCGTTAACAAAAAGAATGGCGCCCGAGAGCAAATTGAGTTTGAAAAATAATATCCAATCTTTTCTTTCAAAAATAAAAAGAGAGAGAATCAGAAAACCAAAAAAATACATCGTTCCCATAAGCCCCTCCGCTCTTTCAACGTTTCCATAGAATGCCCGATAGGTATTAACAGCAAAAAATACACTCGCTACGAATGTTGCGAAAAACGCCAGCGTCGATATAACGACGGAGTTTTTAAAAATCTTTTTTGATTTTGCTTCCATTTCTCCAAAAAACTTTTCCGAAGAAAGAAGATGAATGGAAAAAAGAATTGCCGCCAACGAAATTGCGAGGCGAATTAAAAATGTTTTTCCTGTGATATAAGGGAAAAAGACCGACGTGTCCACTATCAACGGGACAAACGCCATAACTAACAAAGACCATTTTATAGCTGTTTTCATAATAATTCAGAATAAAACAAAAAGAGTTATTTTACAAATCTCATATAGCTAATAATTCCTCCTTTTATAAAGGAGGTGGCCTGAGCTTTGTCGAAGAGGCTTGTCCTGAGCGAAGTCGAAGGGTAGAAAAATTATTTTGTAGCGTTGTATAGAGCTTGAATTTCTGAGGCGGAGAGGGCACGGTTATAGATGCGGACATCCTGAATATATCCATTGAAGAAATTACAATAACCGTTGCAACTGTACGGATAAGTATAAACTAACCCGATGATTATATTTAGAGGCGAATAGGTATAAGGAACATAATTGGTGCCACTAACAATCAGAACACCATTTATATAAAGACTATAATTTGATCCGGAAAAAGTGAATGAGACAAAATTCCAGGCATTAAGATTCACGGCACCAGACGGAGTTGAATAACTTACCCAACCAGCAGAGGTCTGAACATGAAAATCAAGAGTGGTACCATTTGATCCAAAATTGAGAGCGTAGGGCTCTGCATTACCCACTCTTTTAGAAAGAATTGCATAATTAGATGGGGAAATACTACCAGGATAGGCCCAAGCGGTTACGCTTGTTGCGCTTGAGTCAGGAATAGTACTTGATGATATAACATAACTACCACTTGAGCCATCAAAACCCAAGCAACTTGTCTGATTGTGGCAAATCAATGAACTTTGCCATTGTGGAAGAGTGGAGCTAAGTGTTGATAAGGTCCCATTATTTAAAAATCCACTTGAATCAGCGGCAGTCAATCCATTGCCATCATTCAATTTCCACCATCCCACCAGTCCCGAAACAAAAGGAGCTAAGTTAGTGTTGGTACCGACAAGATATGAAGCATTAGAACCTTCTTTGGCTTGATATTTTGATGATTCAAATTGGGTGGATAATTGCCAGGAGCCTCCTGTGACATAAGTATAGTAATTATCTGTAGAAGTTGAGTTAATAGGGTCTATGGGAAGCTGGGAGAAAGAAAGGGTGGGGGATTGAGTAAAGTCAACAGGAATCCAACCTGTTCCATTGACACTTTGGAGAGTAGAGATGGAGACACAATGATAAGAATAATTGGAAGGGAGGGTGGGAAGACCTAAGTTGGCGCAAGTGGAGGTGGAATCAGGGATTGAGACATAGACGGTATTAGCTAGTCCGAAGTTTGTTACTCCTTGAGATTCTAAGACGGATAAGGCTTGATTGATTGAGGTAAGGTCATTCATTCTGGTGACATCTCTGGTTTGTTTGAGATATTCTGCGGGGTTTAGGATGATTATAACTGCTGCGGTTAATATAGCTAAAATACCGATTACTACCAATAATTCAATCAGAGTGAAGGAGTGGCTACTTGATAAAACATTCTTTACTTTTTTCTCCATATATAATTTTTTTATCTAATCGTTATTTAAATAATAACATATTTTAGACACAATGCCACAATCATCCTCACAACTTATTATTCTTTTATTATCAACATCAAATCGGCGACATTGAATGCCTTCCTTTCAACACGAAGAAAATCTCCGGTTTTTTGAAAAAAAGAATAAGAGTCGTTATTTTTTAAATAATCAAAAGAATTTATTTTTTTTGAAATTGTTTTTTTTAAAGTCATAACGTCGGCAATGGCGCCGGCAACAGGAGTATTATCAAATCCATCCGAAGCAAAGCTGGAAACTAAAATTTTCGAAATATCAAAATTGCCTTCCTGCGATTGATTTATAATTGAAAGACACGCCTCTTGATTTCTTCCGCCTTTCCCCTTGCCTATTATCTTAACCGTTGTCTCTCCGGCGCAAATAATGACTTCATTAGATTTTATTTTTTTAACAAAAGGCAGAAGCGCGCTTTTTGCTTCGCCAACCAAAGCTAAAGAACCGATAGATGCTTTGTATCCAAGCGCTCTTGCCCTGCTAATCATCGCCATTACCGCATCTTCGTCACAGGCAAATAAAAAATATTCGCATCTGTCAAAATAATGTTTATCCTTTGGCGTTTCCACAAAAAATATATTTTCTATTGAAATATCGTATTTTTTCAAAACAATAATAGCGTCTTCTACATTAGTTTTATCATAAATAGTCGGGCCGGAAGCGATTACCTCAAGCGGATTTCCACAAACATCCGAAACAATCAAAGATAAAGATTGCGCCGGATAAGTAAACTTTGCCAAATTTCCGCCCTTCACTTCGGAAATATGTTTTCTGACAACATTGATTTCATCTATCGTCGCTCCCTTGCGGGTCAAATTATTAAAAAGAGTTTTTGCATATTTGAGCTCATTTAATGAACCGCACAGGAGAGAAGATCCCCCGCCACCAATGAAATAAATAATTAAATCGTCTTTGCCGGCGTCTTTGGCGATAGAAACAATTTTTTTGGTTGCTTTAATATTTTTAATAGATGGCTGAGGATGAGTCCCCCAATAAGCCCGAACTTTATTATTTGCTTTCTTCGGTCGAAAAGAATCCTTAACATCCAACGAAACTGCAGATGTGAGATTATTTTTTAAAATATCCGACATTTTGGAAACGGCGGCAAAAGAACCCTTACCAAAGCCGATAACAAAAATATTTTTGTAATCATCAAGATGAAAATGTTTTTCCAAAGATGCGTTGGAAACTTTCAATATATCGCCATCGACAACAAATCTTTGGGATACGGTTTTTTGAATATCTATCGCTTCATAGGCGCTTTCAATTATCTTCATCGCGTCTTTTCTCATTTTTGTTTGAGAAAACTTATTTTTATTAATGATTGGAGATGTCATATTTTTATTATACCAGTTTTGAGTCGTCGATTGAATAAAATTGCCGCTTTTTAAAAAACGGCAATTAAATATTTTTTATAGCAAATAATCTTATATTTTTTTAATTTTTATTTTAACAGGCGAAGAATCTATTTTGGTTTCTATTTCTGCCGAAAATTTATCGGTTCTCCCGATTGATATTTTTTTGGCTCCAACATCTTTTGCTATGGATAATTGGTTTTCATTAACCATTGCCTCAATATTTTTATCTCCGGAAATCCAAACTTCTATTTTATCCTTCGGAACACACCCGGCGTCTTGTCTCAAATCTTGAATGGCCCTGACCAATTCCCTTATAACGCCTTCGGTCTTTAACTCCGGAGTTATGACAGTATCCAGCAAAAAATCGTTTTCTATCTTATCGTTTATTTCCACTTTTTTAACATTAATCTCATCTTTTAAGACATCGAGTAATTTAAGCGAATCTTCGTTTTTTGATTTATAATTTTTTATTTCAAGTTTGTTTAATGGCTGGCGGACTTTTATTCCGACTTCGGCTCTTTTTGCCAAAACCGCAGACGCCAGATTTCTTATATTTGACATTTCATCAATCAAGTTTTGATTGGTTGAAGTTTTATTTATTTTTTCCGGCCATGATTCAAGATGGACCGATTCTTTGGCAGAAAACGATTCAAGCGACGCCAGTGATTGATAAATCGCTTCCGAGAAAAACGGAGTGAATGGCGCCATAATTTTTGAAAGTTCAAGCAAGGAATAAGCCAAAATTGCCGATGCCTGTTCCCAATCTTTTTTATCCTGAACTTTTTGGAACCTTTTTCTGGAACGCCTGATATACCACCTGGATAAATCATCAACATAAGATTCTATTATTTGTCCGGATTCAAGAAAATTATATTCTTCCATTTTTTTGCCGACAGCATCGGCGCATTCTTGAGTCTTTAATATTATCCATTTATCCAAAACATTGTTTGAATTCGGCGCCGAATCTATCTTGCATTTATTTTTTCCATATAAATTTAAAAAGGCAAACGAATTGTAAACGGTAAGCATCAAACGTCTTAGCACTTTTGAAATTTCGACTTCATCAAAATTTTTTGAATCACCGGGAGCGTTTACGGTGTAAAAATACCACCTGATAGCGTCAATCCCGTATTTGTTTATAACCGCCCACGGATCAACGATGTTGCCTTTTGATTTTGACATCTTTTGTCCGTATTTATCATTGATATGTCCCAAGCAAACAACACTTTTAAATGGCGTTTTGTATCCTAAAACGGTGGAAACGGCAAGCAGTGTGTAAAACCAGCCTCGAGTTTGGTCCACCGCTTCGCAAATGTAATCGGCCGGATAAGTTATGAATTTTGAAGGATTTTTTATTTCATTTTTATCTGCTTGAAAATAATTTGTTTTTTTGTCCTTTATAAAAGGAAAGTGGTCTTGAGCAAAAGGCATAGAGCCGGAATCAAACCAAACGTCGGCAACTTCCTTAACTCGCCTCATTGTTTTTCCGCATTTATCGCAAGAAAAAGTTATTTCATCAACATAAGGTTTGTGGTAATCGCAAATTCCGCACTCATCTCTTGATGCCGGGAGGTAGGATGCCACATCAAAGCCGGCATAAGTTATAAAATCGCTTCCTCTTGATTCTTTGACTTTAACCGATTCCTCTTGGCTCCATCCGGACAAAACAGTTTCCAGCATCCAAAGAGGATATTCGTGACCAACGACAAGAATTGTTTTATCTTTATATTTTTTCTCAAAAGCTTTAACAAATTCGTATTGCCTTAACGCTAAATCTCTTAAGCTTTCTCCGTTGGGGGTCGGCTTCATAAATTTTTCTTCAAGCGAGGAAAAATACTCGTGATAATTTTTGACATCACTGCCGTCAAAATCTCCGGTATAAACCTCTCTCAATCTTTTATCATAAACTATTTCTTTTATCTTTAATTTTTTAGCGATTATCTCGGCCGTTTCTTTCGTCCTGAGAAAATCAGAAGCGACAATCAAATCTATTTTATTTTTCAATTTTGACAACTTTTGAGCAACCAATTTCGCCTGAGATTTTCCTTTTGAGGTAAGCGGAAATTCATCTTTATTCTTGGGATTGCCATTGATTATATTTTCGATATTTTGTAGCGCTTCTCCGTGTCTGACTAAAACGTAATTATTTGTCCCGGAAGGGAGAAATTGCGATAATTCGGAAAAACTTCCGACTGCTTTAAATTCTCCGCAACTCTCGCATTTCCAAATCGGAAGCGGAGTTCCCCAATATCTTTCGCGGGAGAAATTCCAATCTTTAACATCCTCCAGCCACTCTCCGAACCTGCCGTTTTTTATATGAGAAGGAACCCAATTTGTTTTTTCATTGCTTTCAATCATTTCTTTTTTCAATTCAGGCATTTTTACAAACCAGGAACTTCGCGCGTAGTAAATCAATGGGGTTCCGCATCGCCAACAAAACGGATACTCGTGAGTGTAATCCAGTTTTCCAAGTAAATAATTTTTTTCTTCCAAATATTTTAGTATTTTATCTTCCGTTTCTTTTGATTTGACATAAAGTCCGGATAGTCCTACCACTTCATCAATAAATAAACCTTGTTCATTAACGGTGTGAATATTAGGAAGTCCGACTTCCTTGCCAAGCTCGTAGTCGTCCGCTCCGTACATTACAGCCGTATGAACCACTCCTGTTCCATCAGTAGTAGTAACAAAACTAGCCGGATATATTTTATAAGTTTTTTCGTTCTTTAATTTTTTTATTTTGAATAACGGCTCATATTCAAATCCAACCAGATCTTTTCCGGAAACTTCAGAAATTTTTTCCGAAAAATCATAATCTTTTAAAGTATCAATCAAATCCAAAGCAATTATGAATTTTTCGTTGTTTTTTTGTCTATAAATTCCGTATTTTATTTTTTCTCCAACAGCCAAAGCGACGTTTCCAGGCAAAGTCCAGGGAGTGGTTGTCCAAGATAAGATGTAAGTTTTATCATCAACCTCAAAATATTGAATTTTATTCTGAGCTTGTCGAAGAGTAATTTTCTGTCCTTTTAATAATTTGAATTTTATATAAACGGAGGTGTCGGTTGTTTCTTTATAACCTTGCGCCAGTTCGTGGGAAGAAAGAGCCGTTCCGCAACGAGTGCACCACGGAACGACTTTATGTCCCTGATACATCAATTTTTTATCCCATGCCTGCTTGATTATATACCACAAAGATTCCATATAATTTTTGTGGTAAGTAATGTAGGCATTTTTCAAATCAAGCCAAAAACCCATTCTCTCGGTAAGTTTTTCCCATTCGCTTTGATAAAGCCAGACGGATTCTTTGCATTTTTGATTGAACTTTGCGATTCCGTAATCTTCTATGTCTTTTTTATTTTTGAATCCAAGCTGTTTTTCAACTTGAATTTCCACCGGAAGGCCGTGCGTATCCCAACCGCCTTTTCGTGGGACTATAAATCCTTGCATCGTTTTAAAACGCAAAACGACGTCTTTGAATGAACGGGCTAAAACATGGTGAATTCCCGGCCGACCGTTTGCCGTCGGAGGACCTTCCCAAAATTTAAAAACTTTTTCCTGTTTATTGGCAGATAAATTTTTCTTTCCCTTTTTTGCTTTAAGAGTTTTTTGAAAAATATTCTTTTCTTTCCAAAATTGAAGGACTTTTTCTTCAATTTCCGGCGGGTTAAAGTTCTTTAAGTTTCTTAGCATTAAAATAATTTATCACACTTTTTTTGAAATTTGAAGCGTCATTTTAAAACCCCCTTTTTAAATAAAGAGGGGGTATTTAGTGATAAAACTATTTACCATTTAATATATTCTTGAAGATGTTGAGTATATTTTGAAAAGAAAATAGAGTTTGTTGAAAATTTTTCAAGGTTGTAGTGGAAATAATTTTTCCGGTTACATTATTATTTCCTCCATTTACGGAAGTGACATTAGCGGGAACCTGGTTGGTAGTCGTAGCATTGTTCAATTTCCAAACATCCGCCCTTCTCACATCTGCTCTAAATATATAATTATTCGTAACCAATGCGTCTCCGTACCAATAATCTTCTCCTCCAAATCCTCCCGCATAATCAGCCGGAAGCGACTGCCTGGCAGTTATAATGCCGGCAAGCTTGGGAGCGTTTAAATCGTTTAGATCAAGAACATATTCCGAAAGACCCAGCTCACTTCTATAGCCATATTGCTTAAGGGCAATTTCTTGATCAGGAAATGTATTAACGCTTACAACAATAATATTTCCTTCAGCCGTCAATAATTTTTGATTAGTCGGCGTTATAGTTACTGCTTGATTTGAAGGAATATTCAAAAGCGACCTGAGATTTTTAATATAGGTATTTTTAATATCTATTATATTATTCAGAGATAAAGTCTTCTTAAGAGTTAAGCTTGGCAGTGAAGATGCGTCGTATACCGAAAGATTATTTCCATTTAGAGAATATATTAATTCTGAAGTTTTATCATACACAGGATTTAATAATGGATATGTGCTACTTCCCAAAACAGGATTGGAAGGATTGGAAACATCTACAACTCCCCAAATTCCACTATTGGTTGTTCTTGGTGATAAAATAAATGTTTTTGATGGCTGTTGAATTATAACCATCTTGCTAAAATCCAAGCTCTCAAAACCAGTTTTCACAAAAGGAACATAAAGTTTTGACGCAACCGAAACATTGCCACTGGATGAAATATTATATATTCCTATTGTTCCCATTTTGTAATTTCCTCCGGCAATCATCTTATATGGCAATGGACCCGCAATATAAACATTGCCGTCAGCTACTTTAAATAATTGTCCGCTTTGAGCAACGTCCGCAGAGCGAAACGCCTGACAATAAGTTTGATTAGCGCTGGCACTTAAAGTCACCTTACTCCCCGAAACATTTACATTCAATATGGCAAAACCACGTGCCGTTGTCATAAAATCTCCAAAATGTTGATCAATTATTGCATAAGGATAATCATCGGCAACGGAAATACTAAACGCAGAAACAAAATTACCACCGGTTCCTCCATGATTGGCAGGTTTGCAAAAATCATCCACACTAATAAGAGATGATAAAGCAAAGTTCCCAACTTGAATTGGATTTGCAGGATCGGATATATCATATATTTCTATAAAACCTAAAGATGAAATAAAAAGATACGGCTTTCCACTAAAACTGGCCTCGGATAGACTGAAAGGAAAAGCTCTGGCCGCACCAAAACCCATATCCCCATCAAGAAACGATGGATTGCTATTATTCAGCATATCGTCAGTATATGTTTTAACTAAAGTTTTAACATACGAAAGTGAATATGGAGAAAAATTAAATGAAACGATTTTGTTATCCGTAGAAATTCCCGACACGGATGTAGGTGTAGGAGTTGAAGTAGATGTTATAGGTGGTGTCGAAGATTTAATCACCCCATCATTCGCCACCATAAAATGAATAGACACCACATTGTTTATATTGGGCTGAAGATTAATAGTCGGACCATTTATCATGGAAGAATATTTCAATCCGCTTGGAGAAACGGTAACTGCAATGACATATTTTGCATAAATTGTTCCATTGCTTGCCGGTAAATTGGTGTATGTTCCAATATGAGCCGGCAATAATATTTGAGAAACTGGTTCATTAGGAAATCCTGAGAGTCCCGAAGTTCTCTCTATATCTAATGCGACTTGCGATGACTCTAAATTTGTCAAATCGCGAAGATAGTTGCCATTTGAATCAACAACATCCGAAATTATAGTCAGTGATCCGTATGCTCCGGTATCCGGTAATAATGACACTGAAAGTGATATCTTTGGCCCGGAAAATATCGACTGAATACTCTGAATAAAATTCGTCAGATTTTTGATCGGTTGTGTCTTTGTTGTAAGTGGAATAGTAATAATCACAAAGACAATAACCGATATCAATATTGATGTTTTTTTCATATTGGATTTATTATAGCACTCTCGCATTTTAAAAAAAATAAAGGCATAATGTCTTTATGGAATCGATTCTGAATAAAAAAGTTTATTTTGATTACGAAATTTCAGAAACTATGGAAGCGGGCATGGAGTTGCTTGGCCACGAGGTTAAGGCGATTAGAACCGGAAAAGCCAATATAATAGGCGCCGTTGTTAAAATATATAATGGACAACTTTGGCTGATGGGGGCAAGTATCGGCCCATATCAATCAAAAAATATTCCCGATGATTTTGACCCGATGCGTTCAAGAAGATTATTGGTTAAAAAAGACGAGATAAAATATCTGCTTGGAAAAACATCTTCAAAAAACTTGACGCTCGTGCCGTTAAAATTGTATAACAAGAACGGAAAGATAAAGATTGAAATCGGATTGGGAGTCCACAAAAAGAAATCCGACAAGAGAGAAATTATAAAAAAACGGGACATTGAGAAAGAAACGCGACGCCATTTTTGATAATTTTTAGGGGGATGACGGGAATCGATGGAGCGAGCGCGTTAAAAATTGCGAGTCAAGCGGCGACTTGTAAATCCGCCAAAACAAATCTGCTAACTACAATTTAGCACCTGCTTACGCATAAGAACCAAAAAGTTCAAGCATAGGCCATCGGCTCCCGATTTCTCATAGGGAAATTGCCGGTGTTATATATGAGAATTACTCTCATCAAGCGCTTCCGTAGTTGAGAGAAAATTAAGGAAGCAATTTCGCTTCGCAAGAAGATACGCTCGTAGATATTTTTAACAAACCGCCCCAGACGTGGATTCAACTTCCACCATCTCCACTCCTTCGCTCTGTCAAAAGACAGAGCTACGGAGTGCGCAGCACTTCACAAGGTAAAACGAAAGCAAATTGATTTGCTTTCGTTGAAGTTAAATCCGTCGGAGCATGTCCCGATGAGCACATCGGGACGCGAGACGGCGGCTGGACAAAATTTTTCGACGGAAAAATTTTAGTCCGAGCTTCAACTTCCACCATCTCCACTCCTTCGCTCTGTCAAAAGACAGAGCTACGGAGTGCGCAGCACTTCGTAAAACAAAAACAACCTAATTTGGGTTGTTTTTTGTTTAGGAGTGTTCTCCGTAGTTTTAACGAAGGAGAACTGTTATGATTTTATTATGTATTATGTTTATATATTAAAAAATAAAATAGCTAACAAATTTTATACAGGCGCCACATCAAATTTAAAAGAGCGCCTAAAAGATCACGGATGGCATACAGTCAAAACAACTAAAACTGGTGATTATAAGCTAGTGTGGTTTAGTGTTTTTTTAAAAAAACAATCGGCTTATAATTTTGAGAGATATTTAAAAACTGGATCCGGAATAGCGTTCAGAAATAAACATTTGATTTAATCTTTATTATCCTTACTCCTTCGCTCTGTCTAAGCAGAGCTACGGAGTGCACGGCACTTCGCAAAACAAAAATAACTCAATTCGGGTTGTTTTTGTTCTAAATATAATTCTAAAAATTTGCAAACATCATTTTTTTGTGTTAATCTTTTAACCGTTAAGTTCAATTAATTCTTAACGAATATAGATTACGTCAAGACAAATCATCAAATAACATCTTCCGAAGTGAGAGTGATAGATGAAACCGGAAACAACATCGGCATTATGTCGCTTTCACAAGCTTTGACTCTGGCCGAAAGTAAGGGACTGGATGTGGTTGAAATCGCTTCCGAAACAAAGCCTCCGGTAGTAAAAATAATAAGCTACGACAAATTCAGATATCAGCAAAAAAAAGAGGAGAAAAAGAAACCTCACAAATCAGCCGGAGAGTTAAAACAAATAAGAATCACCGTTAGAGCGGCAGAAAATGATTTAAAGATAAGAGCCAATCAGGCAGGTGAATTTATAGAAAAAGGAAATAAGGTTGAAGTAATGATGGTTTTAAGAGGACGAGAAAAATATAATCAAGATTGGGCAAGAAAAAAAATGGCCGAATTTGAAAAGATGATAACAGCCCCCCACCAAATCACATTAAATATTCAACCGGGAGGAAAAGGGCTGATAATGCAAATGATTAAATCAAAATAAAAATATGAAAAAATCAATAACTAAAAGATTCAGAGTTACAAAAAATGGAAAAGTAATTCATAGAGTTATGTCGCAATGCCATTTTCGCGCCAAAAAAACAGCCAATCAGATAAGAGCCAAAAAAGGCGCTCGGAAAGCAGCGGCTTCTATCGTAAAAAGGATGCATTCAAAACCGGGAACACTTTAATTTTAATTTAAGTTTTAATTTTTTAATATGACAAGAGTAAAAAGAGGCACTATTGCCAACAAAAAAAGAAGAGCGGTCCTTAAAAAAACCAAAGGATTCCGCTGGGGAAGAAAATCAAAAGAAAGAGCGGCAAAAGAAGCTTTGCTCCACGCCCAAAGTCGAATGTTCAGAGGCAGAAAAGAAAACAAGAGAAACTATCGCGCTTTATGGCAAACACAAATAAACGCCGCGGTCAGAACCGAAAATATGTCTTACAGCAAATTTATTTCGGCGTTAAAAAAGAACAACATCGCCTTGGACAGGAAAATTCTTTCGGAAATTGCCAATAAATATCCTGATGTTTTTAAAGAAATAATAAAATCAGTCAAATAAAAAAATCCCGAGCAATCGGGGTTTTTTATTATCAAAAGTCAAAACAATTGAATTTGTAGCATAAATTGAGTTAAACTTATACCGTCAAAATAATTTGTGTTAATTTTTAATCTTCAAGACAACTCAAAAAATGTCCAAAAAAAATAAAAATAACAGGAGCGAAAAAAACAAAGAAATAATATCAACAAGACAACTCGCTCAAGAAACGATTCACAGCGTTTGGGCTTTGATTTTCTTGGCGCTGGCAATTTTATTGGGGCTTTCCGGATTTAATCTGGCGGGAGACGCGGGAAAATATATTTTCAAATTTTTATTTTCGCTTTTGGGATTGGGCTATGGACTTTTGCCGTTAACTTTAGCCGGCATCAGCATAAATCTCCTTTCTCATCGCAGAGAAGGAAAAATCTATTCTTCAACCTTATGGGGCTCTTTATTATTTTTCTTGTCGGCTTTGGGATTTATTGATTCAGCCATCGCGCCCGATGGAGGAAGTATCGGTAAAATATCCGGCTATCCGAAAGTCTGGTTTGGGAATATTGCTTGGAGCATAATACTTTTTATTGCGGCGGTTATCGGAATTATTGTTGTTTTTGACAGACCTCTGAGATTAGTCAGGAAAAAAGATTCGGAAGAAGAGGAAGAAGAGGAAATAGAAATTAAAGTAGCTCCGGAAAAGGAAATTAAAAATCAGGAAACGGATAAAAAAACAGAAGAGGAAAAAGAGGAAGAAGAAACGGAACCGGAAATTGCTCAACCCAAAAAGATTAATAAAAATGAATTAAAAACAAACGGAACGGTTAAAAAATTTGTCGATTATAAAGCTCCTCCTCTGGAATTATTAAAATCGTCCGCTGAAAAGCCGGATGCCGGAGACTTGCGAGCTAACGCCAATATAATCAAAAGAACTTTAGAAAGTTTTGGAATTGCCGTTGAGATGGGAGAAATCAATATCGGACCCAAAGTCACCCGCTACACATTGCGTCCGGCAGAAGGTATAAAATTAACCCGCATCACTGCTTTAAGCCAAGACCTCTCTTTGGCATTAAGCGCTCATCCCATAAGAATAGAAGCTCCTATCCCCGGAAAGCCGTATGTGGGAATAGAAGTCCCAAACAAAAACGCCGCCGTTGTCCGTTTGGGCAGTTTGATGGCCTATCCGGAATTTGCATCGAGCGGAAATCTGGGATTCTGCGTCGGACGCGACGTTACCGGAGATATTGTTACCGGAAATATAGAAAAGATGCCTCACTTATTGGTTGCCGGAGCTACCGGTTCAGGAAAATCAATAATGTTGCATTCAATTTTAATTTCTCTCTTGTATAAAAACTCTCCGCAAACATTAAGGTTCATTTTAATCGATCCAAAAAGAGTCGAGCTTTCGGCTTACAGCGGACTGCCTCATTTGATTGCGCCGGTCATCACTCAAGGGAAAAAAGCTCTTGGAGTTTTTCGCTGGGCAATATCCGAAATGGACAAACGCTATGAAATTTTACTTAAAGCCGGAGCCAGAGATATTCAAAGTTATAATAAAAAAAATTCGGAAAATCCTTTGCCGTTTATTGTTATTGTGGTTGATGAAATGGCCGATCTCATGGCCGCTTATGGACGAGATGTGGAAAATGCCATCGTTCGCTTGGCGCAAATGGCGCGCGCAACCGGCATTCATTTGATTCTATCGACTCAAAGACCGTCGGTTGAGGTTATTACCGGATTGATTAAAGCCAACATCACGGCTCGCATCGCTTTGCAAGTTGCCAGTCAAATAGATTCAAGAACAATTCTGGATACCGCCGGAGCGGAAAAACTTTTGGGTGGAGGAGATTTGTTATTCGTATCGGCAGAACTTTCCAAACCAAAACGTATTCAAGGTTCTTATATTTCCGAAGATGAAATAAAAAAGGTTGCCTCATTTATAAGAGACAACAACGAAGATTATACGGACCCGAACCAGGAAGGATTGCCGTTTGAAGAAAATGGCGAAGAAAATGAAAATAGCGGACACGACATTTTTGAAGAATATGCCGAGAATGAAGACGATGACGAACTGCTTCAAGAAGCGATTGAAACCGTCAAACAGGCGCAAAAAGCATCGGCCTCTCTTTTGCAAAGAAGATTAAAAGTCGGTTATGCTCGAGCGGCAAGATTGCTTGATATTATGGAAGAAAAAGGAATTATCGGACCCGGAGACGGAGCCAAGCCAAGAGAAGTTTTTGTCGGAAAAGAAGAATAAAACATTGACAAAAAATAAAAAATCAATAAAAAATAGAAACGATTTTACATAACCCGATAATCAATATAGAATATTTGAAATAATTTTATGACAGAATTTAAAACTATAAAAGAAATATTAAAAGAAGAGTCCAGAAGCAAGGGGTTAAATGTCCAGAAACTTTCCGAATTAACCGGTATTGCTCCCCGTTATATAAAAGCGTTAATGGAAAACGACATTTCTCAAATGCCACCCTCTCCTTACGTCAAAGGATATCTGGAAAACATTTCAAAAATTCTTGAAATAGATTTTGAACCATTGTGGCAGGAATATAAAAAAGAATCGGAATTAAAAACTTCCGGCGCCAAAGACACTCTTCCGCTAAACCGATATGCGCCAAAATCTTTTAACAAAAAAACTCTTTTTATAACCATTTTAGTCCTGGTTGTTTTGGTAATATTGCTTCCTAAAATTTCCAGCTTTATCGGGAAACCTTCAATAGAAATAACTTCCCCGCCCTCAGACCAATTTCACACCTCTCAGGACACCTTTATTCTTGAAGGAAAAATAGATAATCCGCAAGATAAATTAAGCATCAATTCCGGAGAGGTGGTGGTCAATTCGGACGGAACATTCAAACAGTCGGTCGTTTTAAGCGAGCCCGGATGCAGAAATGATTATGATTTTACGGTAAAAAGATTTTTAGGTTCCAGCGTTACGGTAAGAAGAACAATTTGCTACGATTTTTATTCAACAAACAACAATTCAAGCTCGTCTACCGGCATACCCGGCGGGATACCTGCGCCGACATCCACCGTTCCAATTTCATCATCAAGCAACATAATTAATTATTAAAAACAAAAATGAAAAAAGATAAAGATTCAAAAAAAGAATCCAATGACCTTCAAGATTTAATAGACTCACTCCAAAGTAAGTTTGGAGAAGGATCCATTATGCGGCTTGACGATAGAAAAACTCTAAAAGTTGAAGCGACTCAAACCGGTTCGTTTTCGCTGGATAGAGCGCTTGGAGTGGGTGGACTTCCGCGAGGAAGAATTGTTGAAATTTACGGCCCAGAAATGTCGGGAAAAACCACTTTGGCTTTATCGGTTATCGCTCAAGCCCAAAAGCACGGAGGCAAATGCGCTTTTATCGACGCCGAGCACGCAATGGACCCGGATTATGCCAAAAGAATCGGAGTTAAAACGTCCGAACTTTTGATTTCCCAGCCGGATAGCGGAGAAGAGGCGCTTCAAATTTTGGAAAATCTAGCGCGCTCGGGAATTATAGAGCTCGTTGTGGTTGACTCGGTAGCGGCGCTTACTCCAAGAGCCGAAATTGAAGGAGAAATTGGGGACCAAACAATCGGACTGCAGGCGCGTCTTATGTCTCAAGCGCTTCGCAAACTAACCTCCATTGCCGCCAAATCAAATACAACCATTATTTTTATAAATCAATTACGTTCACAAATCGGAGTTATGTGGGGAAATCCCGAAACGACTCCGGGGGGAAGAGCGCTTAAGTTTTACGCTTCCGTCAGGATAGACATTCGAAGAATCGCTCAGCTCAAAAAAGGAGAAGAAATAATCGGCAATCATGTCAAAGCCAAAGTTGTCAAAAATAAAGTTGCCGCTCCTTTCAGAGTTGCCGAGTTTGATATATTTTTTGGTCAAGGGATTTCTTATGTTTCCGATATGATGAATGTCGCCATTAAAAATGGAGTCATCACAAAAACAGGAAATACTTTTTCATTCAACGGAGAAAAATTGGGCGTAGGTCAAGAAGCTACCAGACAAAAATTGGAAGAAGATAAAAAACTCGCCAAAGAAATAGAAAAGAGATTGGAAGCCGTGGAATCATCGGCGGAATCGGAATAATAAATTTAAAATTGAACGATTATAATTCGTCAAATATTTTTATTCTGAAATTTTATTCTGAATATAATCCTTAATAGCGGAATAATTTTCAAAACCAGCAGAAGGCAACAATACTGAAACATTTTCCGTACTCGTTCCAAAATTTACCGGAATCATTTGCGACTTAAAAAGTTTTGTAGAAAAATCCATAACGATCTCCGAAACTTTTGTTTTTGACAAATCCGTATTTAACGCATAACCGGCAATTTTTGACTCGTCCAAATCCGATTTTTTAAGCAATCCCGA
>JAKANP010000006.1 GCA_021812345.1 bacterium | reverse complement strand
AGCAATAGAGAAAATGCTTAGGATAAATCCCAAAAAAACAGCAACTGCGGCTTTTGATTTCATGGATTCTCCTTTTCAATGATCTAAAATAAATGTTAGCACAAAAATAGCCGCCAAAAAATAAGCCGGCTATAAACTATTTCAGAGTGATTGAAACAATCTCAGGACTATTTCCGCTTCTCATCGGCGGGCCCCAAGTCCCGACACCGCTTGATGTATATTCATAAAAATTTCCAATTTTATGCAATCCGTAATCATATCCTTGATAAATAATTTCGGTTATTAATTTAAAAGGCATCAACTGACCGACGTGAGTGTGGCCTGAAAGCTGAAGGTCTATACCCATTTGCTCGGCTTCTTTTATTTTTGACAGCAATGGAATGTGATACAAAAGAATTGTCGGCATGTTTTTGTCGTAATTCTTATCCGCCTCCAAAATGCTTTTTATATCCTGAGGTTGCAAATCTTGACCGTAAGAAATTCCGGCAAATTGAAGTCCGTCTTTATGGACAACTCTGTCATCAATAAATTGGATATCGGTTTGACCGATTATCTGCAAAACTTTATCCAATCCCAAATAAAGTTCATGATTGCCGGTAACATAATAAATTCCCTCCGGAGCTTTTAAGGAATTAAGCGGGGCAATAAGTGGAGTCAGATTTCCGTCCATTCCGTCAAATAAATCACCGGTAATAACTATCGCATCCGGATTTTGAGCATTAGTCAAATCGGCAATTTTTTGCATAAAATCAGCACCATTGATATTTCCCAAATGAACATCCGAAAGCTGAACTATTTTTTTTCCTTTCCAAAAATCCGGCAATCCCTTCATTGGAATAGAAATACTTTTTATTTTTATATCATAAGCGTTATAAATATTATAAGCCGAATAAATTAACGCCGAAAAAAGCATCGCCCAAGTTATTATTTTCCTTCCGGCATAAATTCCCAAAAGATGCAAGACACCGACAATCGCCCAAGCAATTATCAGAAAAAACAGAACGAAAACCCAAACTCCTATCAAAACCGAAGAAATTATATAAAGATATTTAACAATTTGGCTTTCAGTCACCCGAGAAATGGCGGAAATTATTAAAAATCCGAAAGTTATAGATAAAATCAATATGGCAATGATAATTTTAGTTGAAGGAGATTTGATTAATAAAAGACGCCCCAAAGAAAATAAAACAAACCAATTAGCTCCTCCTAAAATTACAACCGCTAAAACGATTAATAAAATAAATCTTAAAATCATCCGATAATGATAACATTATTTAAATAAAAAATCCCATAAAATTATGAGATTTTTTATCACGAATGAAAATATGATTTTATCGCTCGGTTGTCACCCCGTCAAAATGTTCGCTCTCATCGGCTTCCGCATCTGATTTTGTGACATGAATTTTTCCGTCAAGATGATTCGGCGGAGAATAAACCGTATAAAGTTTCATCTCTTCCACAGTCGAAGTGTTGACGATATTGTGGTTTGTTCCGGCAGGGACAACAATAGCAAACCCATCGCCTATTTCGTGTTCAACCCCGTCCAAAATCGCCTTACCAACTCCTTTTTCAACTCTCAAAAATTGATCCAATTGGTGGACTTCCATTCCGATATCTTCAAGCGGTTTTAAGCTCATTACCACCAGCTGGCTGTTTTTTGCCGTATAAAGAACCTTGCGAAAATTTTCATTTTCTTCGGTTAATTTTTCTATATTATCTACAAATCCTTTCATATTTTATTTGCTCTTTTAAAGCTAATTAATATTATTTTTTTCTTCGACTTTTTTATTGTTTTGACCTTTTAAAAGCTCGGCTGCTCCAAAAATAACCAGCGCCGCCACCGATAAAAATACGGAAACTTCGGGATTCCACATGGACAAAAACAGCACCAGTAAAGCGAAAATAATTTCAATCATTCCTTTTATTTTATTTTTACTCATATTTTATTTTAACACAACAATCAAAAATAAACTAATTTAACTTCCAAATTTCAAAATTCAAAATCAAAGCAAAAGAAACCCACAAAAAATAAGGAATTAAAAGCAATCCAGCGGTATTATTTATAGAATAAAATTCAAAAACGGTTAAAAGAATCATCGCCCATAAAAAAACAATATCCACGAATGCCAATTTTGGAGAATGGATGCCAAAAAACAAAATTGACCACAAAATATTCAACGCCAATTGAATTACAAAAATTATAATTTCTGTTTTAATCGAAATTCCGGAAATCCCGCCGCTCCAAACCAGATATAATGAAACCCCCATAAGCAAAAATAAGAACGACCAAACAGGACCAAAAATCCAATCGGGAGGATTAAACGACGGCTTTTTAATATCCGCATACCAACTTTTAATTTGGCTCATTGTAAATAATGAACCGAATATTCCCGCTCCTTCACAAATTAAAATAGAAATGATCAGTTTGAATATATTATTCATAAATAAATTAATTTTATTAAACTATTTTATTTTACATACATACTTTAATTCCGCCAAATCCGCTGAAGTTAATTTTTCTCCGGTTCCATAATTCAATTTATACATAATCGCCTGGGGATCGCTCACGTGTTGCATTCCAAGCGCATGACCAAGTTCGTGCGCTAAAACCCTGATTAATTTATTCTGACTGTCAAATTGATAGATATCTATTTTTTTGCCATCGGGACCACTTTGATAATCACCTTCTTCAAACTCGCCCGATTGCTGACTGCCGACGGCATTGTATTGAGAAACATTCAAATTAAGCGCCTCCACCAACTGATTTAAAGCGACAACAACCGCATTTATGTCGGAAGCTTTGGAATTTAAGTCGTTTTGCTCTTGGGTTATTGATTGCGCTTCTTGGCTCAACGATGATTTTTCCTGATTTAGTTGATTATAAATATTTTCCGGAGCTCCGCCTTTTTGATTCCAAGATTGAACTTCTGCATTGTAAGTGTCCTGTTGCTGTTGAAAATCGGCAATTTTTGTTTCAAGCGCCGATTTTTGGCTGTTATAATTCGCAAGCATTGTATCGTATTGAGATTTTATAGCATCATAAGATGCTTTGCTGTTACCGACAATTATTCCCAAATGCTTTAATTTATCAGTGGCCTGCTGACGATAGTCATATATCAGATTTATCTTTAAATCTCCATTATCAGGAGAATATTTAAACAATTCCTTTTGAACCGGGGTCTGCCAAATTTGAACCGCCTGATTTATGTCTTTTAAGAATTCCGCTTTTGAAACCCCGAATCCGGAATCAAAAGTTCCCAAAGAATAAGTTATCGGTTGTTGGCAGGGAAAATATTGGCTTTCAAAAATAGAAACCACTCCGGAAATCTGATCCTTTGAAAAATATACGGACGAACCTATCGCCAATAATCCGAAAATTATTACCGCTGTTTTTTTCATTTATACTAATTATAGCAAAAAATCACTCCCGTTTCTTGAAATTTAAAATAATTAATATTTAAAATTCCAAAACTTTACCGAGCAATCTTGAACGATTTATCATTGTTGATCCCAAATAGGTGGAAACGAGTTCCTCGCTTTTTGAAAGAGCTTCTTTGTTTATATTCCAATCCGAAATTTTTTCTATCGGGACAAATTTAAAATTTCCTTTAGCGTCAAAATATGGGGGCAAGATAACTCTAAAATAAGGTTTTTCTCTGCAACTAACCAAAATAATGGGCGCATTCCAATATTTTGCCGCCTCCTGCAAAGGAGTGAAATCGTTTTCATTCGGTTCCGCATTCCATCGGAATTTAACCTCTACAAATTCCGGCTCTCCCTTCTTATTGACCACAATAAAATCCGGGATAGTTCTTATTTTTTTCCCGACTTCGGTATTGCCGCTAAAAATTTCATCCGGCTGGACCAAATTTTGAGTAATCGCCTCATATCCGAATCTGTAAACTTTATTTCCTGATTTTTTAAGAAGTTCTTCGACTAAAACTTCGGCCATTCTTCCTTTTAAAATTCCTTCGGTAAAACCTTTTTCTTTTGATAAATTTTTTTTATTCATAAGCAAATTAAAAACGCGATTATAAAATCACAAACAAAAGCCTGGTAAAATTACTTAGCCAAAAAATTCAAGGCGTAGTAAATCAAATAAGCCGGCCAAACTAAAGCCTTTAAAAAACCCAAGACCGCTAACCAAAATGTGGCCGCTTTACCGATAAAATAAATAGCCGCGCCTATAAACCCCAAACCATATACCGCATTTGAACCTCCGTGATTAAAGTTTTTCATTTTTTTATTATAGCAAATTAAAAAATAAAATTGGAGTGATATTAAGATTTTTATCTTAAATATATCACTTAAAATATTTATTATAAAAATATAAATTTTCCGCTTTATTTTGCTAAAACTATTCAAAAAATATACATAAAAGAACGGGCGGCGAAAAAAATTCGCCGCCCTTGGTACACTTCCCATCGCAACAGTGTGCGACTGCCCGAAGCATCCAGCGCTTTCTTAGCATCTTTCACCTCCTTTTGTTTAAATTTACCAAAAAGAAGTTAATCATCGTTTTTAAAAAATGTCAATAAATTTATTGCCCCGATTTTGTTCCCGACTGACAAGTGCCTGCGTAGAAAGCATCATCCGAACAAGTTGAACCGTCTTTAAAAGTGCAGACGGCATTAGGGACCGAAAAGGTTTGTCCTCCCGACCAAGCGCAAAATTTTTGAGCATCGGTAACATAGCCGGTAGTTTTTACTCCGCCTATCGGACAGTCCCCTCTAAACATTGCCCATTCTTCACAAGCTCGGTTATCCAAAAAATAACACAATCCATATTGGCTTCCATCGGGTTTACTGGCAATACTAAGCTGCCCTCCTTTTTGCTGGCAATAAACGCTGGCAGGATTGGCAATCATTGAATTTGATGTCTGCGGAGGAGGAGCGGCGGATTGATTTTTTGAAACAACACAGTTGGAAAAAGTTTCTTTTCCATTTTCTTGAATAAACGCAGTGTCCCCCTTAGTCCAGAAAACAATTGATTCATCGCTGTTTGTATAACGTCCTCCGTCGGCAGAAATCGTTTGTTTAAGCGTCATATTTCTGCCATCGGACAAAACAAGCCCAACAATTCCATTAGGAGTCGGGGGTTGTCCCGGAGAAGGTATGGCAGTAATTGGAGTTCTATAAAAAGAAGCGGCTATTGATTTTTCACTATCGCAAGAAAAACTTGCGGTAGCAATTAATGTTGTTGAAGCGGTTTGAGTTTGAGTCGAAGAACTGGAATTGGGCGAGGGCGCAAGAACATTTTGTCTCGGCATAAATATAATGATTGCCAATGTCGCAAATGCCACAATAAAAACCAAAACCCATAAAGATAAATTTTTTTTCATAAATAAATTTTAAATAATTTTTGTCACAACCAATTTGAATAATTATACATTAATTTAAATACTATTACTATTTGCCGCTACATAAAACCATTACACATAATTGACAAATTTATAATATAATGTTAAAAAAATAAAGAAGGGAGAACTCGTGAACGTGAAGAAGGAAAAGAGTAATAATATTTTTAAGCTGAAGCCGTTGAGTCGCCTTCCATCGCCAGGAGGCGGGATGCCGGTTGCGACTCGAAATTGGCTTGCGAAGATTAAGAGGTAAAAAAGAACACTTGCTTCGACAAAAAATGTCGAAGCTTTTTTTATAAAACAAAATCCTTTCTAAATTAGAAAGGATTTTGAAGCCCAATTTCTGTTTTTGTTTTTTTAGAACCTCACTTCCTAAAAAACATTTTTAAAACAAATATTGGATTATTATTTTTTTACTTAATGCTCTTATATTTTAGCCGTTAAATTCTATTTGGTCAACAACTTCGCTGTGGATAACTTTCTGTCCGATTATTCATAACGCAACGCCTCAATCGGACTTTTTTGAGATGCCTGACGAGCGGGAAAAATTCCGAAACCCAAACCGATTGCCATAGAAACAATAACCCCCAAAATTGCCCCCTGTAAGGAAAATACGAAAGGAAAATTAACTCCGGCAAATCTTGTCGCTAAAAATGAAGCCGCCCATCCGGCTCCGGTTCCCAAAATAATTCCGATGATTCCCCCACTCAAGGTTAAAATAACCGATTCAAATAAAAATTGATTTAAAATATCTCCGTTGTTTGCGCCCAAAGCTTTGCGCAGTCCTATTTCGCGCGTTCGTTCGGTAACAGACACAAGCATAATATTCATAATGCCCACTCCACCGACAATCAAGGAAATCGCCGCCACTGAAGAAAGTAAAATTGTTAAAATAGTTATGACGGTTCCAATAGTGTTGATGATGTCCTGCTGAGTTTCAACAGTAAAATCATCTTTGCTCGGGTCGGTAATATTGTGATTATTTCTTAATACTCTGGTAACATCGCTAATGACTCCCGGTATAACGGACGGTGACGACGCTTGAATTATCAATCTCTGAAAATATCTGGTTCCCAAAATATATTGCTGAACAGTGGTGTATGGCGATATGAGAGCGGTGTCAAAATCAACAAACGATTGACCCTTTTTTTGCAAAATCCCGATAACTCTCAAATTCTCATTTTTAACCCTTATTTTTTGGCCGATTGGATTTGAGGCGCCAAAAAGTTCGGTGGCAATTTTCCCTCCCAAGATAACAACCGGCGAATGAGACAAAACATCAGAATTACTGAAAAATGTTCCTTGAGCCATATCCAAACTGAAAACATTCTCGGAATCTCCACTACTGCCTAAAATAATCGTGTTATAAGTTTGAGAACCATAAGAAACAACCACCGAACCGAAAGTTATCGGGATTATAGAAGTGGCATCGGGAACATTGTTTTTATTTTCCAAATCCTGAAGATCTTTTGGTTTTAACGAATCGCTTAATAAAGTTCCACTGAAAGAACTCGGATTGGAAGAAACTCTTCCCGGCAAAACAAACAGGTTATTCGGCCCAAAACTTTGAATCTCTCCTAAAATTAAATTTTGAGCGCTTTGACCGATGGACATCACAAGCATAATGGAAGTGATACCGATAACAATTCCTAAAATAGTCAAAGCGGTTCTTGATTTATGAGTTGAAAGTCCGGCAAGGGCAGTTTTTAGAGTGTCTTTTAAATTCATAATTTATTTTATAAATTCATAATTTATTTTATAAATCCTTCCTTGGAAACAATTCTTTGATTGGCGACTTTTTTATCGCTTTCTATTTTTCCGTCTTTAATTTCTATAATTCTTTTTGCCGATTCGGCAACATATTTTTCATGCGTAACAACGACAATCGTATGCCCTTGTTTATTAATGTCTTGTAAAAATTCGAGCACTACCGCTCCCGATTTGGAATCCAAATTTCCTGTCGGCTCGTCGGCAAATATAATAGACGGTTCGTTAACAAGCGCTCTGGCAATAGCAACTCTTTGTTGCTGTCCTCCTGAGAGCTTGGCGGTTTGATAATGTTCCCTGTTTTCAAGGCCGACTAATTTAATTACATTTTCAACTTTGGATAATCTTTTGGATTCAGGAATATCAGCATACATCAGAGGTATCATAATATTATCTATAACCGTCAATCTGGGTAAAAGATTGAATGCTTGAAAAACAAAACCCATCTCTTGATTTCTTATTTTGGCAAGTTCCAAGTCGGAATAAGAATTCAATTCTTTTTCTTTAAAAAAATATTGTCCGGAAGTCGGTCTGTCCAAGCATCCTAAAATATGCATCAGAGTTGATTTTCCCGAACCGGATGGGCCGGTAATGGAAACAAACTCTCCCTGCTCTATTGATAATGAAACATTGTCAACCGCTACGGAAGTTGATTCTCCTTCCTGATATATTTTTGATAAATTTTTTACTTCTATGAGAGCCATAATTAAAAATTTTAACTAAAATTGTTCGGCTTTCGGAAAAATTATTCGGAGACAACCAGATCGCCTTCGTTCAATCCGGACGTTATTTCAGTCATTCCGTTTGAGCCGACTAAGCCCGTAGTAATTTGAACTTTGTTTACTTTATTTGTTTTAGAATCAACCAAAACATTAACGTATTGATTATTGGAATCCTGAATTATATCCCTTGTAGGAATATAAAGAACATTTTCTTTTTTGGCCGATAAAACGTCAACATTGGCGGTTAACCCCGACAAAATTCTCGAGTCATTTTTAACAAATTGGAAAGTTGTTTTGTATGTTGCCACACCTTCAAGTTCGGTTGAAGAAAGATCAATTTTGACAACTTTGGCATCAAAAATAACATCCGGACCATAAGCATCAAGCGTCACTTGAGCGGTCTGTCCTATTTTGATTTTTGAAATATCCGTCTCGGCGATATTGGCATCAATTTGATAATTTCCATTTCCAATCAATGACAAAACAATATCATTAGCGCTAACCACATCACCAACCGAGGGCAAAATTCTTGTAACCACCCCATCAAAAGGAGAAACCAAAAGAGTTTTTTGATATTGAGCCTGAGCGTAAGCAAGGCTGGCTTTAGCTTGATCAACTTGAGCCTGTTGAGCGGCAATATCTTGAGGGTCGGAACCGGCCAAAATTAAATTGTATTGGTCCTGATTCTTTTGAACTAAAGCTTTTTGGCTGGCTATGAGTTGTTGTTGATTGGAAATATTAGTAGAAGCAAGATTGATGTTTGTTCTGGCAACATTCAAATTGGTTTTGTAAGTTTCTAAAGTTGCCGGCGACAATCCGATTGACGATTGTAAAACATTCATTAATTCGTTAAGAAAATTTCTTATATCGGAAAGATGGGACTGAGCTGATACCATTGATGAATCAAGAATATTGTTGGAACTGCTTGCAGTAATCGATGATAATTCGGTCTGCCACTGATTGAGTTCATTGCCAACAATTACTCTTTGTAATTTAACATCATTGATTCCCTGAGAATCGCTGGATAAAAACGTCAGATTCGGATTTGCGGTATTATCATCGGAAAAAAACGGATCTATTTGATTTCTGACGGCATCGTCCGATTTTGCATAAGCGTCATTTAAGATATTAATTACTCCGCCATAGTATCCGGTCAAATCAACTTTCGATTTATTTAAATCCGATTCGGTAACTTTAATATCTTCGGGTCTTGATCCTCTTTGAAGTTGGTCGAGTTTGGCTTGTTGGATTTCGACATTGGCTTGAGCTTGCGCCACCTGAGCCGATAAATCGGCATTGTCTAACTTTGCCAGAACTTCTCCGGCATAAACTTTGTCCCCGACATTTACAGAAATTGACGAAATTCTTCCGCTTTGAGTGAAGCTCAAATCAAGACTTTGACTTGGAGTTACCGTGCCGGTAACGCTCACATCGGAAATCAATTCTCCTTTTTGAACGGCAACCGTTTTAATTGAACTGCCTCCTTTGGAAAAGACGGCAAACAAAATAATAATCAAAACAATCAAACCCAAGATTGATACGAACCAGCGACGCTTTATAAAACCCAACATTGATGTAAATATTTTTTTCATTTTTTATTTTTTATTTTTTTCTAAATTTGTCGAAATTTTTTTTAAAACTTGATGATACATTTTAAGGTCTTTAAGGGAAAAACTTCCAAACAATTGCTTAACGGATTCATCCATTGTTTTTTTAAGAATTTTCTTTCCTTTGTCTTCTACAAACAAACGCGATATGCGCCTGTCTTTGTCGTCGCCTTTTCTTTTAACCATTTTGGATTTTACCAATTGCTCTATCGGTTCAGAAACAGATGCCATTGAAACTTTGAATTGTTCGGCGATATCTTTTAGCGAAGTTCCCGAATGCCAGTTGATAAAATCCATTATCAACAGCTGGAAAGGAGACATTTTGCTTTTGGCTAATTTGGATACTATCAATTTGGCAAATGACCTTCTTATGGAAACCAAATCCATCATTATTTCCCTCATTATTTTTTTATCCATTTTGTTTGGAATATTAATATTTAGGTTTCCTAAATATTATAGAAGGGCATCTGTATTTTTGCAAGAGTATAAAAAATACGCGACAATAAATTAAACATCAAACAACCTTGCCGATTAAGACGTCTTTTTTAAACCATTTTCTACCAAGAACATATATGGAGTAAGTTATGAAAAAAGCGGCAAATACATCAATTGAATAATGTAGATGAGTCATAAGAACTACCGCCCCGAAGAAAATTGAAGCAATTACGGAAAAATATTTCATTATTTTATTATCCCATAAAATCAAAGCCATCAAAAAAGGCATCCCTGTATGGCTGGAAAAGAACAAATCACTTCCATTGGTAAAAACGCCAAAAAATCCGGAGATATCTATTTGGGCATGGGTTGGAAACGGAGCGATGTGAGTTAAGCTGATAGATATGGACCTAATAACCAAAAATAGAGAAATAGCCTTCAAAGAAAATGGAATTTTTTTAGGATCAAAAACAAGCAAGTAAACGGCGATTATAACCCAAAATATAACCGGTCCGTAGACAAAGGCCCAGTCAAGATTAAAAACCGGTATATTGCTTAAAATAATATCCGTTACCGGACGGCTGGCGCTATCGGTAGCGTATATGATGGCAAAAAAAGTGGACACTAGTCCGACAATTAAAAATAAAATAGAAAGCCCCAGGGACTCCAAAAAATCCTTGTCCTTTAAAAGACTTTTGTGTTTGTGATAGAATTTTTTCTTTTCTCCTAATGTTGTTGAGTTATCTTCCATTGTTATTTTTTAATTAGCTGAAGTTGTTGTGGCTCCCTGATTATTAAAATTAAAAGAATCCTTCGGTCTTATTTGAACCGATTCGGCACTGACACTGCCATCGGAATTTGTTTGTCCAATTATAACCACATTTTCCCCTTTTGACAAGTCGCTTAAACTTCCGGAAGTGGATTTCATTATCGGAGTAGACGGAGAAACGAGAACAATTTTTGAACTTCCGTCTCTTAATTGTATAGTTATGCTCTGACTGTTTTGATCTATGATAGAACCGGTAATGGCTCCACCCGAAAGGCCTCCGTTTTTATTTCCGCCGTTTTGGGAAAATCTGGCAAAATTTCCCGACGTTGCCGGTTGTGTAATAGAAACGGATTTAGTCCCAATATAATAGAAGAGCGCTCCCGAAATAATTACCGATAATACTATTGAAGTTATTAATTTTGAATTTTTCATATTTTTTTATTAATTATTAATTATATTTTAACTTTATTATTCATAACGCAAGGCCTCAATCGGATTCAAGCTGGAAGCTCGTTTTGCGGGATAATATCCGAAGACGATTCCGATTCCGGCCGAAACAACAAATGCCAAAATAACGGAAGAGATTGAAATTTGAGTGGCGATGCCGGCAAATTGAGTCACTAAAAACGCCAATATCCACCCCAAAATAAATCCGAAAACTCCACCCAAAAAAGTAAGCGCCACCGATTCGGTCAAAAATTGAGTGTTGATATCTTTACTCTTTGCTCCAACGGCTTTTCTTAATCCTATTTCACGAGTTCTTTCGGTAACGGTGGTAAGCATCATATTCATAATTCCGATTCCTCCGACTAAAAGCGAAATTCCGGCGATGGCTCCCAATAAAATAGTGAAAGTGCTGGTTACCGAAGAAGCAGCTGCCACAATATCGGATTGATTCAAAACACTAAAATCAGCCAGTGTCGGATCCGAAATATGATGTCTTTCCAAAAGCAAATTGGTTATTTGTTGCTGGACATCCGACATAACGCTTTGATCCTGAGCTTGAACGCTGATTGTCGTGACATAAGTGTCACCCTCAAGATATCTTTGCGCCGATGTCAACGGAACAAAAATCATATCGTCCTGACTTCCAAAACCATTACCTCCTTTAGCTTGCGTAATTCCAACAACTTTAAAATCAACTTTATTTATTTTTATCGTTTGTCCGATAGCCTCAGCTCCAGTCCCGAACAAATCATCTCTTGCCGAAGGACCTAAAACCGCTACTTTGGAAAAGTCCTGAACATTCTGATCGGTAATAAAAGAACCCTCACTCATTGAGACATTTCTTACTTGAGGATAAGAAGAGACGGTTCCAACAACTGAAACATTAGTATTGGTTCCTGATGCCGTGACTTGATATCTTCTTGATATTTCGGGAGCCACCGCTTCCACTCCCGAAACTGACGAAGCAATAGCATTGGCATCATCCGTAGTAAGAGTTTGAGCTGAGCCTCTTCCGGAACTAACTTCCATTCCAACCCCCCTTTGAGCTCCCGGCATAATCAAAATTAAATTAGAACCGATTGATTGAATTCGTGATTCTATATTACCTTGAGCTCCCTGACCGATGGAAACCATCCCGATAACCGAACCGATTCCGATAACAATTCCGAGCATCGTCAAACCTGTCCTTACTTTATTGGATGTTAAAGAAAAATATGTTTCTTCAAAAATATCGGCTATTTTCATAATTTATAAATAATTAATCAACATTGTGGTCGGCAACTCTTTTGTTCTGATTTTTTTCGTCTTTTATGATTACTCCGTCCTGGATGTGTATTATTCTATCCGCGTGCTGAGCGACATATAATTCATGGGTGATTAAAACTATCGTGTGATGATTTTTTTTATTTAACTCTTGAAAAGTTTCCAAAACTATTTCTCCTGTTTTGGTATCCAAATTTCCAGTGGGTTCATCGGCAAGAATAATGGAAGGATTATTAACAAGCGCCCTGGCAATGGCAACACGTTGCATTTGTCCTCCGGATAATTGATTGGAGAGATGTTCCCATCTATTTTCAGGAAGTCCGGCTAAAAGCAAAGATTGTTTGGCTTTTTTTATCCGTTCCTCTTTTGGAATTTCCGAATATATAAGAGGCAAGGAAACATTTCTTATGACTGTGGCGCGGGAAAGCAAATTAAAAGATTGAAAAACAAATCCGATTTTGTCTTTTCTTATATTTGCCAGTTGGTCATCGGACAATTTTGAAACATCTTGTCCGTCAAGTTTATAAGTTCCGGAGGTGGGCGTATCCAAAGCTCCCAAAATATGCATTAAGGTTGATTTTCCAGAACCCGATGGCCCCATAATGGCAACAAACTCTCCCTCGTCAATTTTAAAAGAGACATTTTTTAAAACTGAGGTCTCAACATCGCCATTTTTATAAATTTTTACAATGTTTAAGCATTCAATCATTTTTTTATTTTTTAAAATCATCCTCCTATTCCCGGAATTCTGAACACTCTACCGCCATTCGACTGAGAAGTTGATTGAGTTTGTGACGAAGAATTAACCGAGCGCACAACAATCACATCTCCTTCGTTAAGTCCTGAGGTAATTTCGGTATTGGAATCGTTAGAAAGTCCCGTTTGAACGACTTGCGCCATCGGGGTTGAACTTAAAGTCGTAAGCTGTCCGATGATTAATCCTTGTGTTGTTGATGAATTGGCCGCCCCGACAAATTGAACATAATTTGTTTGGTTCTGCGTCTTTATTGCCGAGCTTGGAACTATCAAAACATTTTGTTTGGCATTGGTAATGATAGAAGCCGAAACGCTCATTCCCGGTTTTATATTTCCGTTTTGGTTATCAAAAGAAATTTCAACATTATAAGTTACAACGCCTTGGCTTACGGTTCCAATAGTATCGATTTGAGCAACCTTACCGGCGATAGTCATATTCGGAAAAGCATCAAAAGTTAAAGTGGCGTCTTGTCCGATTTTTACTTTGGAAACGTCAACTTCGTTTAAAGTGATTTCGGCAATTTGTTTTGGCGTTACCAAAGAAACGACAGCCGACCCCGAAGATGCCGGGTCGCCTTTTATCACATCAACTTGAGCGACTATGCCGTCAAACGGAGCCCTAATTGTGTAATAGGAAAGATTTTGTTGAGCATCCAACAAGGCGTTCTGAGCTTGTTCAACCGCTAATTGTTGCGATTGAATATCCAACGGATCCGTTCCGGCTTGAAGTTCTTTTAGAGCTTCCGTTTTTTCGGATATGGTTTGGTTTGAAGAAATTATGGTGTTTTGATCATTTTTAATAGTATTTTCTATATTCAATAAATTACCGAGGTCCGTGTTTGTGGTTACTATGTACGATTGGACATTTGATTCATGAGTTGAAAGAATCGCCGGAGGATTTATCTTTGAAGGAGTGTTCTGCAAAGTATTGCTCACTAAATCAAGAAAGTTTTTAGTATTTTTCAACGCGTCCGAAACCAATTGTTCGGTATTATAAGTTTCATTGATTAAAGCGCTGATAGCCGTCGAGCTGGCAAAAATACTGGTATTTTTATAATCTTCCAAATTTGTATTATAAGCGGAGTAAGCGGTTTGATAACTATTTAAAGCGGAGTTCATAAACTGGTCGGCGTTAGGAACATAACTTTTTACCAAATCATAATAAGCATAAGCGTTGGATTGGGATTTGTTGATGTTAAAATCATAAAGAATACTGTTAAGCCCCGTCATAATTCCGGGAAGATCTATAAATGAAGTTGAAACATAATTAAATCCCGAACTGTAAGACTGAGATAAATCATCTTGAGCGGTTTGCTTGGATTGCTGAGCTTGAGTAATCGCGTCTTGAGCCTGAAGCAAAGAAAGTTGTGTCGGCGGTTGTTGAAGTTTTTGCAAGGCTAAATTGGCGCTATCCAAAGAAGTTTGCGCGTCACGAACTGTTTTTTGAGCAGTCGTTGAATCCAATCTCACTAAAACATCTCCGGCTTTAACGCTACTTCCTTGAATCGCAGGAACAGCAATAACATTCGCCGAAACTTGAGGTTTAATATCCAACTGAGTTGAAGCAGAAACTTGTCCGGTTCCCGAGACAGAAGAAACAATAGTTCCCTTTGAAACAGTTCCTAAAACATATTGAGTGGTTAAAGTATTGGAAGAAGAGCTCGTTCGCCAATAATAAATTCCAAAAATAACAACAAGCAATATCAAGACGGATAAAAATTCATGTTCGGTCGATTTTTTCCAAATCGAAGATAGGGCGTTTTTTATTGCATTCATATTTTTATTTTTTATTAATTATTGACTCAAGGTTCCGCTTGAATTTCCCATCATCGCGCCTCCGTTCATCATCGATTGAAATTGAGTGCTGGAAGAATTAACTGAAGGAAAAACTCTTATAAATCTGGCTTGAATTTGACCGGAATTATTCGGGTCTCCAATGATAATAACCGAATCTCCAGGATTTATTTTGTCAGCCGAAATAGAAGACGCACCCTCTCTAATCGATGTCAAATTGCTTACAACAACAGTTTTTTCCACATTATCGTTGCCTTTGATGGCTATCGTATTGCCTTCAACTTTTAAAACAACGCCTCCATTTCCAAAACCTCTTGGTATCGGATTTTCTCCCGGCTCAGGAAAGAACCCCATTCTCGGCTGGCCAAAAATCATCCCATAATTATCTCCCCATCCTCTGGCAAAACCGGCGCGTCTTTCGCCGACATACATCCCAAACCAAAAAGCCATTAATATTAAAATAAGACCGACAACGATGGATATTGTTCCGACAAACCATCTTGATTTAATTATGTTTGTAATCATAGTTTAAATTTGTTTTTAATTCTTTAAATTTTTGAATATTGTCAAACGATAACCCGGCAAAAAATGCAAAAACCGTTAAACTCAACAGCGCATAAACAAAAGGAATGATGGGAAACGATTCTCCTATGGACATAAAATAATCACCAAAGTTGGCAACTACCGATTGAAAATCGGAAAACATTAAAGAAAACATCTGAGGCGTTCCGCTGGCATAAAAATTGGAAATAGCCGATGCTCCGGCAAAATAAATTAAAACAAGCGACACTGACGAAACAAAACCAAAAACGGCTATTTTTATTTTTGCTCTTTGGCTTTCCTTTTTCTCAATAATCAAAAAAATTCTCTGAGAGAGATTCTCCGGAGCATTTACTGACGATTGAGCTATAATTTTTCCGATTTTATCAAAATTATCCATAACATTTTTTATACGAAGATTATCGACGTTTTGGTGCATTTTCTTTGGCTATTTCTTTTTTTATCGCCAAAATAGCTCTGCGGTGCCGACTTTTTATGGTATCAATCGGCATTCCCATTATTTCCGATATTTCTCTGAAATTAAGCTCCGACTGATAATACATCAAAAGAGTTGTTTTATAATTTTCAGGCAATGATTCGAATATTTTTCTTATTTTTTCCTGAACTTCCTTTTTTTCAATAATTTTTTCGATATCCTGAGCGTTATCTTCAAAATCAATCGGGTCCCCTTCCTCGTTTTCCAAATCGGAAAAATGTATCTCCTTTTTCTTTCTTAAAAAATCAATTGCCGTATTTCTGGCAATTTGAAAAATCCAAACTTTAAAACTTTTTTGGACATCGAATTTTTTTATATTTTTCCAAACTTTAACGAATGTGTCCTGAGTTAAATCCGCCGATTGTTCAAAATCGCCGACATATTGGCGAATAAAATTAAAAATATGATTACTGTAGCGACCTATCAGTTCCTTCAAAGCGTTCACGTCGCCATTTAAATAATTTTTTATAAGCTCCTGATCGTTTACTGGCATTAAATAAGGTTTTTCTATAATTGCCGATTTAAATAATTATACTACAAATAACGACACACCAACAAAAATAGAAAGGCCTGACTAAAAAGACCTTTCTATTTTTTATTTTAATACTTTTCAATGGTTAAAAACCGAATATTCTTTGAAAGAATCCGAATATGCCTCCAAAAAATCCTCTGCCGACATTCTTTACCGGAGATTTTCCGTTATCTTGCGGCATAGAACCTCCATTTTGATTATTTACTCCAATAATTGAAGAGGCGGAAATTGAATTGCCATTAACCGTTCCTTGAACCACTACAGAGTCACCAACGGCAAAACCGGAAATGGTTGAACTTGAATTGCCTTTTAAGAATTTGGCGTTTGAAGCGTCAATAACGTAAGAGACATTACTTTTGTTGGTGATATTGATTGTTTCTCCGTTAATTGAAGTTATCGTTCCGCTTACGAGTGGCTGTCCATTGCCTTGAATGTTAAAAGTGTCGTTTGATCCCGGACCCCTTCTCCCGCCTCCATTAAGAATATCCCTAATAGAAGTAGCCGTTACGGAATTTCCATTTACTGTTCCAAACACCATAACTTTATCGCCAATGGCAATATTTGAGATGGAAGATGATGTTCCGTTTTTATCAATACTCGCTCCCGAAGCATCAACTGAATAGACAACATTTTTTCTGTCGGTAACGGTTATTGTGTTTTCATTTATCGCAGAAACCGTTCCCGATATTCCCGGACGTTGGGCGATATTATCTCTAATCAAAGTCGCGGTTATTGTGTTTCCACTCACGCTCCCCTGAATCAATAGGTTGTCCCCCACCGCGATATTTGAAATAGAAGAACTGACGCCATTTTTCATAATCGTGGCATTTCCGGCATTTACCGCATAAACGGTCGTTGAAGAATTATTCTTTAATTTAGAATCAATGGTGATAATATTTCCGTTGATTCCCGCAACGGTTCCAAAGATTCCCGGATTGGCCCTCTCCATTCTCCCGTTTCCCCACGCCATTCCCAATCCGCCATGAGCAAAATCTGAAGCAGTCAAAGTCGCTTCACCGGTTTGAGCGGCAAAAACCGGAGCAACGGAAACTATTCCCATTGCTAATCCGGCAGTTTGAGCGAACATAGGAGCCACCAAAACGACAACTATCGCAAAAATCAATACTCCCGCCAAAAAAATATATTTTTTATTTATCATAATGTTTAAAATCGATTAATTTTATTAAATGCTCAATAAATGACAATTTAATCAAGCATTTATTAATACGGACTGATTTTGTTTTTGGTGCGGAGCGAACTTTATCAAAAAATAATGAAATCTTTATTAAGATAAAAAATATTTCATAAAAAAGTTATCCACTTTTGGCAACTTTTTATTTTTTGAAACGTTATATAATACATATACATATAAATTTATAATTGCAATTAATTAATAAAACAAAAATATGAAAAATAAATATTTTTTGGCCACATTTTTAACGGTCGCAAGCATCGGAATGTTTTGGGCATCATCGGCCAGCGCCGCCACTCCTGTATTTAGCGCTTTTTATCAAAATAACGGCGACTATGTTCAAATCAATGTGAACAGCGCCGATCCAAATTATCCGGTACTTTTAAATTATTCTTCTCAAATGCGCTCTTTGGGGACTACTGATTTAAATGGAAACTACACCGTCACTATAAGCACCTCTCAATACGGAATCACTCCCGGAAGCGTAGTCTATGTTTCGGTAAACGGAAAAAATTCAAACTCTCTGCAATGGCCTTACACATCAAATTCTTCTTCAAATTATTTTTATTTGACCCCAAGCTCTCTTTCTCTTTCTTTTAATCAATCATCCGTTGTTACCGCCAGCATCTCAGGATCTTTCTATCTTTCATCAAACTCCAATCCCTCCATCGCCAGCGCTTCTTTTAACGGAAATCAAATTACCATAACGGCCGGAAATACTTCCGGCTCAACCAATATGACTATCTGCTCCACAATTAACAGTTCTAATTGTCAGACGCTTTCTGTTAATACTTCCGGGTACAGTTCGTCGGGAACATTAACTTTCAGTCAAAATAATTTATCCATCCCATTGGGACAGACGGCAAATATATCGGTAAGCGGAGGAACCGGAATTTATGCGGTTACCAATAATACAAATCCCACCGCCGTTCAGGCAACAATAAGCGGTTCTTCAATTTCTTTATACGCCGGGTCCATTACCGGAACAGCAACAATCACCGTTTGTTCAACCAATATGAGTTCTTGCGGAACAATTAACGCTTATTCAATAAATAACTCCAACTACTCAACATTAATTTTCAGCCAAACCAATCCGACGTTATCAGTTAACCAAGTCTCGGTAATAACAATAACCGGAGGTATCGCCCCCTATTCAATATCATCAAATTCAAATTCCAGCGTTGTTCAAACTTCAATTTCGGGAAACGCCCTTACTTTAACAGGAATGGCTTCCGGATCCTCAATAATTTCCGTTTGTTCATCAACCGGCGCCTGCAATTCCATAACCGTAAATGTAAATACTTATTCGGGAACTATAACTTTCAGCCAAACAAGCGCTAACATCTCAATCAATCAAGTTTCAAATATATCAATCTACGGCTCGGGAAATTATTATGTATCGTCAAACGGCAATCCATCCGTCGCTTCGGCAATAATAAACGGATCAACCATTTCCATAACCGGACTTTCTTCCGGAACGGATAATATAGGCGTTTGCTCAAGCGGCAGTCAATGCGGAACGTTATATGTCACAGTAGGCAACTCAACAACAAATAACAATTCAAATTCCTCACTCACTCTGACTCAAGTTTTATCATCGGGACAAGGAATAAATCTCATGTTATCGGGCGGAAACGCACCGTACTATGTTTCTTCAAACAGCAGTAATAGCGTCGTTTCGACGACTATCAATAGCGGAAATATTTTGACTTTAATGGGAACAAGCGCAGGGTCATCGTCTGTAATTGTTTGCTCGTCCGGAGGTTCTTTCTGCTCAACAATACCGGTGGTAGTGGTTAACTCGACGCAATCTTCAAATTCATCGAATTCTTCATCAAATGTGAGCTCAAATAAATATATTTTTACTAAATTCATAGGATACAATTCTAAAGGAGAAGAGGTTACCCAGCTTCAGAAAAAATTGCTTAATGGTGGATATTACAGCGGACCGATTACCGGAACTTTCGGCAATCTAACTATGGAAGCGGTAAAAAAATTCCAATCCGAAAATGGAATCTCTTCAGTAGGATATGTCGGACCATCAACCAGAGAAGCTCTCAATAAATAACAAATATAATTTAAAAACACCTCATAAAATATGAGGTGTTTTTTATTGAAAATTAAACCATCCTCCGGGCAAATCCCCGTCAAGATACCAAGCTCCGTTATATTCCACTATTTTTATTTCTTGCCCCGAAGCAAGACGACAAATTCCGTAAGAATCGGTTTTTTGAATCAAATTAACACAACCCCTGAAAGCATAATAATTTTCAAAAGAGCTGTGCGCTTTTTTTAGATAAAAAACTTCGGCAAAAAACACGATCAATCCTAAAATTACCAGGAAAATAAAAAATATAAAAAATTTCTTTATGTTTTTTTTAAAAATCATAAATGAAAATTAAAGATTAAGATGAGAAAATACAATTCCCAAAACAGAAGAAAGAATCAAAAAAAACAAGAACGTAAATACTCCAACAGAAAGAGACTCTTTCAATATTTTTTTTCCTTTGAACCTGTGCCTTTCCCACTCTTTCCAAGTGATCAAAAATGCCATTAATCCCGCAAGAAAACCGAAAATTACTCCCATTAAAACAAACATTTCAATCATATTAAAATTATACCACAAAAAATAAAAACCGCTTAATTTAAAAGCGGTCTAAATTTAAACCAAGGTTCGTTTCAAAAAATAATTTTCCATCATTTTTGAATTTTTCTCCAAAAAACACGGATAATAATCTGAAAATTTATCGTCATTGCGAAAAATAAATGGCTCCAAATTAAAATATTTATACAAAAAATAAACTAAAATTCTTCCCGAACGACCGTTACCATCGGCAAAAGGATGGATTTGCTCGTATCTGTAATGAAACCAAGCAATAAACCTGATAAGTCTGTCGGCATAAATACCGGTGGATTCTTTTGAGAAATGTTTTTGCATAAAAACTATCTTTTTGATAAGCGCTAAGATATTTTTTTGAATATCTTGATGATTTGAGCCGATGGGCTTTATGTAAGCTAATTTTCCGTTTTCTCCATAATGAACCAGGGAAACGTTATTGCTTCTCCAAGCTCCTATTTGATTTGAAGCAAGTGTTTGCTCTCCCAAAAAAGGCTGTTCTTCAACAATCATTTTTTGGACACTCTTAATAAGACCTTCGCTAAATAAATTTTTTACTGTGGCGGATAATTTTACGAATCTTAAAGCTCCCGAATGCCCGACAAAAGGATGCTTTTCATTGTCCGAAAAGTCTCTCATTATTGATTCACGATTGCTTTTTATTCCTTCTATCAAATTGGATTCGCAGACGAAATCTGTCAAGAAATCAATTTCTTTTTTTTCCATTTAACACCTCCATTGTTAACGTTCTGATTTTAATGTTATCATCGTCCGTTTTTTTGTCAAAAAACAAAATTATATTGCATCCAATCGGTTAATAAGATATATTAGAGACGAAAGGAAGGGTGCAGGAGTGGTTTAACTGGCAGTCCTGGAAAGACTGTGTGCCAGAAATGGCACCGAGGGTTCGAATCCCTCCCCTTCCGCAAAATAAATACCGCCATAAAGACGGGTATTATTTTGCGGTGTGTATTGGACGAAGTTCGAATGTATTTCGGACAAAATCCGCAGGATTTTGACGAATGACGCCTGCGCCTCGGCCGTGCTCGACAAGCTCGCGCGGGGCAAAACCCAAAAATTTCCTATCATTTTTATTTGCGGCTCCCCCCACACCCCCGCCACGAAGCGGAAGAATGAATGGAAAGGAAATTTTTGGTTTTGCTTCGCCGTAGTCATAAACATATTTATTATATGGCAATTTGGAATAATACACAATGGAATACTATCATATAGATATATGCCAAGAGCAATTTATCAAGACGACCATAAGAAAATAGTAGAACGCTTGAAAAAAGCTCGCATTGACGCTGGTTTGGGTCAAATTGAGGTTGCAGAGAAGCTCGGCAGAACTCAATCTTATGTCTCAAAAATAGAATCTGGACAGAGGCGCTTCGATGTTTTGCAACTCAAAGAGTTTGCAAAACTTTATAAAAAATCGCTAGATTTTTTTGTTAAATAATTATGAAAATTTTAGAACACAAAGCAAAAGTTTTTGGTCAAGAATGTAAGCTTGAACTTATGCATTTTGATAAAAATGACGGTAAAGAATGGAAAAGAATTTTTGATATTTGGAAAGAATTAAAACTTGGTCTAAGAGGTTATAAATCACGAGAGCCAAATATGCCAGAGGAGTTATCTGAAGTCGCTTTTTGTCTTTGGTCTGGCTCTGCAAGATACATAAAACTCAAGGGAGCTAAGCAAGGAATTGCTGGATCATTTGACACCTTTGACTTAAAAACCAACAAAGCTCAACAGATTAAGGCTTGTAGTATTGAAGATGATTTAACCTCTTTTGGACCAAAATCAAAATGGGATGATTTATATTTTGTTGATTTTTATAATGACGGAAAAGTTGATGGGAAATTTGATGTCTATTTAATTCCAAATAAATACATCAAAAATCAATCTCTTAATAAAAAGGAGTCGTTCACTGACCAACAGGAACAAAAAAGGCGACCTAGGTTTGGAATAAAGAAAGAAATTATTGCTAAATATAAAATAAAGCCTCTCGGGAAAGCGGTAAAAGTCTGGTAATTATTCCATTGCTTTCATCATCTGCTTTGACACAGCTTCAATAACCGGAACGCTTACAGAGTTTCCAAATTGTTTATATAAAGCAGAATCTGCCAGTTTAGGTATTTTGTAATCAGCAGGAAAACCTTGAATGCGGGCGCATTCTAAGGGGGTTAATTTTCTAATACCTTTTTTGTCTTTAATAATAGGCACATTGTGTCCACCCGTTCCCATATTCGCAGTTAGCGTTGGACATACACCACTCTTATTTTCTCGGACATATTGCCTACGCCATTGATAAACTTTACCTTCTTCTTTCACAGAGCCTTTTAATTTTTCAAATAATGGCTTGCCGTTATAGTAGTATTTTTCTGGTACATTTTTTTCTAATAGATCAGTAATTTTTACAGTTAATTTTACAGGGTTAGGAAATTCAAATTTATCGGAATAGTCTTTATTTCTAAAACCAACCATATAAACACGCTCTCTGTTTTGGGGGATATTCCCATATTCCATACTATTCAAAACTTTTGTTTTCAAATGGTAACCAAGATTTTCTAATGTCTCTTGAATAATTCTAAAAGTTTTACCTCCATCATGACTTTTTAGATTTTTTACATTCTCAAGCAGAAAACCTTCTGGCTTTCGTGCATCAAGAATCCTTGCAATATCAAAAAATAGATTTCCTCTACCTTTTTCGTCATTAAAACCTTGTCTATATCCTGCAATAGAAAAAGCCTGGCAAGGGAAACCACCTAAAAGAAAATCAAATTTGGGTAAATCATCAACCCCAATTTTTCTAATATCTTCAACAACTAATTTTGAATCTCTAAAATTTAGATCATAAGTATCTTTGCATTGAGGCTCAAAATCATTTGCGAAAACTGTCTTGAATCCGGCATTTTCAAAACCAAGTCGTATTCCGCCAACACCCGCGAAAAGATCAATCGTCTTAAATCCATGTTTTGCTTTTTTTGAAACAATTTTTTCCGGCTTGTCAGTTATATTGCTTATAACTTGAACAACGACACCTCGCACCTCAACATCAGTTCTAAATAATGTCGGCATACTTGGATTTCTTGGTTCAAGTCGGTATCGTGCTTTTTCTCTGTATAGTTTTTTAAGTGTTGCTTCGTTGTCGTCAATAATAGCCACAACCGTTTGACCATTTTCTGCAACCGATTGCTTTTTTATCACAACAATATCTCCGTCAAAAATTCCTTCTCCAATCATACTTTCTCCTACGACACGCAGAGCATAATATCCCTCTGATGTTTTTATACTCGGATTAACGATAGAAATAGTATCCTCAACATTTTCTATTGCCTCAATGGGATATCCAGCAGCAATTCTTCCTAAAATTGGAATTTCTATAATAGATTTGATTTCTTTTCTCAATGACAAACTTCTAGCCGAATTTTCCGATTTTGAAAGATACCCCTTTGCCTTGAGAGAATTAATATGCTCGTGAATAGTAGAGATTGCTTTAAGTTTTAGCTTTTTTCGTATTTCTTCAATGGTCGGAGAGATACCATTTTCAGAAATATAGGTATTGATGAAATCAAAAACCTGTTTTTGCTTTTTTGTGAGGTTTGACATATTGCGTTGAAAATCTATTTGCGCTACAATTTGATTATAACCGAACAGAAACCGAAAGGCAAAGCGAAGTTATCCACAAAATGAAAACAGGAAGAAATGAAAAATGTCCATGCGGAAGTGGTTTGAAATATAAAAAATGCCATATAAACAAACCTCGAGAAGTTGGAGTATTACGCAAAGCATACGATATGGGTAAAGACCATGATTTTTATACTCGTTTTTTATTTGGCCTTGGTAATATCAGAAGTTGTGCTTATGGAAGAGATAAACAATTAGAGTATGACAAGAGTTTTAGTCCGGTTTTTCAAAATCTGGTTGAAATGAATATTGTAAAAAAGAAATGTGTTGCACTTATCTCCAAACATCGTGAGGCGGTTGAAAAAGGCGAGGACGGAAAATACCACGGTAACCAAATTGATGTAAATGAACCTATTGAGGATGAAATGAATATTTTCTTTAAGGACTTCTTTATTCGTGGCGAAATGGCAATAGGAAGCCTTATTGCACATTCACGATATATGGGGTCAAATATTGGATTTCTTTTTACAGATGACGAGAAGAAATTTCGCAAAGGATTGGCAAAATTTGTGTTGAGTGAGAACGATGAACGTTTTAAGGGGTTAGATGCATTCATGAAGCATAATCGGACAACATGGTATGAACCCTTCAATGATCTTCGCAATAAAATTGAACATGAAGGATGGCATTTGCCGAATTTACAGTACACACTTGATTCAAACAATAAAGTGCAAGTTCGATTGCCAACATCCCCCAATCAAACCATTGAGGAGATTTTGGAGTCATATTGGCAAAGCATGAGTATGTTTTGTGAGGAAGTCATCGTTTTTCTCTTAAGTCTAAAATTGAAACAAAATATGATTATTGTATTTATACCGGAAGAAAAACGAGATAAAAATTTACCTGTTCGATACATTGTTAGTCATAAAGATTTTCCTGGTGTTTTATTGCAATGTGGCTAAGAGAGCAATCCCCGCCGTTTTATAATATTTCCTAAAAACGGCGGGGATTTGTGCGCGCACAGGGCGGGCGGGGCAAGCACATACAGATTTGTTTGTGCCATGCACAATCCGCTTTATGAGTTAGCACCGAACTCGGTCGGAGGCACAAAGTTTCGAGTTACCACAAAACGCGGAGAGGAAGCGCCTCGGTCGCCGTGAGGGTGGAGAAAAGAGCAAACAAAAATGTTAAAATAAGATTGCTCTTTTCGGAGACTGAAACGGCGAAGCAAAACCAAAAATTTCCTTTCCATTCATTCTTCCGCTTCGTGGCGGAGGGGTGGGGGGAGGAGGCGCGAGAAAAATGCAAGGAAATTTTTTGGTTTTTGCACACGCGAGTCCGCGAGCGTGTCCGAGGCGCAGGCGTCATTCGTCAAAATCCTGCGGATTTTGTCCGAAATACATTCGAACTTCGTCCAATACACACCGCAAAATAATACCCGTCTTTATGGCGGTATTTATTTTGTGGAAGGGAATCCCGAAACTGCTTTCGGGACGTGAGGATTCGAAGACCACAGTCCCGATAAATCGGGACGAGGGGCGGCCTGCGAGCCGACCGAGTGACCGACGAGGGAGGACTTGTAGGCGAATCCCTCCCCTTCCGCAACAAAATAAAAAGCATCAAACAGATCCTAATAACCCATAAAAAAATTATCTGGAAGATTTTTTATGAGAATACATTCTTTTATCGGCCAACTTGATTAGGTTTTCAAAAGAAACATTCAAATGAGATTCCCCGTCTCCGGAGCAGTTATCTTCAACAGAAGCAGAACCAAAACTGGCGCTTAAATTTATTTTTTTGCCGTTAACAATTATCGATAAATCTTCCATTTTTTTCAAAATAGAAGTGATTTTCAAATTTGCCTGATGGCAATCGGCATCAATTAAGGCGATAACAAATTCATCCCCTCCCCACCTGCAGACATAATCTATTGGCCTTACATTCTTGCTCAAAAAATTACCAAAAGTTTTTAATGCCTTGTCTCCCGCTTTATGCCCATAAACATCATTAATCTTCTTCAATTCGTCAAAGTCCGAAAAAATTACGGACAAATTGCGAACGATTTTATTCCTATCAAATTTAAATTTTTTATTTCTTAATTCTTTTTTATACTCCTCTATTATGCCACTTACTCTTTTAAAAAAACCGGAACGATTGTAAAGTCCGGTCAAAAAATCTCTTTCCGAATTTTTTATCAAAATTTCATTTTCTTTTTTTAAAATTCTTATTTGCTTTTCAAGTTCTTTTATTTTGTGATCCATTTTAAAATCATTCCATCTCTCTTAATTTTTTTATTCTTTCTTCTATTGGCGGATGAGTCATAAAAAGTTTAGCCATAAAAGAAATTTTGTTTTGTCCAACACTGTCGGCTTTAAAGGGATTAGAAAAATACAAATGAGCGGTAGCGCCTTGAGCGGACCTCATCGGAACATCGGAAGATATTTTTTCCAAAGCGCTTGCCAAACCTTCAGGATATCTTGTAAGCAAAGCCCCTGACGCATCGGCCAAGAACTCTCTTTTTCTTGAAATTGACAACTGAATTAAAGTCGCCGCTATCGGAGCTAAAACCATGGCAATAATTCCAATGATGGCAAAAATTGAATTTGGGTTTTCCCTGTCGTCCCTTGCTCCAAACCACATGCTCCTTGTAAAAATATTTGAAATAATAGCAATAAATCCAACCATAACCACCACAACGGTTGAAAGAAGAATGTCGTAATTTCTTATGTGCGATAATTCATGCGCGATTACCCCTTCGATTTCGGTTTTATCAAGACGACTTAAAAGCCCGGTGGTAACGGCGATGCTGGCATGTTGAGGATTTCTTCCGGTAGCAAAAGCATTGGCCGAGACATCGTCTATAATGTAAATTTTAGGCATCGGAATACCGGCGGTAATACATAAATTTTCAACCACATGATAAAGTTCCTTATTGCTGTCGTGGTCGGCCGGACGCGCTTTAGCCAACGTTAAAGCGATTGAATCGGATTTCCAATATCCGATAAAATTCATCAAAATGCTGAAAATGACCGCGACATAAAGAATGTCCGGACTTTGATAAGTTTGAGCGAAAATCCACCCCAAACCGATGACTATAACCAAAAAAACAATGAATATCGCCCATGTTTTTCTGACATTTTCAGCTTTAAAAGAATAAAGTGTTGGTTGCATATTTTGTTTATATCAAATAAAAAACAAAAATGCCAGTGGAACAAAATGGCATTTTTAAAAAATATTTAAAATAATATTTTATTCCTCTTTGTGCTCGTGATGCTCATGATGTTCGTGGTGTTCGCCGTGCTCATGATGTTCGTGCATAATTTTTTTGTGTTTTTTAGAATCGAGCCATTGAGTTATGACAAAAATGTAAAGCATTTCAAGAAGTCCGAGTGTGTTTATAATTAATAAAAACACAAACCAATATTTTTCTCCTCTTCTGGCCGCTTTCCACAATGCTAGTCCTTTCCAAACAAGACACCAAATAACAAAAAGATAGAAGAAATAAATGTTTCCAAAATATTGAGATATTATAAAATCCATATTATAAATTTTGATATTTTAAAATTTTACTTCGACCGGATTTTTTTCACTTTCATTATCTAATCCAAAAAATTCTTCCTGCTTAAATCCAAAAATGGAAGCCAGAAGATTTATCGGAAAAGTTTGAACTCTGGTGTTCAAGTCCATTACCATACTGTTATAAAATCTGCGCGCGGCTTGAATTTTGTCTTCGGTGTCGGTCAGTTCATTTTGTAAATCAAGAAAGTTTTGATTGGCTTTAAGGTCGGGATAATTTTCGGCAACGGCAAATAAACTCTTTAATGTTCCCGATAGATTATTTTCCGCTCCCGCTAAAGCCGATTTATCGTTTCCTGAAGATATCGCCATTGCTCTGGCTTGTGTGACATCTTCAAAAACTTTTTGCTCGTGAGTAGCGTAACCCTTAACAGTGTTAATAAGATTGGGGATCAAATCATATCGACGTTTTAACTGAACCTCGATATCAGCCCACGCTTCTTTAACTCTTGTTCGCGTTCTAACAAGACCGTTATAGACCAGAATAAAAGCCAAAACAACTAAACCTAATAATAACCACAAAAAATTGCTTGATATAAAATCCATATTATTTTTTATTAATTTTAATATTACGTTTTTCAATTATATCACAAATAAAACAATAAAACACCTTAAAAAGGTGTTTTAGAAGTTACAATAAATTATGGACCTAGTAACTGTCATGCATATGCTCTCCCGCGCTTTCTTCTTTTTTCTCGGGAATATCGGTTACTGCCGCGCCAATTGTCAAATAATTTCCGGCAACAGAAATAGCATTAACAAAAGCGGTTTTAGTGACTTTGAGCGGATCAATAATGCCCGCTTCTTTTAAATCACCGACTTTGTTGGTGACGGCATTAAATCCAAACCAAAGATTATTTTTCTTTCTATCTTTAAGTTGTTTTATAACTTCCTCAAAATCAGCGCCACTATTATTTACAATTGCTTCAAGCGGAGAACAAAGAGCTTTTAATAATATTGATTTTGAAGCGTCGGCAACATGCTCATCCAGATCTTTTATCTCGGGAATATTGTTTAAAGAAATGTTATAAAGAGCCATTCCTCCTCCGGGAACAATTCCCTCTTCCATAGCCGCCTTAGTTGCCGCAACGGCATCTTCCACTCTTTGTTTTAATTCTTTTTGAGCCGACTCGGTTGGCGCTCCAACTTTAATTACCGCCACTCCACCCGAAAGCTTTCCCAATCTTTCCTGTAATTTTTCCTTATCAAAATCGGAATCGGCTTTTTTAATCTGATTTTTTATTTGAATAATTCTCTCTTCAACTGATTCTTTACCGCCTTTGCCGTCAACAATAGTCGTGTTGTCTTTTGTGGAAACAACTCTGCGAGCGCTCCCTAAATCGGAAACTTCCATATTTTCAATTTTCTTTCCGGTTTCATCGGAGATAAATTCCGCTCCGGTCACGGCACAAATATCGGCAAGCATTTCTTTTTTTCTGTCTCCAAAACCGGGAGCTTTTACCGCCAACACGGAAAAAATCCCTCTTAATTTATTAACCACCAAAGTGGTTAGCGCTTCTCCATCAACGTCGTCGGCAATTATTACCATTTCTTTTTTTCCGGTCTTAACGACTTTTTCCAAAATCGGCAAGATTTCGTTTATAGCTGATATTTTTTTATCGGTTATTAAAATATACGGATCTTCCAATGCGCTTTCCATTTTTTCAGAATTAGTCACCATATAAGCCGAAACGTAGCCTCTATCAAACTGCATTCCTTCCACCATTTCATGGCTAATGCCTATACCATTGTAATCTTCAACCGTGACTACTCCCTCTTTGCCTATTTTTGACATTACTTCGGATATTTTTTTACCGATTTCTTCGTCTTTAGCCGATAAAGTAGCAACTTCTTCTATTTTTTTATTATCATTAATAAGTTCTTTTTGCGATTCAAGTTCTTTCACAACGCTTTGGCTCATTTTTTTTAGTGCCTCGGACAATTGGATAACATTAAATCCTTTTTCTTTTATCAATCTCTCTCCTTCATTAATCATGGCATACGACAAAACAACAGAAGTTGTGGTTCCATCTCCGACACCATCATTGGTTTTATCGGCCGCTTGTTTAATAAAATCCGCTCCAAGATTTTCATATTTATCTTCAAGCTCTATTTCTTTGGCAACCGTAACGCCGTCAAAAGTTACTTGCGGAGCTCCATATCCTTTTTCAATAACCACCGCTCTTCCGCGAGGACCAAGCGTCATTTTTACCGCTTCGGCTAATTTGTCTATTCCTCTTTTTATCGCAATTCTTGCTTCATCGTTAAATAATATTTTTTTTGCCATATTTTAAAAGATTTATTAATTTATTTTATATTATGAAATTTATTTTATATTTTCTAAAGAAATATTTTTATGATCAATCCAAAAAATTATTCCGTTATGATAGCCAAAACATCGTCTTCATCTCCCATGAGATATTTTATTCCGTCCATTTCTATTTCATCGGGTCCATATTTTTTAAATAAAACCAAATCCCCAACTTTGACATTCATCGGGATAAGTTGTCCTTTTTCATCTTTTTTCCCCGGACCGACAGCAATAATTTTCCCCTTAGTCGGCTTTTCGGATGAGTTTTCGGGAAGAACAATCCCCGATTTGGTTGTTTTCTCACTTTCAAGAGGTTGAATGAGAATATGACTGGACAAAGGTTGTAAATTCATATTTTTATTTTAATTAAATAATTATAAATCGTTTTTGTATAAAGATTTTAATCGTCAATAGAAAAAAGTCAACACCCTAAATAAAAAATAATACCGCTTTAAAATATCAAAGCGGTTTTGATTTTAGACAACAATCAATTTGTCATCCGAGTTTTTAACAGCTCAATTAATGCCCTCCAAATAGCATCATTTTTGGCTTTCATAAAAAGACAAAAAGCGGCCGTAACAATTATTGAAAATCCGACAAATAATATCTTTGCCGATTCAAAACGATTCTTGTTGTTATTTTTCAGATGAAAAGAATAAAGCGCAAATAAATTCAAACTCACAAAAGTTAAAACGACAACATTCCAAACAAAATCGGCCATTCCGGGCATTAATCCTCCTTTTTATCAAGTTCTAATAAAATTATAAACTCAATTAAAGCAAAATCAACAATATAAAAATAAAATAATTTTATTCACATATTTTATTCTTCGTCAGACATTGTCGGCTTTTCTATTTGACTGACTTCAACTCCCGCGGATTCTCCGGTGATTTTTAAAACATCCTTATCTATTTTTCCAAGTTCTTTGTGGGTGGCATTGAAAGCGCCGACTGTAGTAGTCAAATGTCCTCCAAGTTTATTCATATATAAATCAACTGCCGAAAGATGTTTACTTAAATCCTCCACTCTTTTTCTTATTTCTTTTGCTCCTTCTTCTATCTGAAGAGCTTTGAGTCCCTGAAGCACGGTCTGCAAATAAGCCAAGAATGTTGTCGGAGAAACAATCATTACCTTTTTCTCCCAGGCATAGGCCACCAAATCGCGCGTATTGGATTTAATAGCTCCAACTTTATTTATCAATAAATCATAATAAACCGCCTCGGATGGAATAAACATAAACGCAAAATCCATAGTTCCTTCTTCGGGTTTCACATATTTTGAAGTTTCGTCAATTCTATTTTTTAAATCTTGAGCAAAAGCCAATTCAAATCTTTCTTTTTCGTCCCCATGAGATCCCAAAATGCGGTTGTAATTTTCCAAACTGAATTTTGAATCAATCGGAATTATTTTATCTTTTACAAACACTACCGCATCCACAATTACTCCGTCCCTAAATTCATATTGCATTCTATATTGTCCGGGGGCAAAAACATTTTTCAAAACCGTTTCCAAATAATATTCCCCCAAAATTCCTCTTTGTTTGGGATTTTTTAAAATATCCTGCAAATTTTTTAACTGATCGGCAAAATTAATAACCTGCTTATTGGTTTCGTCCAGTTTGGTTAATTTTTCGGTAACATCTCTTATGATATTGGCGCTTTCTTGAAATTGGTGAAGAGTTACTTTCTGCGTTTCTCCAAGTTTATTATCCACAACTCGCGATATTTCATTAAGTTGATTTTGTATCATTAAAAATGCAGCATTTTGCGGATTTTCTTCTTTTTTTGTTTTTTTGACAATCAAAAAATATCCCGCTGCCAAAGCCGCTCCAAAAACCATTATTAAAGTCGCCAGAAATAATCCGTAATTCATAATTATGTTATAATCAATATATCACGATGGAAATCAAAAACAAAACAATATTTATCACCGGCGGCGGTTCGGGAATCGGTTTGGCCACGGCGGAAAAATTTATAAGCCGAGGAGCTAACGCGGTTATTTTCACAAAAACAATTTCCCCTTCGGCAAAATTACCGACCGAAAAATCTCTGATAATCAAAGGCGATGTTACTTCCCGCAGTCAAGTAAAAAAAGCTATGACAAAAGGCGCCGATAAATTCGGCTCGCTGGATATTTTAATAAACAACGCCGGAGTCGCCAAAAGAGAAAATTTTATGGACACCAAAGAAAAAGATTGGGATTTTGTCATTAATGTAAATATGAAAGGCGTGTTTATCTGTATTCAGGAGTTTATCAAGACACTGATGAATACGGATAAAAAACGGATCAACGCGAATAATTCCGCACCTCACGATCCACACAAATCAGCAATGATAATCAACATCGCTTCCGGCGCCGGCATTTACGGCGTTGAAGAAATTGCCGTTTATTCGGCAACCAAAGCCGCCGTAATCAATATCACCCAAAGTTTAAACGAAGAATTAAAGAGTTTAAAAATAAAATGGGCGGCCGTTTGTCCGGGAGCCACCAATACAAAAATGTTTAACAATCTTTTTCCCGGACAAAAAGCGTATTACACCCCCGAACAAATAGCCGACGTTATTTACAAAACCGCTTCGGAAGAAATAAAACCCGACGACCGAATGATTGTCGATGTCTTTAAACATATAAAATAAAAACCGCTTTAACTTGAAGCGGTGTTTTTTTGTTTATATTATTCTTCCTTTATTTCAAAAACTTTTTCTTTAATAGTTTTCCCCAAAACAAGGCGGATTGCCGATTTGGGAATATTAAAATAATCGGCAAGCTGTTTAATTATATCTTCGTTGGCTTTGTTTTCTTTGGCCGGCATTTTTGTCCAAACTTCAAACAACGCATGGTTGATTTTTATAATTTTATTTTCTTTTTTACCCACTTTGGCAACGACGGTTATTTTCATAAAAGATATTTTCCGGTTGTCGTTTTTTTCTTTTTTATTTCCTCAAGCGTTCCCTCAAAAATTATTTTTCCTCCATTTTGACCTCCTTCGGGGCCAAGTTCAATAATCCAATCGGATTCTTTTAAGACATCCAGATTGTGTTCAATAACCAAAACCGTATTTCCTTTTGCCACCAAAGAACGCAAAATGTAAAGAAGTTTTTTAACGTCATCAAAGTGAAGTCCGACCGTCGGTTCATCCAAAATATAAATTGTTTTCCCCGTGGAACGACGCGCCAATTCGTCGGCCAATTTTATTCTCTGAGCTTCTCCTCCGGATAAAGTCGTTGCCGGCTGTCCTAATTTCATATAACCCAAACCGATTTCTTTTAACACCTTTAATTTGTCGGCGATTGATGGAAATGGAGCAAAAAAATCAAGCGCTTGGCTTACGCTCATACTCAAAACATCGGCTATGCTTTTTTCTTTATATTTGATATCCAAAACTTCAGGGGAAAATCTGGTTCCCTTACAAACTTCGCACTCTACATACATATCCGGTAAAAAATACATTTCAACCTTTTTATATCCCTCCCCTTTGCACGATTCACAACGTCCCGGTTTAACATTAAAACTGAAATAAGAAGGGCCGTACCCCCTAATTTGCGCTTCCTGCAAATGAGAAAAGAACATTCTTATGGGAGTAAAAATTCCGGTATAGGTGGCGGGGTTTGAACGAGGCGTTCTTCCTATGGGACTTTGGTCAATAACAATCACTTTGTCTATATTTTCTTTTCCATCCAATTTTTTATATTCTCCGGGAGCAACAGCGTAATGAAGAGCTTCTTTCTCAAGAGCTTTTGCAAAAACATCCAAAACTAAAGTGCTTTTGCCCGAGCCCGATACTCCGGCAACAGAAACAAATTTTTTCAAAGGAACAGAAAAATTAACATTTTTTAAATTAAACTGGGAAGCGCCTGAAATTTTTATTGTTTCTTTTTCTTTAAAACCGGAAACGTCTTTGCTTATGCCGGAATTAACGCTTTTTTTACCAGAAAGATAAAGTCCGGTTAAAGATTTTGATTTCACGAGTTCTTGCGGGGTTCCGACAAAAACAACTTTTCCTCCATCATCACCGGCCCCGGGGCCAATCTCAATCACCCAATCCGATTCGGCAATCACTCTTTCATCGTGTTCCACGACAACAACCGTGTTTTTTAAATCTCTTAAAATTTTTAAGGTTTTAATAAGCCGATCGGTATCCTGAGGATGAAGTCCTATAGTCGGCTCGTCCAAAACATAAATCACTCCCGAAAGTCCGGAACCAAGCTGAGTCGCTAAACGAATTCTTTGATTTTCTCCCACCGACAAAGTAGTCGCCGAACGGGAAACTGAAATATAATCCAATCCGACATCGGATAAAAATTGAGTTTTGGAAATAATTTCTTTTATTATCGGCTGAGCAACGGATAATTGTGACGGACTCATTTTTTCAAAAACATCTTTCTGACAAAATTTAATCAAATCCTTAGCGGATAAATCGGAAAGTTCGGAAATATTCTTTTTTCCGATTTTAACCGCCAAAGCTTCCGGTCTTAATCTGGCGCCATTGCATACCGGGCAAATTTTTTCCCGCATATATTTTGAAAGCTCCTGTCTGATAAATTCCGAATCTGTTTCATAATAAAGACGCTCTAATCTTGGAATAATTCCTTCAAATTGAGTTTTTCCCTCCCAATCGCCATCGGCTAACTCAATATAATTTTCCCCGCTTCCAAAAAGAATTAAATCTTGAACCTCTTTGGATAAATCTTTAAATGGAGTTCTTTGGGAATATCCTTTATCCTTGACTATTGTTTCGGTAACAAATTTTTGCCAATTGGCGCCAAGCGCCCGACGCCCCATCTGACTCAAAGAAAACCACGGCTTAATAGCTCCCGCCTCAAGAGAAATGTCTTTGTTTAAAATTATATCCAAATCAATTTCTAATTTTGTTCCAAGTCCCTGACAATGTTTGCAGGCGCCAAAGGGACTATTAAAAGAAAATAATCGCGGTTCTATTTTGGGCAAAGAAAAACCGCAAATAGGGCAGGAGTAATTTTCGGAAAAAACAATTTCGTCTTCTAATTTTTTTGTTTTTATGTTGGTGCTTTTATTATTCGTTTTATTTATCGGTCTTTTTAGAGCAACTAAAGTTCCCTTTCCTATAGCCAAAGCTTTTCTTATTTTTTCCAGAAGTTCTATTTTTTCCTCATCGGCAAAATTTTTCAATTTTTTATTTCTTTTTTTAATCGCTTCTTTTTCGGTTTTTGAAAGAGAACGCTGAATTTCTATTTTAAAACCGGTCAAAAATCTTCCAATAACAACATCTATGGAGTGTTGCTTGTTTTTATCAAGCGATAAATCTTTAGCTTCCTCGATCGGATAAATATATCCGTCAACCCGCGCCTGAGAATATCCACCTCTTTGAATTTCGTCAAAAATATTTTTATGTTCGCCTTTCTTTCCGGAAATTATTGGCGCTAAAATAAAAACCTCGCTGTCTTTTGAAAATTCGATTATTTTTTCCGAGATTTCTTGAGGGGTCTGCGCGGTAATCGGAATATTATCATTTGGACACATCGGCGTTCCTGATCGGGCAAAAAGCAATCTGAAAAGGTCATATATTTCAGTGATTGTTCCCACTGTCGAACGAGGGTTTGAAGAAACGCTTTTTTGATTTATAGCCAGCGTCGGAGATAATCCGATTATTTTTTGGACATCCGGTTTTTTAAATCCTCCCAAAAATTGCCTCACATAAGAAGAGAGTCCCTCCAGATATCTGCGCTGGCCTTCTTCATAAAGAGTATCGAAAGCCAGCGATGATTTTCCCGAACCAGAAACTCCGCAAATTACCGTCAATTTATTCTTTGGAATTTCAACGTTTATGTCTTTGAGGTTGTGGACTTTGGCGCCTATTATTTCTATATTTTCTATTTCGTTTTTGTTCATTTTTTAAAAAAATAAAAACCAATCGTCAATTATATCTTATTTTTTAAAATTTTCAATTCCCAAAACAGCAACCAACATCTGCTTATTTTTAATTCTTAGTTATTGACAAAATGATTTATTATGATATTTTATTAAAAGAACAGCAGAAGAAAGGGGAAAAAATGTACCAGAAAAAGTGGCAGGAAGGTTTGATATCTTTTGTTTGCTATATATTTTCAGCATTTTTTATCGTCGGTCCGATATTCAACAATTTGAAAGACGTTACGGCATGCGTATTGTCATTTGCTGTAGGTTTGATTCTTGTTATTTTGGCTTTCGCAATGGCCGCATCAGTCGGTACAGGGCATCCATCCGACAGCTATCATTTGACAAGAAATGAAATTTATGAAAAAAATTGGTCAATTAAGGAAAACAATAAACATTGGATTGTGTCAGTTAAAAATAGATGGGGGAATAATTTGATTGTAAGAATTAATTCGGATCCGCCAAACATATTTAAAGTAATCGGGGAAGAAAATTATATCCCCTACCCCGACAGCGAGATTAAGAATAAGAAGTAGTGCTGAAATTCAATACGGGAACTTAAAAAGTTCCCATTTATTTTTTATCGGCGGTATAATAACAAAAATGAACAAATCGATTAAAACAACCATAAAATCTCTGCCTCAGACGCCGGGCGTTTATTTTTTCAAAGATAAAAACGAAAAAATTATTTACATCGGCAAAGCAATAAACATCAAAAAAAGAATTCAATCGCATTTTTCTTCCCAAGCCAAAAAAGAACGCGGGTGGAGAAATACCATAATTGATTATTCAAAAATAAAAACTATTGATTATATTCCGACCAAAACCGAAAAAGACGCGCTAATTTTGGAATCCCAACTGGTTAAAAAACACCAACCTTATTACAATCTGGCATTAAAAGACGACAAAAATTTTTTGTATATAGGATTTACTAAAGAAAAATATCCGAGAGTTTTTACAACCAGACAGCCCAACAAATACCTATTTAGTCAGCGCAAATCCGCGTCCAGTCAGCGCGAATCAGCGTCTTTTGTGGGGCCGTTTGTCGCCGGATATGAAACAAAAGAATTTTTAACCGTCCTGAGAAAGTTATTCCCCTATCGGACCTGCAACAATCCGGTTAACAAACCATGTTTATATTATCATCTTGGGCAATGCTGGGCTCACGACCCTCCTTCGCACAAGACTTCGGAGGGCAAGGGAAAAAGCGAATATTATAAATACATTGTTGAAGGCCTAAAGGCATTGGTTGAGATTTATAACGGAAAAGGAGCTCATATAGAGTGCTACGACATATCCAACACCCAAGGAAGCTTATCGGTCGGTTCAATGGTGACTTTCATCAACAATCGAGCCAATAAATCACTCTATAGAAAATTCAAAATAAAAACCGTCGCCGGGGCCGACGATCCCCGATCGCTTGCCGAGATAATTAGCCGCCGCCTGACTCATAAAGAATGGAAATATCCTGATTTGATTATTGTTGACGGAGGAAGGGCTCAGCTTTCCAAATTAAAAAATTTCCCTATAGCAGTTATCGGAATATCCAAAACCGACACCGCCAAAAGAATGAGAACGTCCGGAACTCTGTATAGTCCTTACGGCTACGGTACTGTAAAATTAAGTAAACTCCCCCAGATCGTATCGGAAACGATTTTAAGAGCCCGCGACGAAGCCCACAGATTTGCCATTAAATATCACATAGAGAGAAGAGCGAAAAACTATACAAAAAATTAGAGCAGTTTTTATTTTAATTTCTAGTTTTTCGTCAAAAATATATTCATTAAACATCTCGCAGTAGTGAGATATTCAATAAATTCTAAGTTCGGAAAAGACCCGGACTCAACAACTAAGAAGCTTCAGAAGGCATTATTATAAATCGTATATTTTTATTTAGTAGAATTATAGATATCTTGGACTTCACTTGCTGAAAGCGCCTTACTGTAAAATCTTAAATCACTTATATATCCATTAAAATATTTGTTAGCCCCGGCACTCCAATAAGCGTTTCCTATCAAAAAGCTGTGGCCATTCTGACCAACAAAAGCAGCATGATTTCCTCCATCAACAGAATTTGAGTTTGATCCATTTATATAGATTATCCCGTGATTTACAGGATCATAAGTAAATACGACGTAGGTCCATTGAGAAATGGGAACTGAACTTGCAACTGTCGAAATTGATATGCTCCCGTTTCCGGAAGCGTCAAGATAACGAAAATATATCGAGTTATTAGAATTGTAATGAACATCCCATTCCCAACAACTAACACAGCTGTTCAAACTACTTTTTCCAAAGACGCCCTCGTCAACTGAAGCTTGAGGATTTATCCAGAGAGACATCGAGAATGAACTTGTATTTAGCCAGTACAAATTTCTGTTGGTATCTACATATCCACTAGAACCGTTAAAATTTGCCGCTTGCCCACCCCCTTTACCGGCAATATATGTTGTTCCGCCATTGACGGTTCCTGAAATGCCAGTAATTGAATCACTTCCATTGCTACTAAATTTCCAGTAACCAATCAGGCCATGAGCAAACGGGGACAGAGTCTTGTTACTTCCCACTTCATATTGAGCTGGGTCAATTCCACCATCAGAAGATTGTCTGAGCTGGTATTTATTTGATTCCATTAAAGATGTTAGCTCCCAACTTCCTCCGGTAACATAAGTATAATATTCCCCTGTAGAGGTGGAATTGATAGGGTCTATGGGGAGATTGGAGAAAGAAAGGGTGGGAGAAGAAGAGAAGTCTACAGGAATCCAGCCTGTTCCATTGACGTTTTGAAGGGTGGATGTGGGAGCGCAGTGATAATACCATCCCGTGGGAAGAGTAGGAAGGCCAAGGGTGGCACAGGTAGCATCGGCGTTAGGGATGGAGACGTAGACCGTATTAGCTAGACCAAAGTTGGTTACTCCCTGGGATTCTAAAACATTTAAGGCCTGATTGATAGAACCTAAGTCATTCATTCTGGTGACATCTCTGGTTTGTTTGAGATATTCTGCGGGGTTAAGGACTAGGATGACTGCTGCGGTTAATATGGCTAAGATACCTATTACTACTAGAAGTTCTATCAGGGTAAAAGAGGGGCTTGCCCTGAGCTTGTCGAGGGATTCTATAAAAGTAAAGCTTCCTTCTTTTTTTATTTTAGATCGTATATCCATCACATCTTTTTATTTTTTTATTATCGTATTCACCTATTTCTATCATTCAAAACTTGATTTGGAATCCAGAGTTTTATTATCTTAAATCTAGATTCCAGCGTTCGCTGGAATAACACTCCTTATCTGTTATCCCGGACCATTTGCGGCCCAGAGTTCACGACCGAGTGGATTAATAATTTTATTATATTATACTCTGAATTATATCTGTATAATTATATCAGACAAGCCACACAAACTCAATCACTACTTTGGAGAAGACACGGATTGAATTATACTAACATTATGATTTTTTATATATCCAAAAATTGACTACGGCTGAAAACCACATTAAATTACTTTATAAATTGACAAGGCGAAAAATGACAATTATTTTATTTTATACACAATAATGACTTTTCATATTTCAAAAAATTTGACCCCAGCTGGTGACCAGCCGAAAGCCATCAAAGAACTGACGGCCGGTTTAAAACACGGTGATAAGTATCAAACCCTGCTTGGAGTTACCGGCAGCGGAAAGACATTTACCATGGGACATCTTATCCAAAATTACGGGAAGCCGACACTAATAATTTCCCACAACAAAACTCTGGCCGCCCAACTTTATGAAGAGTTCAAACGTTATTTTCCCAAAGATAATGTTCATTATTTTGTTTCCTATTACGACTACTACCAACCGGAAGCCTATATGCCCGTTTCCGATTCCTACATAGAAAAGGAAGTCCAGATAAACGAAGAATTGGAACAGCTGAGGCACGCCGCCGTCCAGTCGCTTTTGCAAAACGAAAATACAATAATTATTGCCTCGGTCTCCTGTATTTATAACCTCGGCTCCCCGACAACTTATCAAAATCTGGCTATCAAATTTAAAGTCGGACAGGAAATTACAAAGCGAGAATTATTAAAAAAACTTTTGACGCTTCAATATGAAAGAAACGAAGTTAATTTTTGGCGCGGCAAATTCAGGCAACGAGCCGATTATGTGGATATCTGGCCGCCATCGGCCGATATTATTTATCGCGTAAAAATCGACCCATCCTCCGCTCCTTTTTCGCATAAAGCTACGAAAGGACGCGGCAAAGCTTCGGAGGGCAAGGGATCCGTAATATCGGAGCTATTGGAAATGGAGGCACCGTTTGGAATAAGTAAGCCAATCAAAGAAGCGGAATTGTTTCCGGCCAAGTTTTGGCCATCGGAAGAAAGCAAACGCGAAATCGCAATCTCAAATATCCGTCTTGACCTCCAAGAACAGTTAAAAAACCTTCAGGACCAGAAGAAATTTTTGGAAGCCGAAAGGTTAAAACGCCGAACCGAATACGACCTGGCATTAATCAAAGAAGTCGGCTGGTGCAAAGGCGTAGAAAACTATTCAAGATATATGGAAGGCAGAAATGCCGACACTCCCCCGTATACCCTGATAGATTATTTTCCCAAGGATTTTTTGATGCTTATTGACGAATCTCATATGACTATTCCTCAGATTAAAGGAATGTATGAAGGCGACAAATCCAGAAAACAAACATTAATAGAGCACGGCTTCAGATTGCCAAGCGCCCTAGACAACAGACCGCTTAAATTCAACGAATTCAGTTCAAAAATAAACCAGTGCGTATTTGTTTCCGCAACCCCGGGAGATTACGAGGTAAACAAATCAGCGCGAGTTTCCGAACAAATAGTCAGACCGACATTTTTGGTAGACCCAAGCGTTGAAATCCGTCCGACCGAAGGCCAGGTGCCGGATTTAATCAATGAAATAGAAATCAGAGTCGACAAAAAAGAAAGAGTCCTGGTAACGGTTTTAACCAAGCGTCTTTCCGAAGCACTAGCTCAGCATTTAAAGGAAAAGAAAATCAAAGCGGCGTTTTTGCATTCGGAAATAGATACCTTAGAAAGACCCAAAATTCTTTTTGACTTAAGAAACGGAAAATATGATGTCCTTGTGGGAATCAATCTACTCAGGGAAGGATTAGATTTGCCTGAAGTTTCGCTAGTAGCAATTTTGGATGCCGACAAAGAAGGTTTTTTGAGAGATAGAACTACATTTATTCAAACCTCTGGCCGCGCCTCCAGAAACTTGGGCGGACACGTAATTATGTATGCCGACAAAATGACTAAATCA
>JAKANP010000017.1 GCA_021812345.1 bacterium | reverse complement strand
TCTTTTTAGAGGTCCAGTGACGATGAAACAAGCGTTGGCTCAATCATTAAATATTCCTTCGGTTAAATTTTTATATTTAGCGGGAATACAAAACTCCATAGCAACCGCTCAAAAAATGGGAATAACAACCTTAAGCGACCCGTCTTCTTACGGATTGTCTCTTGTTTTAGGAGGAGGGGCAGTGAAACTGATAGATATGGTCGGAGCTTATTCAATTTTTTCTCAAGACGGAGTTCAACATCCCATGTCGTATATTTTAAGCGTTCAAGATAATAAAGGCCAAACTTTGGACCAGTATGTAGATAACGCAGTTCAAGTTGAAGATCCTCAATCGGTAAGAATTATCAATTCAATATTATCGGATTCGACTTTAAGAGCGCCATTATTCGGCGCGAGCTTGAATCTAACCACATTCAACGGATATCAAGTGGCATTAAAAACCGGAACCACCAACGATTACAGAGATGCTTGGGTTTTGGGATATACTCCATTTCTAACCGTCGGTGTTTGGGCAGGAAACAGCGATTACACGCCGATGCAAAAAAGCGGGGGAAGTATTTTGGCGGCAGTTCCAATGTGGAGTGAATTTCTAAAAAGCGTGATCAATCAATATCCTCCGGAAACTTTCAATCCGCCGGCGGAATCGGTTTCGTCCAAACCAATGCTTAACGGTCAATATATTTATTATCCGAATAGCAACTCCAGCTCTTCAACTTCCTCGCCTCAAATTCACAACATTCTTTATTACGTGGACAAAAATAATCCTCAATCTGATTTTTCAGTTCCCAATCCGGGGAATGATCCTCAATTTAACAACTGGGAGACATCGGTTATAAATTGGGCAAAAAATAATATTCCTAATTTTGATACCGATTATAATAAATAAGCCTTGATTTGAATAAAAAAATATTTCATTATATTTTTAGATTCTTTTAAAAGGAGGGCTCCTTGAAAAATCAAAAAACGAATATTTTGATTTGTTTTCTGTGTCTGTTTTTTATCAATTGCGCCTCAATAAAATCGGAGGTTGTTTCAAACGACAAAATCGATCCGAATTATAAAAATATAAAAAACAATCTTGGATTAAACATTGATTGGGTTTTTAAAAAGAACACAACAATAAAAACTTTTTTATTGCATCAAAACAACGCGCATTTTGTAATCTATACTCAAGAAATAAGCAATTTGAAAAACAACACTAATTTGGTTTTATATTATTTAGAACCAAATAATGATGATTTTGAATTAATTTCTTACTCTTACAGTTTTGAAAAATATATTATGAACTATAAGAAACTAACTTCAATTCATTGGATTAATTGCCGGTTAGTTTGTCAAAACAAAGAATTGAAAGAGGCAGTATTAAAACTGTGGGACAAGAAGCTTCCAAAGTAAAAATTAAAACTCCGCGATTTAAGGCGGAGTTTATTTATTTAAGAAGATTTTATCGGCATTACTATATAAACATAACTAGGGTCATCGGCGGATTTTATCAAACTGGCTTTTTCTTCTCCGTTAAACCCTATAAAAACCGATTGATTTTTCAAATTTTTTAATCCATCCAATATAAACCTCCAATTAAAAATAACTTTGGCAACCGTTCCTTTTATTTTTGCCGGCAATAAATATTCGCTTTCTCCAAATTCCTGACTGGAAGAAAAAACTCTTATATTTTTAAAACTTTCATCGGTGATAAATTTTACTTCGTTTAATCTGTTTGAAAGAGAGCCGGATAATTTTAAAGCTCCGACTAAATCATTTTTATCCATCACCGCTTCGGTTTCAAAATCTTTAGGAATAATAAATTCATATTCCGGAAATTTTCCCTCGATTAATCTTGAAAATAATTTTATGTTTTCGCTTTCAACCGATATTTGATTCAATTCAAAAAATATTTTAATTTTTTCATCTTTTTTTAAAGAAAATATTCTTATTATTTCGGATGCTGTTTTTAGGGGAATAATAAACGAAAATTCTTTTTCAAATTGAAAATCTATTTTTTTATCGGACATTGTTTTTTCCGCCAATCTAAAACTGTCGGTGGCTGCCAATTTTATTTCATTATTTTTAAACCAAAAATTAATACCGCTTAATTCCGGTCTTATATCGGAAACCTGGCAAGCAGAGACGACTGACGACAGTGATTCTATAAAATAATCCGATTCACATTCGCAAAAATTGGCTTTTTTATTTTTTATTTCGGGTATTATCGGAAAATCCTCTTTAGAAACGGTGGATATTTTAGCTTTGTAATTATCTGAGGTAATTAATAATGAATTATCTTTCTTTTCTAAACTAATTCTTTCGGATGTTAAATTGTTTATTATTTGATTAAAAATATTATATGGGATAACTAAAGACCCTTCTTTTATTATTTTAGCCGAAATTAAAGCGTTTATTCCTATTTCAAGGTCGGTTGAAGAAAGTTTTAATTTTTCTCCTTGAGTTTCCAATAGGAAGTTTTTTAGTATCGGAAGATTACCGCTTTCTTTCCTGGCTCCGGATATTATCGATAACGCCTCTTTTAAATTATTTTTTAATACAATAACGTTCATACTTCTTTTTATTAATTAATAATATATATAAATAGTAGTTATAGTTATAGTGTAAGTTAATATGTTAATAATCTATAAAGTTCAATTTTTATAACAATAAAAACAATAAATGATTTTAATTAATTGAATATAACTTGTTTATAAATTATGGATATTAATTTAATAACTTAAGATCGACTTTTGTTGATTGATTCTTTTATAAGCACTATTTTTTGATTTAAATTTTTATCCGACATTATTTTACCTGATATTTTATTGTAAGAATGAATTGCGGTGGTGTGATCTCTTTTTCCCAACTTATCCCCAATATCCGGGTAAGACATCCCCAACATATCCCTCAATAAAAACATTACTATTTGTCTTGGCATCACAACTTCTTTTCTCCTCGATTTATTAGTTATATCTTGAGGATTAATTTCAAAAAAATCAGAAACACACTTAATTACCATTTGCGGATTAATATTCACCATATTTTGCTGGAGGGTAGCGTTGATAATTTCTTCCGTTGTTTTGGCGTCCAATTCGTTATTTTTGAATTCTTTATAAAAAAACAATTTATTTATTATTCCTTCAATCTCTCTGATGTTTCTTTGTATCTTAACGGCAATAATATGGTTGACTTCTTCGGGGAAAATAATATTTTTTTCCAGAGTTTTGTTCTTGATGATGGCCAATTTCATTTCATAATCGGGGTAGGTGATATCAGCAATCATTCCGCCCTCGAAACGCGATCTTAGCCTGTCTTCAAGCGTCGGAATTTGAGACGGAGGCCTGTCGGAAGACAAAATAATTTGCTTATTATTTTGATAAAGAATATTAAAAGTGTGAAAAAACTCCTCTTCGCTTCTTTCTTTGCCTCCGATAAATTGAATATCGTCAATAATCAAAACATCAACCGTTCTATATTTGTTTTTTATATCATCCATTCTTTTGGTTCTGATTGCCCAAACAACATCATTAACAAATTTTTCCGAAGGAACATATTTTACTTTGATTCTGCCTTTAAAATTTTTAAGTATTTCATTGCCTATCGCCTGAATTAAATGAGTTTTTCCGAGTCCGGTTCCTCCATAAACAAAAAGAGGATTATATTTTTTACCCGGTTCTTTGCTCACGGCATTAGCCGCGGCGTAGGCCAGTTCATTGGAAGAACCGACGACAAAATTTTTAAAACAATATTTCGGATGAAGATTTGTTTCCGGATCGGCAGCAAATTCAATAAATCCTATTTGACCGGCACTCTGCTGTTCATCGGATTTTTTATTTTCGGAATAAATTCTTTTGTTTATATTGCTATCAGTTAAAACCACATAATCCACTTTGTTTATTGAAGGGTCGAGATTTCTGATAATTTCCAAAATCATCTTGCTGTATTTTGATTGAATCCATTCTTTGGCAAAATTATTGCTGACGCCGATGATTATAGTTCCCGACTGCTCGTTTTTTTCTATGGGACGGCTATTTTTAAACCAAGTTAGGAAATTGGGTTTGGAAATTTGAAGTTCTATATCGGACAAAGTTTTCTCCCACAATTTTTTTAAATCCATTTTGGTTTTTTAAAGTTAAAATTTATTAAAAAGAAAAAGTTTTTACAAAACAATAACGAATACACTTTTTATTCACAGAGACAAAACATCGAAGAATAAGATATTTCCTATTCTAAACAAAAAATCGATTTAAATATAGACCATAAAATTGTTAAATGTTAATAAGCTGTGGATTTCTTTTTTGGAATGATAATGATCACTTTTATTATTTGTGTCCAGACTTGATTAAAGCCTTATTTATTGTCTTATTTTTTAAATTGTTCAAAAAGCGTATTTTTTCTTGAAAAAATTTCCTTAATGTGGATATTTTTTGAAATTATTCATTTTTTGGGATATATTTTAGTTTAGAATTTTAAAAAGGAGGGGATTTGAGCAATAAAAATACCGAGCATCACAGGCTTCCCAAGAGTCGATGTTCCGAGTTTGGCATCAATCCTGATGATTTTCGCAATAAGATATTAAAAACAGAAAAAGAGCACAGGGCTTACCACACTATTTTTTCCGATTTGGCTTTGGAAGAGGCGGTGAAGAAAATTATCTTGGAATGGTTTCCGGGACCGACGCTGTTTTCTCCGAATCTGATCAAAAATAAGAATTTGAGATCTTATTACAAACAAGTTTGGTTTGAAAAAAACAAAAAATCCGCCAAAGAAAATTATCAATGTGAAAATTGCGGATGCCAACTGGTGGAATTCGGAAAGATTAACGGAGTTTTGGAGTTTAACTGTGAAAATTGCGGACAAGACCAAAAGTGGTCGTGCGTTCTTTGCAAAAAACCGTCAAAGCTGGAAATTGATAAAGAAAAAAATATTTATATCTGCAAAAAGTGTCTTATTAATTTGATAGAGAAAGGAATTCATCTCCCCAAAAAGTATCGGATGTATTCAAATAAAATAAAAGAAATTTACAAAAACTTTTTTTGAATATTCAAAAAGCGCGGGTCATCGGTGATCCGCGCTTATTTTAATAATCTTTTTGTGTTAGAATTTAAAAAATAAAAATGAAAAATATTTTTGAGAACAATAAAAAAAGCGGAATCGAGAAAGGAGAAATCATTGAAAAAGCCCTTTCTTTGTCGCGGGAAATCATAAGAAGAACTCAAATTAAGGAATCCGATTTTCAAAAATTATACGGACCGGAAGAAGTAAAAAGAGACTTGGATTATGTTGACAGAAGAAAATCCGATTTTCAGAATAATAATCAGGAGAATCCGGAAAATGCCAAACTCGGGGAAATTTTTGAAGCAATTACGGTAGTCGCCAGAGAATGGTTCGGAAAAAACGCTCAAACGATAAAGACATCCAAATATGACGATATTGCCAATGGAATAGATTTGATTGCCGAACTTTCCAAAGACGAAGAGGGAATTTTTGTCGGAGAAATCGGACTGGCGATAGACGTTACCTTCAGTAATGAATTTGAGGATAAAGTGCAAAAAATAAAAAAAGAAATAGACGAAAATAAGTTGCCGAAAATAAAATATTTTGAATCAAAAAGAAGAAATATAAAAGGCCAATTATCGGGCGTTGTGAGAGTGGTTGTAACGGCATCAAAGGAAACGGTTTTTGAATTATCGGAAACTCTTTTGGAAGCGGTTAAAAATCCAAAAATTCTTTTTGAAAACCAATTTCAATTTCAAGCGCTTGAAGAAATTATTATTCAACTCAAAACTTATCAAAAATATGCCGAATCATTGGGAAAAAAAGATTTGGCGCAAAGATTTCAAAAAGCGCTCTCTTTGATGCTTTATGTGAAAAAAGAAAGAACTCAAACTATTGAAGATGAAAAAGAAAGAGATCCCGCTTTTGATAAACTCGAGTCGTATTTATTGTCCGATTTTCAAACTTCAGTCAATTGATTTTTAATCCGAAACCTGATAATCTTTTTTTATGTCAAGAACGTATCAGCCAAAGAAAAAAAAGCGCGCCAGAACTCACGGATTTTTGAGAAGATCGCTAAGTTCTTCGGGAAAAAGAGTTTTATCAAGAAGGCGAGCAAAAGGGAGAAAAAAATTGTCAGTTTAATTTTTAAACATTTTTGATTTTTGTTTTTTTGCCATGCTCGCTAAAAAATATAAATTGACAGCGGCATTTTTTAATAAAAATGATTCCGCTCAAAAAAATCTTTTATTATCTCGGCAATCAAACGAGTTTAATTTGAAAGTGTTTAATTCTCCGTTGAATTACAGCCAATTTGCCGTCATCGCTCCGCTTTCTGTTTTTAAAAAAACAACAGAAAGAAATAAATACAAGAGAATAGTTTATGAGGCGATAAGAAAACTTGAACTTTATAAAATACCTCAAAAAAATGTCGTTATTTATCTCAAGTCGGCGATTATCGGAAAAAAATCTCAAGAAATGGAAATGATTGTTTCGGATATTTTTAAAAAAATAAAATAAAACACAATGTCTTACCTGTTTAATGAATTTTTATATAGACCGTTGTTGAATCTTTTGTTTTTGATTTATAACAATACCATTGCCGATATCGGAATTTCGGTTATTTTGCTTACAATTGTAATCAGATTGATTTTGCTTCCAATTTTTTATAAAAGCGCCAAAGACCAGACTATCTTGCAAAAAATAACACCTCGCATAAAAGAACTTCAAAAAATACACAAAGACAATAAAGAAAAACAAGTGGAAGAAATAATGAAGGTTTATAAGGAACACAAAGTAAATCCATTTTCCGGATTTATTTTACTTTTGATTCAATTGCCGATTTTAATCGCTTTATATCGGGTGTTTTTGAACGGATTTTCAAATAATGTTTTGTCTCAGTTGTATTCTTTCGTTTTGCCCCCTCACAATATCCACACGATGTTTTTGGGAATTATTGATTTAACTTCTAAAAATATTTGGATTGTGGTTATCGCCGGAGTTTTCCAATATCTGCAGTCAAAATTGATGATGAATATGTCAAAATTGGCGACAAATTCTGCTCAAAGCAAAGAAGCGGACATTGCTCAAAAAATTTCAAGGAATATGATGATAATGGGTCCGGTTTTAACGGTATTAATTTTGTATCCGTTGCCGTCGGTAGTTGCTTTATATTGGTTGACAACTTCCGCGTTTTCGGTTATCCAACAGATAGTTATAAATAAAAAAATTCTTAACAATGAACGAAACAAAAACACTAATTGAACAATTGATAAGGTTGATGGGATTTGAGGATTTCTCGGTTTCTTTAATTGAAGATTCCAAGAGATATTTGATATTCATTAATGACGCCCCGTTTTTAAAAAGATTTACTCCGCAAATGATTGCCGATTTGGAGTTTTTGGTAAAGATGATTTTAAGCAAAAAGAATTTTGATTATGTTTATATTGATATAAACAATTACAGAAAAGAAAGAGAAGATTTAATTGTTGAATTGGCAAAAGCGGCGGCAAAGAAAGTTTCCATAACCAAAAAAGAAGTTGCGTTGCCGGCAATGAACGCTTACGAAAGAAGAATTGTTCATTCTCAATTGGCGATGCGTCCGGATTTAAAAACCGAAAGCTCGGGAGAAGGAAAACAAAGAAGAGTGATAATCAAACCGATAGAATAAATAAAATTATTCACCCTTCGACTTCGCTCAGGGCAAGCTCCTTCGACAAGCTCAGGGCGGGCAAAATAAATACGAACCCATCCTTCGCTACCTCCTTCGCACAAGGCTTCGGAAGGTCAAAAAAGCTACGGAGGGCGGGCTCCTTCTTTCGCTAAAGCTTCGGAGAGCGAGCAAAATACTAAATACTAAATACAAAATACATTTTTTACAAATCCTCCGTCTCGCGGACTCGCCACCTCCTTTAAGAAAGGAGGAATCCCTCCTTCGCTAAAGCTACGGAGGGCGGGCTCCTTCTTTCGCTAAATCTACGGAGGGCGCGCGAGTTTGCCATTCCAGCGCATGCTGGAATCTATCCCTTCTGTCATTCCAGCGGAGGCTGGAATCCAGAAAAGATGGATCCTGAAATAAATTCAGGATGACAAACTCTCTCGTCATTCCAGCGAAAGCTGGAATATGTCCCTTCTGTCATTCCAGCGAAAGCTACCCGTTCGAATCAGAGTATAGGATGGATTCCAAGCCCATCCTTAATGTCATCTTGATCTGCGTAATAAATCCCAATGTGCGCTGTTATGCTATAGCATAACAGTCGTGTTTTTATTAGAATCAAAAGTCGTCAAGTATCTCACGCTGCGCCCCGTAGCAAATTCACTTTGCTATTTGGGGATCGTAAGATACTTGACGGGAAATATTTTTTAAAATTATAAATTATAAATGACAGGAAATAATAATGTGATACAATAAAAAAATGAAAACATTGCTATTGATAGACGCCAACTCTTTAATTCATCGTTGTTTTCACGCCTTGCCGCCGTTTACTAACCCCAAAGGAGAGCCCGTTGGAGCGCTTTATGGCATATCAAATATTCTTTTAAAAATTGTTTCCGGAAAAAAACCGGATTATGCCGTTGCTTGCTTTGACAGACCGGAACCGACATTCAGAAAAAAAATATTTTCGGATTATAAAGCCCAAAGGCCAAAAGCTCCGGACGAATTAATTTCTCAAATAATAGGAGCGCACAAGCTTTTTGAGAATTTTTCCATAAATTTTGTGGAGATACCCGGATATGAAGCCGATGATATTATCGGTTCTTTGGCTAAAAAATCGGAAGAGATAAAAGATGTTAAAACCGTCATTTTGACCGGTGATTTGGATTCGCTCCAACTGATTAAAGACGGGAAAATTATTGTCGATACCTTTAAAAAAGGAATTTCCGAAACTATAGTTTATGACGAAGAAAAAGTTAAAGAAAGATACGGGATAACTCCCGACCAACTTATTGACTACAAAGCTCTGGTTGGAGATGCCTCGGATAATATTCCGGGAGTTTTTGGTATCGGCCCCAAAGCCGCGGCTTTGATTTTGCAAAAATACGGGACATTGGAAAATTTTTTGAAAAAAGGCGGTGATGAAAAATATTATGAAAAAATAAAAAAACAGGAAGAGACGGCCCTGCTTTCTCAAAAATTGGCAAAAATCGATCAATATGCGCCGATTGATTTTGAAATTGACGATTTTGTTTTTTCTCCGGATAAAAATAAAATTTTGGAATATTTCAAAGAGAACGACTTTTCCAGTTTTATTAAAAGATTAAAAGAAGATTTTGTTTCAGAAAATAAAACAGAAGAAGATTTTAAAGAAGAAGAAACAGAAAGCAAAGAAAATATAAATTCGCGCGAAATAATTTTAAAGAAAGATGATTTAATTTTGATAACCGAAGATTCAATCAAATCATTTGATAAAAAAGATTTAAATTCCAAAAAAGAAAAAATCGGATATGATTTAAAACCGATTTATAAAAAAATAAATTTTGCTCAGCCGATTTTTGATATAAGCATCGCTCTAAGGCTTTTGGGGATGGAATTTGACGATTGGCAAAGCGCATCTTTGAAATTATTCAAGCAAGATTTATCGGAAGAAGATTTTATTTTGAAATCATACAATTGGCTTGTCGGAAAAATTAAAGAAAAAGGACTTGAAAAAATAATGTATCAAATCGAGATGCCTCTTTTGCCGGTTATTGCCAGAATGGAGCAGAACGGAATTTTAGTTGATGAAAAATCTTTAGAAAAAACAAAAAAAGAACTTAACGAAGCTCTAAAAATATCGGAAAACAAACTTTTTGAAATAATCGGAAAAAATATAAACCCAAATTCACCCAAACAGCTTTTGGATTATTTTCAAAATACTCTTAATTTAAAAATAAATTCAACATCCGCCGAAACCATAGAAAAAACCAAAGAAAAAAATGACCTGCCTGTTTTTGGCGCGCTGATTTTGTATCGTGAAATATTCAAACTTAAAACTACTTACATCGATGCGTTTAAAAAATTAGTCGCTTCCGACGGGAGAATTCATCCGACATTTTTGCAATTAGGAGCGGCTACCGGACGGCTTTCTTGCCAAAATCCAAATTTGCAAAATATCCCGCAGGAATCAGATTGGTCTTCAAAGATAAGAAATGTTTTTGTCGCTTCGCCAAAAAATCGTTTAATCTCTTTTGATTATTCTCAAATAGAACTAAGGGTCCTGGCATCTTTGACCGGAGACAAGCAAATGATTGAAACTTTTAAAAATAACGGAGATATCCATACGGCTACAGCCGAAAAAATATTCGGAGCTTCAAAAGAACAGGTAACAAAACAAATGAGACGGTTGGCAAAAACTTTGAATTTTGGAATGGTTTACG